>JBBDRC010000140.1:0-6190 GCA_040905625.1 Kiritimatiellia bacterium
CTGGCAATTCTTGAGACGCTGGTTCATGTGGATTCACCGACGGTGCTGATGAAAAAATTTGCATTCCGAACGGCGGAATTCGATGAAGGACTTTGTGAAACCATCGAAATTCCGGATTTGCCGGATGGATGGGATGGGGATACCCCAATTTCCGCAACCCAAAACATTGGTGACCGTTGGGTGAGGGAAAAGCGTTCTGCGGTCTTGGCGGTTCCAAGTGTGCTTTCTCCAGAGGAATGGAATTATCTGCTGAATCCAGAACACTCCGATTTTCAGAAACTTCATTTCGGACCTGTTCAGCCGTATGTGTTTTCATCCCGTTTTAAGAAATAGCATTCACCTTTTAAAAGGCTCTTCAGTGAACGTCACGAAAGAGTACGACCCGCGATTCCAAGCTGCCGCAGGGTCTTGAGGGTGGAGGTTCCGACCGCGATCCATTCGCGGGGAGCGGATTTTTCCGCCGGGAACTGATCAAAATAAGCGTGCACGGTGCTGCCGGAACTGAAGAGGACCCGGTGGAACGGGAGCGCGGGAAGGTGATCGTGGCGGATGACCCTGTTTTGATAGAATACAGCGGGATCCAGGTTGATGCCGGCGGAGCGGACCGCCTGCTGCCGTTCCTCCACCGGTGATTGATCGGAGGTGAGATAACCGTAGCGTCCCCGCCAATTCCCTTCCATCGCGGCCAGGGCGGCGGCACCGCCGAAACCTTTTGGGGCGGCGTCCGCTTTCAACCCGAACGCCCGGAGCGCCTCCGCCGTCCTGGGGCCCACCGCCAGGAGTTTTTTATCACCGAGAAGGCGGGTATCCCCGAGTTCCAGCAGCGCCTCCACCAAAAATTCGACCGCCCGGCTGGAGGGGAAAACAAGTCCGTCCCAGCCGTCCAATCGGGTGCGCAGGATGTCCACCCGTTCCGACAGGGGAACGGGTGCGAGTTCGATCATGGGGAAATGCAGCAACGGGCCTTGCCGCAGGAATTTGCGTGGATCGGTTCCGGTAAACAGGGTGTAAGACTGGGGATGCGTTCGGGGCCCGACCAGCAGCACGGCCGGAGATTCGAGGGGCTGATCGATTATTCCCTCCAGACTGCTGTACAGCAGAGCCTCTTCGGGGGTTCCCAGGTGCTTGCCGGTGGTCACCGGGGTGTCCCCGGACCAGCCCGCCTGAAGGAGGCGCTGCTGGATATCCCGGATGTCGCGCACGCCCATGTAGACGGCCAGATGTCCATTGTCGGGCGAAAGGGAGCGAGGATCATGATCGGACAGTCCCTGATGTCCGCTGAGAAACCGGATGCTGCGGCCCTCGTGGCGATGGGTGAGACTGCATCGCGCCCGGGCGGCGGTGAGTTGGGCCGCAGACACGGCGGGGATCACTTCGGTGCGAAGACCCCATTGATGACAGTAGTCCAGAGTTTCGCCGAGGTGTCCCAGCACTCCGGGTTCGCCTCCGTGCAGCCGCACCACCAGCATTCCGGCCTCGGCCGCGTGCAGGATGCGGCGATGAATATGGGCCTGAGTGGTGGAATGGGCATGTCCCTTCTTGCCCACATATTCCGCCCTCCCTCCAAGTCGATTCAGGATCTCTTCGGGGATCAGGCGGTCGTGCAACACCAGATCGGCCTCCTCCAGCAGATCCCCGGCCAGACCTCCCAGCAGCCGGGCGTCGGCCGGACACCCGACCATCGCCACCAGTCCGGCGGAGCGGCGGACATCTATCACCCGCAGGGCGGAGTTCAGGTCGGTTCGGTCGGACCGCACGGTAATGGCCAGCCGCCCCTGCAACGGGGTGGTCTCATAGTCGAGCCATTCGGTGATGCGGTGTTCAAGTCCCAAACGCTGCAGAGCACAGCCGGCGATGATCACGGCATCGTAGCCGCCCGCGTCCATCTGCGCCAACCGTCGCCCTATATCGCCGCGAATGGACCTGCACACGGCCTCCGGATACAGGTCGAGTATGGCTTTTTCGCGGACCGGACTGCTGGTGCCGATCACCCCGCCTTTGCTCAGGCCGGCTCCTTCGCGGACCACCAGCGCGTCGCGGGTGTCCCGGGCGGGCAGCATGGCGGCAAGGGTCAGACCTTCAGGAAGAGGGCCGGAAAGATCTTTGGCGCTGTGGATAACCAGGTCGGCGTCGCCCCGTATCTGGGCCTCATCCAGTTCCCGACTGAAAAAATCGGAGGGAACGGACGCGTCCGTGAGCGGAGTGGCCAGATCCCGATCGCCGATGGTCTCAAGCACGTCCACCTTGAAGTCGGATCCGGGAAACGCTTCCGCCAGAAACGGCAACGCCTCCTCCACCTGCAGGCGGGCCAGTTTGCTGCCTCGGGAGAGAATTCGAAGTGTCGCAGGTAGTGTCACAGATTAAATAACGTAATCGGTGAAATCGGGCACCGGCTGGGCCTTGTCCGGGGAACGAAGCATGCCCGCGGCCAGGGTGTCGTTGGTGGCTTCGTCGATAATCACGAATCCTCCGACGTAGCGGTTTTTCTTGTAGGCATCATACACCAAATGGGACATGGTGTTAAAACGGACCCGTCCGATGTCATTCAGGCCCATGTCCGCGGGTTCATGAACCTCCTCCAGGGTATGCACATTGATTTTGTTGACCAATTCGCGGAAGACCACTTTGGTGGTGCGGGATCCGTGCTTGATCAGGTATTTTCTGCCCAGTTGCAGGGGTTTTTCATGCATCCAGCAGAGATGAGCGTCGTGGTCCCGGGTGGTGTAGGGCAGATTGTCGAAGGAGGTGAGGGTGTCCCCGCGGCTCACGTCGATGTTGTGTTCGAGTTCCAGGGAAATGGACTGGGGGCAGAACGCCTCGTCGGCGGGCCCCTGGTGGGTGAGAATGGATTTGACCTTGCTGCGCGCGCCGGCGGGCAGCACGCCGATCTCATCGCCCACCCGGATGGTGCCGCCGGTGATCTGTCCGGCGAAGCCGCGGTAATCGTGGTGCTCGTCGGTGTGGGGGCGAATCACATACTGCACGGGCATACGGAAATCCTTGAGATTCCAGTCGCTGGCGATGTAGACGTCCTCCAGGTGACTGAGCAGAGTGGGACCGTGATACCAGGGCATCTTCTCCGATTCGGTCACCACGTTGTCGCCTTTAAGCGCACTGATGGGGATGAAACTGATGTCGCGGATGTCCAGGCGGGGAATGAAGGCATAGAACGCCTCGCGGATTTCACGAAATCGGTCTTCGCTGTAATCCACCAGGTCCATTTTATTGATGCAAACGGTCATGTGGGGGATGCCGAGCAGGCTGCTGATGTAGGCGTGACGCTTGGATTGCTCGACCACACCGTTGCGTGCGTCAATCAGCACCAGCGCCATGTTGGCGGTGGAGGCGCCGGTGACCATGTTCCGGGTGTACTGGACATGACCGGGGGTGTCGGCAATGATGAATTTACGGCGGGGCGTGGCGAAGTAGCGGTATGCCACATCGATGGTGATTCCCTGTTCGCGCTCGGAGCGGAGTCCATCGGTGAGGTTGGCGAGGTTGACCTCGGTGCCGCCCGCGAGGTCGGCGGAACGTTCGAGCGATTCCCACTGGTCCTCGAAAATGGATTTCGAGTCGTGAAGCAGGCGTCCGATAAGGGTGCTTTTCCCGTCATCGACGCTGCCGGCGGTGGTAAAGCGCATTAGTTGAGTGTTATCTGCAAATGTTGTCATGTTGAATGGGGAGGAGAGGTCAGGGGGAAGAGGTCAGGGGGAAGAGGTCAGAGGTCAGGGGGAAGAGCTTGCCACGCGAAGCGCGTGGGTCAGGGGTCAGAAGTTAGAAGGTGAAGGGGAGGCTTTCAACCTCTGACCTCCACCCTCTGACCTCTTAGAAATAGCCTTCACGCTTGCGGTCCTCCATGGAGCTTTCGGAGACCTTGTCGTCGGCCCGTCCGCCCCGTTCCGTCACCCGGGCGGAAGCGACTTCGGCCAGAATATCCGTGATTTCGGTGGCATCGGATTCGATGCAGCCGGTGGTCATGATATCGCCGATGGTGCGCACACGCACCTTGAGTGTTTTGACCTCCTCGCCCTCTTTCGGAGGCTGAAGATCGTTGACAGGGAGCCATTGTCCTTTTCGCCGGACGACCTCGCGTTCATGGGCGAAATAAATGTGGGGGAGTTCCAGATTTTCCTGGGATATGTATTCCCAGACATCCGTTTCCGTCCAGTTGGACAAGGGAAACACCCGCATGTTCTGACCCGGAAGCAACCGGCCGTTGTAGATATTCCACAATTCGGGACGTTGCTTCTTGGGTTCCCATTGACCGAATTCATCGCGGAAAGAGAAAAACCGTTCTTTTGCCCGCGCCTTCTCCTCGTCCCGGCGGGCGCCGCCGATGGCGGCATCGAACTGAAATTCCTCGATCGCGGCCAACAGGGTGGGAATTTGCAGACGGTTGCGACTGAGTTCACCCGGAACCTGAGTGGCGATTCCCTTGGCCAGGGCGTCCTCGACAGTGCGGATAATCAGTTTGGCTCCCAGCTCTTTGGCACGGCGGTCGCGGAAATCGTTCAATTCAGGAAAGTTGTGTCCGGTGTCCACATTCAACAGCGGGAAGGGAATGCGGGCGGGACGGAAGGCTTTCTCCGCCAAACGCAGCATGACAATGGAATCCTTGCCGCCGCTGAACAGGAGGGCGGGACGTTCAAATTCGGCGGCCACCTCGCGCATGACGTGGATGGCTTCCGTTTCCAGCAGTTCTAAGTGAGTAAGTTTATATTGATTCATAAAACAAGTGGGACTTATAGCTTGGATGCATCCAGATGTAAACCGCATTCCCGGTTTTCGAGCACCTTGGTGGGGTCGTAATAATTGAATTCATTGGGTAAATCGTGCTCATCGATGTAGGCCTGCATCTGTTCGTCCGTCCAGGCCAGCACCGGGCTCAGTTTGATTACGCCGTCGGGAGTGCGTCCCACCACCTTCATGGTTTCCCGATTTGGATTCTGCACCCGGCGCAGGGCGGTCAGCCACACGGCGGGTTTCAATTCCCGCATACCGCGCCGGAAAGGTTCCAGCTTCACTTCTTCCGTGAACAGATCGTGGGTTTCCGGATCGTCCAGAGTGGGAATTCCGCCCAGGACGGTGTCGCGATGGGCGGCGGTGCGGGCGGGAATATACAAATGCACGTTCAGATCCAATTTTTTGATAATGGCCTCGGCGCATCTGTATGTGGAGGGTGTGTTGTAGCCATGATCCACCCACAACACCGGAATGTCCGGTATGTGCTGCACCGCCATGTGCAGGAGGACCGCCTCATAGGGCCGGAAGTTGGTTGAAATCAGGATGCTCCCGGCGGAGCTTTCATGTCCCCATTGGATGATATCCTGCGGAGAGGCGTCCTCCAGGGCGGCGTTTGCTTCGTCAATATCGATGGTTACGTTCATAAAAGGCCGTCGTTTAGATGGAGTAGTTGATGACTTTATCGCCGCGCAGGGCATCCTGCTCGACAACCAGGGTTTGAAAATTTTTTTGATCCAGAAGGTCGGAGAGGGCCCGGTCCGCCCGCTCCCACACCGAAGAGAACACGTCCCGCTCCGAGGAGTCGGCCGCCGGAAACCAGGGGCCCTCCACCGCGCGCACCACGCGGCCGATACTGATCTCATGCGGTGACAGTGTCAGCCGGTAGCCCCCGTCCTTTCCCCGGATCGAGTCGGTAAGTCCGCTTTGCTTGAGATCACGGAGAATCGCCTCCAGAAAGCGCGGAGGAATATCCTCCGCTTTGGCAATATCATGAATCGCCATCGGTGCCCCGCCCGTGTTCCGGGCCAACGCCAATACCGCTTTCAAGGCATATATACACTTCTTCGAGATCATAGCCCACTAACCCTATTGATTTAGTAGGGTTTGTCAACCTTCTAAATTCACAACTGTCCTTTTTATCATATCAGAAGTTTTAACGGATTGGCCAATTTGTGTTGATACCGAAGTCCATCTGCTGAAGACACCCAACCCGGATGGAAAATTGTCAAACATCCGGCGGAATTTCCGGCGGCGGTTCGGATCGATCTGGGAGAAGAAATGCCTCTGGCCGGTCTCTGGATCTATGACACCAACGGAAAAGGAGAGCTTCTCATTCAAGTCGCCGGCGCCGAAAAGTGGGAAACCGTTACGGTGTATGACTGTGACACCTACAACCAGTGGGTCCGGATCGATCTCAATGTGAATACCCGGTATCTCCGGCTGGAAG
>JBBDRC010000141.1:0-6165 GCA_040905625.1 Kiritimatiellia bacterium
GGGTGGCCTCCAGTCCGTCCATTTCCGGCATATGCAGATCCATGAGCACCGCGCCGTAAACCGGTTTCTTTAAGGCCTCCAGAGCCAGTTTTCCGTTACCCACGATGTCGCAGGTCAATCCCAGCCGTTTCAGAAACTGGGCAGCCACCTTTTGATTGACCCGGTTGTCCTCCGCCACCAACACATGCTGGCTGGACAGTGTCTGTTCGCTTGTCGCTTTCCCGGGCAAAACCCGCTTCGGCTCCGGGGGCCTGGCCAGGGTGGAATCCGCCATGGCCCGGCGAATTTTTTCATCACTCCGTTTCCGCCGTTCCCGCATGGCCTCCTGCGCGGTTTTCAGGAGCATATCTTTGCCGACGGGTTTGACGATATATCGAAAAAGCGCCTGACTGTTCATGGCATCCAACAAAAAATCCTGGTCGATGTGCCCTGTCATCAGAATACGAATCGTGGAGGATTTTTGCTGGTGAAGGCGTTTGCAGAATTCGAGTCCGGGCTCTCCGGGCATATCATGATCACAGAACAGAATGTCGATAGTCGGATTCACGGACAGAAGGGTTTCCGCCTCCTTGCTGCCGGAGGCTGTCAGCACGTCGTAGCTTGGATGCAAAATACGTTTGCTGCATTCGAGACCGTCCGGGTCGTCGTCCACCAGCAGAACCGTGGGTTTGTTGCGGTGGTGATTGTAGAGGGCCTGCATCAGAATGTCATGCAACTGCGAGCCGTTCACCGGTTTCTGCATGACCGCGATAAATCCCGCGCTGCGAAGCACCGTCTCCTGATCCTCTATATCCATGGAAGACAGCATCACCATGAGCAGGGTTTCCGCCAGTTCCGGATGTTGGCGGATGCGTTCCGCCAACTGAATTCCGTCCCATTCCGGCATCATCATATCGATGATCGCGCAGAGATAGGGATCGCCCTGGTTGTGAGCCTTGATGATTTCATCCAGCGCGTCGACGGGGGAATCGATTTCGGTGTGGCGGCACTCCCACATCTCCAGCAGGCCCGACATCACCCGCAGGTTATTGTGAGTATCGTCCACCACCAGAATACGACGTCCTTTCAGAATATCCGCCGGAAATTGAGGATCATCCACCTCTTCCTGCTCCACCAGCCGCAGAGGCAGGGTCACCGTGAACGCGGATCCTTTGTTAATTTCGCTTTTTACCCTGACCTCGCCCCGCATCAATTTAACCAACCGCTCCACGATCGCCAGGCCCAGACCTGTTCCCTCGTAGCGCCGGTTGGAGGAGCCGTCCAACTGGCTGAATTCTTCGAAAATAGACTCCACCCGATCCTCCGGAATTCCCAGACCGGTATCGCGTATTTCAAATGAGATACTGGCGTTTTGATCGTCCCGCACATGACAACGGGTGTGGATCTCCACCTCGCCCCCGGTGGTGAATTTGATCGCGTTCCCGATCAGATTCATCAACACCTGCCGAATTCGCATGGGGTCGCCCACCACTTGTCTGGGCACATCGGGATCGACGGCGGTGAGGTACCGAAGGGCTTTCTCCTCCGCTTTAATTTTCAACAGGCCGTGAATACTGTCCAGCATCAGGTGCAGATCGAAGACCTCCGGGGAAATGGACAGTTTGCCCGCTTCAATCTTTGAAAAATCCAGAATATCATTGATGATGTGCAGCAGCATTTCCCCGCTTTGAATGATGATGTCCAACTGCTCCCGCTGCTCCCCGCCCAGTTTCTGATAATTCATCAGCCGGGCCATGCCCAGGATTCCGTTCATGGGCGTGCGGATTTCATGGCTCATCCTCGCCAGAAATTCACTTTTCGCCAAATTGGCTTTCTCTGATTCAATGATCAGTTTGCGCGCCCGTTCCACCGCCGCGTTCAATTCTTCATTACTTCGGTGAAGCTGATCCTCTGATTCACGGCGTAGAATGGATGCCCCAATGGACGATGAAACCGACAGCAGCACCGAGCGCTCACTTTGACTCCACTGGAAATCCTCCTGACGGTTGTCAAACCCAATGAACCCCCACAAATTCCGATTTCGGAAAATGGGAACCGCCAGCATCGAAACGATGTGTTGGGCTTCCAATAACTCCCGCTCCGCATCGGGAAACGTGCGCACAGCCCCCTCCACATATTTCCCCTGTTTGAACAGCCCGGCCCATCGCGGGAGGGTCTTCTCAAAGGGGAGGGGCTGAAATTCCGGTTGCGGTGTTATCCCGTCCTCCGACCATTCATACCGCAGGCTGATAGTGCCCGTGTCTGACCCCGGGTCCTGTTCGTATTCGTATACTGTCACCCGTTGTTGTTCGGCAGCCTCGCCAATCACCGCCAGCGCGTCCTGAATGGCTTTTCGGCAATCTTCCTCCACCAGCAAGGTGTTGTTCACTGCGGCCGCGGCTTCCAGCAACCGGTCTTTCCGAATCAGATTCAAGTCGGAGGCGTAGCGTCCCTCCTCAATTCGAACGGCGGCGCCCACCGCACTGAGAAAATCCAAATCCGCCTCGGACAGGGAGACCGGCTTCGCGAATCCAATTCCCAGGCAGCCAATCCCCTGTCCCCCCAGCGACACCGCCTGACCCGCGAAGGTGTGAAGAGGTATCCGGACTTCACGGGAATCCGATCCGGTGGAGGGAAGGGTGTCGGATACATCGGAAAGCACCAGCGGACGTTCCCGATTGGCGCCTATAACCTCTAACCGGATGTTCTCCTCCACGTCAATTACCGGATGTTCTCCATCCCCGGCATCCCATTCCGCCTTTGTAATCAACCGGGCACGCTCCATCCGACTGTAGAGAGCGACATCCGCCCGGAGCAATTGCCCCGCCAGTCTGGTCAGTTTTTGTATATTGATCACGGGGTCCGGGCCGAATTCCAGAAAGCATCGGTTGATATGCGCCAGCCGGTTCTCGCTCCATTCCAGAATACGGGTGCGGTCGGCCACCTGCCGCTTTAGTTCATTTCGCCGATTCAACTGGAAGTGGGTTCCCAGCGCGGTCAAAAAAATCAAAGCAGAAATCAGGAGTGGATACTGAACCTGTTTCCAGATCGCGGCATTCCAGTCCTCCGCGTCAATGTCCAGGCCCAGAAACGCGAGGGTCTCCCCGTTTTCGCTTACAACAGGGGCGAATCCACTCACCCACACCCCCCAGGAATCCTCCAGGGGGCCCTCCACAAAAGGTTCGCCGGTCCGGAAGGCCGCCTGAAGCTCCGGGGAGGCCTCCTCATACACATCGCCGGGAATCGCGGGATCCTCCTGTATTTCCTCCATGGCCACATCCATCAGAAAATAGACATCTCCGTCTGTATTTTTTCCCATCAGATAAAAATAGCTGCCATTCTCCACCTGATGCAGCAGCCATCGTAATTGCTGTTGCAGCCGCTGGTGTTCGGGCCGGGACAGATCCTCCGGGCTGCCGGAAAAGCTCTCCACCCACAGAGGGGGGATGGTGTTGGCGGTCCGGGACACCTGTTGCTGCAGATTCCTCCGCAACCGGTGTTCTTCATGTTTGTACGTCCACATGCAGAAAAGCACTCCCGCGAGCACGATCAGCAGATACGGAATATACATTCCAATGGCGGGTCGGGTTCCTGAAAATTTATGGGGCGGGGTGAAGGAGGGCATTACCACGTTCTAGCAAAGCCCGCATGGAAATCACAATCCTTTTACGCCTGAATCCGCGAGATCTTGGGTGCCCCGATATCCGGTCCGGTGGTGAATCGTTTTATTTTTTGCCACAAAAAGGCACAAAAATTTCCACCCCTATAACCCCGCTCTGAAACGGGAATATAAAAAAGAAAAAAACTCCGTTATTCGGGCCGAACCATCATAAAACCCTTTTCGAACGGGCTCATTCGCATACGTTCCGACGCCCGGAAAACATTTCTGAACGGTTTCCGGGTGTCGGAAATCATATCGGGAATCGTACGATTTCCACCCGCTATGCATTCGACAAACCCATTTTAATGATTCCGGTGGGACGGTCCTCTTTTGGATACGAGGTGAGGTATAACCGTGAGTACGCACAGGCGGACCGCCGCATCATCATGGGGTTTATCGAACCCCATTTTATGGCCGGATATTCCGGAGGTTACAAAGCCGTTTTTCCGGGGGTGACCGGCGTTGAGGCCATATTGCATTATCATAATGCCGCCCACCTCGAACCCGTCCACGACCTTCGTGCCTCTGTCGATGCCGAACTTCAACGGCTCGGAGACCCGGACGCACCTGTTGCAGTCATACCCGAAGGCCCCCTCACCATCCCCTATTTGCAGGAAAACTGTTAATAAAATAATATATGGGATAATAGATGTCCTGATTTATGGATTAGGCTTGATTGAATGGAGATGATGGTTTATGTGGGAGTTTTCATCCCATATTCAGGAGTCTGTTATGCATCCACCCGGAACCAATCCTTATTTATTCAACGGCAAAGTGGCGCTGGTGACCGGCGGCACCTCCGGTATCGGCAAGGCGATCGTGTCGGCATTGGCAAGAAGCGGTGCCCTGGTGTGCTATTCGGGCCGGCGCTCCGAGTTGGGGGAGGATCAGGCCAAGGATTTGCGAAAGCAGGGACTGAAAGTGGAATATGTGCAGAGCGATGTCACGGACGAAGCGGCGGTGAAGGCCTGTATTAAACAAACGGTGGAACGGCATGGCCGACTGGATTTTGTGGTGAACAACGCGGGGCTGGAAGCCGATCCCCACGCGTTGCCGGACATCAAGCTGGAGGATTTTCAGCAGGTGCTGAATGTGAACGTGATGGGCACTTTTCTCACCCTTAAACACGCGATTCCCGCCCTGCGCAAGAGTGGGGGTGGATGCATTGTGAATATCGCCTCCGTGCTGGGGGAAGTGGGGATGCCGCTGCTGGCCCCCTATGTGGCGGCCAAGCACGCGGTGATCGGATTGACCCAAACCGCTTCGCTGGAGGAGGCGCATCACAAGATCCGGGTGAACGCGGTGGCACCGGGGGCGGTGAACACGGACATGCTCTGGCGGACGATGCATGATTCGCCCGAGACCTATGAGCACATCAAAAAGCGGCATCCCATGGGCCGGGTGGCCGAACCGGACGATGTGGCGGAGGCGGTGCTTTGGCTCTGCTCCGATGCGTCCTCCTTTGTGACCGGTCAGGTGATTAACGTGGACGGGGGCTACATCGCGCAGTAAAATGGAAGAATCAACACTCAAAACAGGCTTGGTCTCGATCAGTTTTCGAAAATTCTCCGCACCTGAACTTATTGAAGAAGTGGTGAAGGCCGGACAACAGGGGCTGGAATGGGGCGGAGATGTGCATGTGCCGCACGGAAATGTGAAGGTCGCGGAACAGGTGGCCCGCTGGACCCTGGACGCGGGACTGGAAATCGCGGCTTACGGCTCCTATTATCGGCTGGGGCCTGCGGAAAAGTCCCCCGAAATCGAGGCGGTACTCGATTCCGCCGAGGCCCTGGGCGCTCCCACCGTGAGGGTGTGGGCGGGAAACAAAAGCTCGGCGGAAGCGGATCCGCAGTACCGTCAGTTGATCATAGCGGATGCCAAACGTATTTGTGATCTGGCGGCGAAACGGTCGATGCGTGTCGCCTTTGAGTATCACGGAGGCACCCTGACCGATGATATCGAGTCCGCTGTGGAGTTGCTGGAGGCCCTGCCTCTGGAAAATCTGGACAGCCTCTGGCAGCCCCCCAACGGACAATCCGAAGATATCTGTGAAAAAAGTCTGCGAAGCATTCTGCCCCGGGTCTCCAATGTGCACGTGTTTCACTGGGGGAAAGGGGGGGGCGGCGATCGATATCTGCTTTCGGAAGGCAAAGAGCGGTGGACGCGGTATTTTGAGATCCTGGCCGAAGCCCCCAAACCCCGCTGGGCCCTGCTGGAGTTCGCCAAAGACGATCTCATCGAAAATTATCACCGGGACGCGCGGGTATTGCAGGATTTGGTGGAGTCCGCGTTACAGGGTACTAGTACTCTGTCACAGTGAAATTGTCGGGTGAAGAGACTGTATGCCAGCGGATCCAGTGACGGATGATGCCAAGCAGAGGGAGTGGCGCATTCGGGTGGACGGCGGGCGTTGACCCGCCGGAGGCGGGTAAATATTTCGCCCTGCCTTTGGCGCTTTCGGGGAGAGTCAGAATCAAAAGATTACATTCCCTCCCCGAAAACACCAAACTCAGGGCGAACTGAAC
>JBBDRC010000142.1:0-6149 GCA_040905625.1 Kiritimatiellia bacterium
TGGTTGTTGGTTGTTGGTTGTTGGTTGATGGTTGTTGGTTGTTAGGTGATGGTCATTTGTTTTTTATAAACCCGTATTTATTTCCACTATGAAATTCCCGTATCAAGACAGCTCTCTATCGCCTGAAGCCCGTACCGACGACCTGCTTTCCCGCATGACCCTGGAGGAGAAAGCGGGGCAGATGCTGCAGTTGAACGGCCAGGGGAACCTTGAGGAACTCATCCAAAAGCAGTTGGTGGGGTCTCTGTTGCATATCAACGGTGACCGGGCGGATCAGGCGATGGATCTGGCGGCGGACAACCGGCTGGGGATTCCACTGCTGATTGGGGACGACTGCATTCACGGTCACTCCTTCTGGCCCGGAGCCACCATTTTCCCGACGCAGTTGGCGCAGGCCGGCTCCTGGAACGAGGACCTGATTGAGAAGGCCGCCGCCGCCACCGCCCGTGAAGTGGCCGGCACCGGCATTCACTGGACCTTTTCGCCGGTGCTTTGTCTCCCGCGGGATCTCCGCTGGGGCCGGGTGGGGGAAACCTTCGGGGAGGATCCTTTTCTGATTTCCCGCCTGGGCGTCGCCATGATCCGCGGCTATCAGGGAAAGGGATTGGATGATCCGGAGGCCATACTCGCCACCGCCAAGCACTATGCCGGATATTCCGAGACCCAGGGCGGACGCGACGCTTCGGAAGCGGATATTTCCCGCCGCAAACTCCGCTCCTATTTTCTGCCGCCCTTTGAAGCGGCGGTGAAGGCGGGCTGCATGAGTTTTATGACCGGCTATCAATCCATGGAGGGGCTTCCCTCCACCGCCAATCCCTGGCTGCTCAAATCGGTGCTGCGGGACGAATGGGGATTTGAGGGACTGCTGGTGACCGATTGGAATACAGTCGGCTCTCTGATTACCGACCAGAAAATTGCCGCGGACCACAAGGAAGCCGCCGCGATCGCGATTCGCAGTGGAAACGACCTCATTATGGCCACTCCGGCTTTCCGCGAAGGCGTGTTGGATGCGGTGGAGTGCGGAATGCTGGCGGAATCCGAAATCGACCCCGTGGTGCGACGGATTCTGTTGCTGAAATTCCGCATGGGCCTTTTTGACAATCCGAAACGGCCGGACAAGACGCTTCAGGCGTGTGTGGGTTGCAACGCGCACCGGGATCTCAATCTCGAACTGGCCCGCGAATCGATTGTGTTGCTGCAGAACCGCGATGATTTTCTTCCTCTGTCACCGGAGCGCGAATACACCTTTGCCCTGATCGGACCCAACGCCGACGATGCCCAGATGCATATGGGGGACTGGGCGGGCGGCAGCGGTCAAATGCAGATTGGTGATTTCGAGCATCCCCGCGAATGCACCCTGACCGTGCGCGACGGCCTGGAACGGTTCGCGCCCGACACCTGGAATGTGCGGTATGCCCCCGGCTGCGGTATCCGGGAGGTCGGAGAGGACCTGCTTGAACCGGCACTGGAGATCGCGCGGGCCTCGGATGTGATCGTGGCGGTGGTGGGCGATGACATGCCGTTTATTGGCGAAACCAAATCCACCGCGACCTTGGAGTTGCAGGGCGGCCAGATCCGCCTGCTCGAAGAACTCCGCGCCCTGGGCAAACCGATGGTGCTGGTGTTGATTCACAGCAAACCGCAGGTCCTGCCAGCCTGTGTGCATGATGCGGACGCCATCCTTGAGGCCTTCTGTCCCGGCATGATGGGCGGACGGGCCATCGCCGAGATTCTGTCGGGTGTGGTGAATCCCTCGGGCCGCCTTCCCATTTCCGTGCCGTATCACGTTGGCCAGCAACCCGTGTATTATTCGCAGGTGCGCGGGCAGCATGGCGACCGCTACGCCGATCTCACCCAGTCTCCGCAGTTCGCGTTCGGCGAAGGGTTGTCCTACACCGACTTCCGACTCTCGGAACTTGCCCTTGGGTCCACTTCCGAAGCCCGGAACGGAGTGGTTTCATGCGAAGTCACCCTCACCAACACCGGAAAACGGGATGGAAAATGCGTGGTGCAACTGTATGTCTCCGACGTGGTCACTTCAGCCACCTGGGTGCAGAAAGAACTCAAGGATTTCCAAAAAGCGGATCTGAAAGCCGGCGGGGAGACCCGATTGCGCTTCGACCTCCCGGTGAACGCCTGCTCCATGGTCAACGCCGAGGGCGTGCGGGTGGTCGAGGCGGGTGAATTTGAAGTGGAGGTTGCGCTTTCCAGCCGGGATCCGCAGGCTCTCCGTGCCACCTTTATCGTGAATGAAACGTTTGTCTTGTGACGATATAGAGGGGGCGCTTCCAGCGCCGGAATCCTTGTGAGTGAAGTGGCTGTTGTCCTCACATATCAAAAAAACCGGCGCAGGATGCGCCCCCTCCATACTTATGGATACTCCCTCCTAATCCTAATCTTAATCGTAACCTAAGCGTTCAATTTTACAATAGGTACTCTGCATGATGAAAGGATGTTTGTTAAAAGGCTTGGCCGGCGGGTTGGTGCTGGTGGTGATCGCGGTTGGATGGAAGTGGCTGAGTGAACGCGGTTCCGCCGATGCGGGTTCCCGGCGCGATGACGCGCGTCCGATTCCGGTGGAGGTGGCGTCGATTCGACGGGGGATGATTGATGAAAAACGGGTGTTCTCCGGATCGTTGGAAGCTTCGGCCCGCATGTTGATTTCCCCGAAGGTATCGGGCCGGGTGGCCCGGGTTTATGCCGATCTGGGCGATCCGGTGACCCGGGGACAGGTGCTGATTGAGTTGGAATCCGACGAGTTCGAGCAATTGCCTGCCCGCGCCCGGGCCGAACTCGCGGTGGCGGAGGCGCAGCGGAACGAGGCGGAGAACCGCCTGGAAATCGCCCTGCGCGAGCGCGGCCGGATTCAGGAATTGCGGGAGCGGGGAATCAGTTCTGAATCGGCTTTGGACGAAACCCGGGCCGAGTATTTGATCCGCACCTCCGCGCTTGAAGTGGCGAAGGCCACGGTCAGTGCCCGCGAATCGGCGGTGGAAACTGCACAGATCCAACCGGGGGACAATCGGAACTGGCGGTGGCGAATTTGGAAAGCCGGTTGCACACCGATGTGCGTATGGCGATAGTCGAACACAATCGTGCCCTCGCCCAGACCCGGGCAAGTGCCGAAACCCGCCGGCTGCGCGAACAAACGGCCCAAGCTGAACGGGACCGTTTCGATGTCGGCACCAGCACTTCTCTGCTGGTGGCCCAGGCCCAGAGGGATGTGCTTGAGAGTCAGATCAATGAACTCGAAAGCCGTATCGATTACCGCATTGCTCTGGTGCGGCTCCAGGAAATTACCGGTGAGCTGCTGGAGCGGTATGGGGTGGAAGTGAACCGGGATTAATTCGGCTTAAACCGGCAGGCGGACATCGAAGGCGGCACCTTGTTCCAGTTCGCTCTCGCACTGAATGGTGCCGTCCATGGCCTCCACGATTTTTTTGGTGATGGAGAGACCGAGCCCGTTGGAGGATTCGCCGCCGGAGGGGCGGGTGCTTAATTTCGCGAAGCGGGTGAACAGGCGTTGTTTGTCTTCGGGACTAAAGCCGCGTCCCTCATTGAACACCCGAATGTGGGCGGTATTGCCGTCCTGTTTGAGCAGGATCTCCACGTTTCCGCCCGGACGGGCATATTTCACCGCGTTGGAGATGAGGTTGTCCAACACCTGACTCAGGGCGTTGGCATCGAAAAGAGCGGTGACGTTATGCAGGTCGTTCCGCCAGTGCAGATCCTTTTTCGTGCCCGACGGCTGATACCGGCGGATACAGGCTTCGACGACGGGCCGCATATCCTGTCGGGCGGGTTTCAGGGGATAGTGTCCGGATTCGATTTTATTCACGTCCAGGACATCCCGGATAATGTGCTGCATGCGGCGGGAACTGTCGGAAATCAATCCCGCGAATTCCCGCACTTCGGATGGATTATCAGATGGTCCCATCATTTTCAGCATGTCGGCATAGCCCTGCACCACGGTGAGGGGATTGTTCAGGTCATGGGCGGCGATGCCGAGAAACTCGTTTTTTTCATAATTGAGCCGGGTCAACTTTTCTATTGCCAGTTTTAATTCGTCCTGTGCCAGGTCGCGCTGGCGCATGGCCGCCCGCCGATAGAATTCGGCCAGGGTGCCCAGAGCCATGAGAAACAGGGCCAGACCCGCGTATCCGGTAAGGGTCACCCACCCGTGCCAGGGCCGGGGATAGGTGAAAGAAAGCGAAATTCCCGCCACTTCGAGTCCCGCAAACAGGGTCACCAGCCCCACGCAGACTCCGCACCATGCCAGCGAGGATTTTCCGCCCGCCAGCACCAGCGGAGCACAGACAGGAAAAGCCGACAGCCAGGCCACCGCATGCCCGTTCACCCCGCCTTCGATGATGCTGAGGAGGGTGAACATGGACAGCAGTGCAAAAAGAAAGACGTGACCTGCTCCGGGGATGTTCCGTTTTCGTAGGAGAAGGAAGGGAACCGTCGAAAAGATCAGGGAATGACTCAGGATGATACCCGCACCCGCGTAATGCTGTATCGCCAGATAAAAACCCGCATACAGGATTGAGAACAGCCCCCCCACGATGCTGAAGCCGATGATCAACTGAGAGATCCGGGCCTCCTCGTCGCTCAAATCCGCTTTGAGCAGGGGATCAAACAAGCGGTGAATACGCGTCATCTTCCCGGACCCCGGTTCGGGAGGGCTGTATGAAGGGTGTGAAAGGGGGAGGAAAGCGACATAAAATCGAATATAGCACGGGTTTCCCATTCTGTACACCCTTCTTATGGGACAGGAACGGGCAGGCTTTAACCTATTTCTTCAATCCGCCATGCCCCTGCCGGTTGCCCTACCTCGATTCGGATTTGTCTCCGTGTTGGATCACGGGGACTGTGGACAGAATCAGCGTCCATTCGCGGGACTCACCGGCGGGAAGGTGGATTTGGTTTTGGGTGGCCGCCGCGTCGGTGTCGAGGCGCTCGGTGGCGCGGTTGGTGGGTTCGATGGCGAGGTGGTGATAGCCGCCCCAGATTCCGCGGGAGAGCCAGAAGCCCACCCAGGGCAGGTGGGGGGAGGCGACGTGAAGCGTCAGGCCGCGGGCTTCTTCGGGGTTGAAGAGGCGGATGACTCCGTCGGCGGGGGTTGGGGAAAACCATTTGAGACCCGCCCGGCCTTCGAAGTTGGAGAGCAGGTGGCTCAGGTCACGGTTTCCCGGCAGTATGGGCCAGTGGAATGTGCTTCCTTTTTTGATTTCCGGCAGTCCGGGCGCTCCGGATATGAAGGAGGGACGGTCCGGGGAAGTGTCATAGGTGAGCCGGTCGCCCGGGCGGAGAGTAAAGAACGGATGAAAGGCCCACAGGTAGGGCAGGTCCCGGGGGATGAGGTTGGTGATCCGGTAGGTCAGAAGTAGATCGTTGTCGACGAGTTTGATCTCGCGTTCGTAGCGGAAGGGCACATGTTTCAGTTCAAGAATGGTGACCAGAGTGCCTGATTCCCAGGCGCCGGCAGAGACTTTGTGTGGAGTCGCCCAGACCTCGCCATGCGGGAGGAGCTTGCCAAGGATGGGGTCTTCTCCATCGTTCATGTTCGGGAAACACTCAAAGGCTCCGAGGAGAGGTCCTTCATGGATCGTGTCGCCCGGCTGATTCGCTTTGAGTTGGCGGTCCTCCGTGCTGGACCAGAGCCATTGCCGCCCGGTCACCTGATCGCGAAGGCTGGTGAGTAGACCTCCGAGCTCGGGAACAACCTCGACCCGCCAACTGGCATTTTCGAGGGTGTAGCGAGTGAAGCCGTCCTCAGTGGTGACGTTGGTTGCGACGGGTTGCCGGGCAGGCTCTGCAGCGGACGCGAGGCAGACCCACAGACTGAGGGCCGCGGCTGAGAAACAATGGTATCGATGTGACATGTGGGACGGGGGGCGGATTCCAAGAAACAGGGGGGGGCGAAATGAGACTGCCCTGAACGGTACGGATTTTTCAGCGGGGTTCAAGAGCCGATCTGTTCGAATCCGCCAACTCCCACTGACCAATGACGATTGACTACTGACATTTTTCCAGCCAGCGTTCGAAGCGCTGCACGCTCATTTTTTCGTGAGGGCGGAGTTCGGGCGCGAAGAGGTTGAGGCGGAGTTCTTCGATTTTGAGGAAGGCCTGGCGGAGCAGGGGGGCGG
>JBBDRC010000143.1:0-6116 GCA_040905625.1 Kiritimatiellia bacterium
GTCGGCTGAAACTGAAACGGGGGCGGGAACGTTTGACCTTCGCACGACAGATGCGCGCTGGTTTCGCGGGGAGTGTACTCATCTTCGCGCTTGTTTCCGCGGTGCTCAGAAGACGGCAACGGCGAGCGGTGACAATAATGAATGTATCCTAACGCAGATTTCATCCGTAACTCAAAAGACCAAGGAAGAGGGCCGGGTTAGACCCCATGGCGGGGAATCGATGCCGTGGGTAGAATGACGCGTCTAGTTTATGTTTTGATGCATGAGATCAACCATCTCCATTGAAGACGAATTACTGGCACGTGCGAAAGAGAAAGCACTGAACAGGAAGTGCAGCCTGGGGGAGGTGATCAATGAGGCTCTGTTGATCAGCTTTTCGCAGGAATCACAATCCTCTACGGAACAACCCTTCCGTCTCACCACCTGCGGGGGAAAAGGAATGCATCCCGGGATCAATGTGAATGACAATGCCGCGCTCCTCGATTGGATGGAGCAGGCGTGAAGCTATTGGATGTCAATCTCCTGGTCTATGCCCACAGAGAGGACGCTCCGGATCATGCCCGGTATTATGAGTGGCTGATGAAGACCCTTGGGGGAGAAGAGGGGGTTGCGGTTTCAGAACTGGTTCTTTCGGGTTTTTTACGCATTGTGACGCATCCCAAAATTTTCAACCCTCCAAGTTCTCTGGATGCCACTGTCTTCCAGCGCCTCGGGCATTCCTCCCTGAAGCCGGGCTGTCACAGGAACTTCCCGGCACATGGCTTCTATCAGGGGGAGACAGAATCCCTCGTGCCGGCTGGTGGTCACAAAAACATCGGCCACCCGAAAGCAGGCGGCACGGCCTTCCTCCGAAACAAATCCTTCAAAGGATACATCCGTCAAACCCAGCCGCCCGGCCAGCATGGCCAGCATGGCGAAATAGCGGGGACAACTGTGTTCGGAACCCGCCAGGATGATGCGGCTGGCCGGATGGATCGTGCGATGATACCACGCAAACGCCAGCAGAAGATCTTCACTGGCAGAACGTGATCTGATTTTGCAAAGGAAGCATGAGTTTCCACAGGAACTGGCGAATCCGGAAGAGGCCGCGCCCCGTCAACCCCGGATCGCAAGGAATAACGAGGATGGACGGATTGATGCTTAATATTTCCTGGGTGGTCTTTTCGATGACTTTGGTCGTCCTCTCGCTGGCCTCTTCCCAGTTGGGTCCCCGTTTGCTGCGTATTTTCATGCGCGATACCAGCACTCAAGTCGTTCTCGGCACATTCGCGGCCACCTACCTCTACTGTTTACTCGTTTTTAACACCATCCGCCTGCTGGAAACGATCACGGTGATCGCGGGATTCGTGCATCGTCCTGAAGACCGGTCCGCACTCATGCGGCAGGCTGAAATGATCGCCCGGGGGGCCGGAGAAGCTTTGCCTGAAGAAGAGGACCGCAGGGAAGTGGAGGCGCTATGGAAGGCTTTCCTGCATACCTGACAGTTCCCCCACATTGACCGCTGAAATAGAATTTGCTTCGGAACAAAGCGTTGTCCGTCACGGTTGTCCGTCACGGTTGTCCGTCACGGTTGTCCGTCACGGAGTGCCGCACCTACTGTGTCCTTTCAGGCTGAGAGGTCCGGATTTCCCTGTCCGGCGCGGGTCGATTCAGCTTGACTCTCTGCCCGTTATCGACAATTTTGATGTTAAATGACACTTTCTAAACGTAAACAATTCGGCGCGGTTGCCGATCATTTGGCGGAGCGGCGTGATCCCATCCTGCGCGCATGGAAGCGCAAAACCTGCGCCGATCCGGATCAAGTCATTGCCCGCTCGCTTTCCCACAGGCAATTTCTCGACCACATTCCCGAGATGCTCGATGCCTTCGAGCGGAAGCTGCGCGTCTATCCGGAGAAACCCGATGTGCGGACCGACAAACTCGACAGCACCCGCGAAGAGGAGCACGGTCTTCACCGCTGGCAGCAGGGATACCGTATGGAGGAGCTTGTCACTGAGTGCGGACTCCTCCAGAACTGCATTTTCGATGAACTTGACCGCATTACAGCCAAGCATCCCGAAATCGGCCACGCCGTCCACTCCGACGCCCAACGTTTATTCCTTACGCTCATTATCGACACCATTAAAGAGAGCGCCGCGCAATACCACCGTATGCAGCAGGCCGAAGCTGCGGGCCACATGGGGGATCTCCGCAGCGCACTGGACACCAGCCGGGAGTTTGAACGACTTCGCACATCGCTGTTTCATCAGGTTGTCCACGATCTCGGCAACGACATCGCCGGGGTCCATATCTCCGCGAAACTCCTCGAGCAGCCCGTCATGGCGGATGCAGAGCGCACCGAATTTGTCGATCTCCTGAACCGCGGCTTGGAAAATCTCACCTTCATGCTCGGCGAACTCATGGACCTGGCCCGTCTCGAAGCCGGGCTGGATAAACGCAAGCTTGCCGGTTTCGATGCCGCCGCGCTGATCAA
The DNA here is from genome assembly GCA_040905625.1 of Kiritimatiellia bacterium. Classification (GTDB taxonomy): domain Bacteria; phylum Verrucomicrobiota; class Kiritimatiellia; order SS1-B-03-39; family UBA6053; genus UBA6053. The sequence continues at coordinate 2,474 of JBBDRC010000143.1, forward strand.
GGAACGTTGCGAGGTCAATCAATCCCTCGCCCGTGAATCCAATTTATATCTGGAAGTCGAGGGCCCGCCGAAACTCAAGGTGCATGGGGATGCCGGCAAGGTGGGCCGCATCCTGCAAAACCTGCTCACCAACTCTCTTAAATATACCACCCGGGGCGGCATCAGCGTAAGTTGGGATGTCAACGAGGATACCTGGTGGTTCATTGTGAAAGATACCGGCCCGGGTCTGCTCAGTTCGGACAACGCCTCCTTTGTGTCCGGTCTGCATGAAGCGACAGCCAGTGCGAAATCAGCCGACGAGAATTCCGACGGGACCTCCTCTGGCGCAGGGGAAACCTCCCAGGTGCTGGCCCCGCCAGATGGTGCCGACACCGCAGAGGGCGCCGCGGTAACCGCTCCAACCGGCGAGGGCATTGGCCTCTCCATCGTGAAACGCCTGTGTGAGTTGCTTGAGGCCAGCTTGGAAATCGCCAGTTCCGATGAATCAGGCACCACCTTTCGGGTGGTTTTTCCTGTTAAATACCGTTCGGAGAGGTAAACAGCAGGGGGTGGCCGCCTCAAACCCTCACTCATCCGCCATGCGTCCGGATATACATCCGAATCAGGACTTCGGCCCCGGCTGAAGGACGCGTTCGACTCGTTGATGCGCCATCCGGGCTGAAAAAATGCGGGATGTCCCCGGGACATTGACCTTGCACCGATGGCGGCTTCCGTTTATGAGACAGGTATGAAACTTCCCCGTAAATTTTTGCGTATCGGCCTCCCCGTCATTGCATTCATCGCGATTTTGACCTTACTGGCCAACTTTTTGTTTATCGAGTTTGTGGTGAATGTGCTCTGGTACAATTCGCTGGGGTATCTGAGGTTGTTTTTCTTCAAGCTGGGCTACAAATATCTGGTGTTTGTGGCGGTGACGGCCTTATTTTTTCTGCTGGTCTTCCTCAATTTCTGGGTGGCTTCACGCTATGTGGGGGTCACCCTCCATCACAAAGAGGATAAATTCCGGCGGCTGGTGAAAACGTTCCGCAGCATGTCGATACGGGTGTACACTCCGATATCATTGGTCCTGGCGATTTTGTTGGCGTTGCCGGTGTATCGCGAATGGGAGAACGCTTTGCTGTTCTTTTGGGCGCCGGCCACCGGAAACGCGGATGCGCTGTTCGGTCTGGATGTGTCCTTTTACCTGTTTGCGCTCCCCATCATCAATCTGCTGTACGGGCGGTTTTTGTTGGCTCTGGCGGTGCTGTTGCTGGCTCTCGCGGTGTTGTATGCGGCTGAGCTGAAGGTGCTTTCGGAAAACGATCAGCCCCTCTACAAAGGAGCTAAAATCCACCTCTCGCTGGTGATTCTGCTGATGTTTCTGGTGCAGGCGGTCGGCTACGGACTGGAAGCCTTGATGTTGCAATACACCACCAAAAACATGGATCTGTTCTTTGGACCCGGCTATGCGGAGATTTACTGGACCCTTCCGTTGCTGGGGGTGGCGGCATTTATGATGATTCCCCTGGCCGCCTCCCTGATTCGGCTGGTTTTTTTGCACCGGGGCATAAAAACCTGTGTGTTCTTCGCGATTCTCGCGTTGTGTGCTCACGGAGTGCGAAATCAGCAGGCGATCCCGAACTCTGTAAATAATTTTATCGTGAAACCCAATGAACTTGAGAAGCAGGGGCCGTTTATCGCGCAAACGATTCAGTCCACTCTGACCGCGTATCAACTGCAGGATGTGGAGCGGCGGACTTTCGAAAAGGCACAGGCGGACCGACCGATCGCGATGCCTGGAGGGGCCACCCAGTTCGATAACATTCCCCTGTGGGACTATGAACTGTTGGCGGATGTGTTTCAGCAATTACAGGCCATACGGCCCTACTATCAGTTTACCGGAGTGGATGCCGCCCGCTACATGTTCGGGGATGAACTGCATCAGGTGTATCTTGCCGCCCGCGAAATCACCACCGACCGTCTGCCCGAGGGGGCGCAGAACTGGATCAATAAACGAATGAAATACACCCATGGCTATGGAGCGGTGATGATCCCGGCGGCCCAGAGCGGAGAACAACGCATGCGCTGGTATCTTCAGAATATGCCGCCCGAATCGGACGTGGGATTCGAGTTGAAAAATCCCAGTATTTATTACGGTCTCTCCGATCTGCAGTACGTGATTGCCCCCAATAAAAGCCATGAGTTTCATTATCCGGGGGAAGACGATGTGAAATCCCTGGATGTGGATTATGAGGGCACCGGCGGAGTGAATATTGGAAATTTCCTGCGTAAAACCTTTTTCGCGTATTATTTCCGGGACCGGAATCTGTTTTTTACCGGGCAAACCCATTCCGGCAGCCGCATCCATTTCCGACGCAACATTATGGAACGGATTGCGATTCTGACCCCGTTTCTTCAACTGGATGAAAATCCGTATCTGGTGGTGACCCCGGACCGGCTGTATTGGATTGTGGACGCCTACACCACCAGCCGCTGGTATCCGAACTCCGAGACTTTTCATCAGGAACTGAACTATATCCGCAACTCCGTCAAAATTGTGGTGGATGCCTATGACGGCTCGGTGGATTATTATTTGGCGGAGCCCGACGATCCGATTGCCCGCGCCTACCAGCGCATGTACCCCGGTTTGATTAAAGATCTCGGGGAAATGCCCGGGTCCTTGCAGGCACAGGTCCGGTATCCCAAAGATTTGTTCGAAATTCAGATGCGCATGTACACAAAATACCATCAGGAGGATCCTGAAACCTATTACCAGAGCGAGGATCTGATGCAGTTCGCGGAGGTCCCGCACCAGGACACTCTCATCACCATGCGGCCCTACTATGTGACCCTCGACCTGATTGAACCGGGCAAACGTGATTTTCTGCTGCTGACTCCATTGCTGCCGGTGAACCGGGACAACCTGCGCGCGTTGGCAGTGGTGGGCTCGGATAAAGAAAACTACGGGCGGAAAATTATCTACGATTTCCCCAGAGGAAGCCAGGTGTATGGTCCGCCGCAGGTCAACGCGCTGATTGATCAGAATACGGACATCGCGCAAAGCATCACCCTGTGGAATCAGCAGGGGTCTGAAGTGGTGCGCGGCAAGATGATCATTCTGCCCATTGACGGTCGGGTGATCTATATTCAGCCCCTGTATATGGAGGCCACCGGACGTTTGCGCATTCCCCAGTTGAAGCGGGTGATTGTGTACACGGATGAAACGGTGGTGATGGATCTGTCGGTGGAAAGCGCCATGCGGCGTCTGCATGAAATCTTCTCCGCTGAAGACACACCGGCCTTTATCGACGCGAACAATCCGGATGAACCCCGGGATGCGGATCTCTAAAGTGGTCAAACCGAAAATCATGGTGGCGCTCTCCGGGGGAGTGGACAGCAGCGCGGCGGCGGCCCTGCTGGTGGAGCAGGGGTACGAGGTGTCGGCCGCCTACATGAAAAACTGGATCAATGAGGACAATATCCTTGGGGACTGCCCCTGGCAGCAGGATGTGGAGGATGCGTCGGCGGTGGCGGAAATCCTGGGCATTCCGTTTGAAATTGTCAATTTGATGGATGCCTACAAAGCCCGCATTGTCGATTATCTGTTGCGGGGCTACGAGGAGGGGATCACCCCGAATCCGGATGTGATGTGCAACCGCGAAAT
>JBBDRC010000144.1:0-1041 GCA_040905625.1 Kiritimatiellia bacterium
CACGAGAAGGTAGAACCCCTCTATTGATGCTGCTCCCGGAGAACGTCGCTAACGGGGCGGTTCAGCCGTAGATTGGCGACATCATCAGTCGGAAACAAAGAGTTATCTGAAATGGCACCGGCGGAGGAATGAAGACATTGCCCGACCAGGTAGCAGCAAGTCACTCGCGACCGCGGCGTCTCCTCCGGAATAAGGCCGGGTCGATCGGAGGGGCCTTCCTTGCTCTTATCCTGGCCGCTCCCGCCCAGGCACAGCAGATCTGGGTGAGGGTTCCCTTGCCTTTTGACCTCTCCGTCGAGGTACCCGCGAACTGGATCGTCCTCTCCGATAACGCTCGGGTCACTATTCAGGCTTGGGCTGAGACATACACAGGTGGCGCGTCTCCCTCCGACTTGGACTTTGCGGCCAATCTCTACGACGACCGCGGGAATACTATCGCCCTCCTCAACGTCAGGTACTATCCGGACCTGGACATCACGCAGGCCGAGGCACGTGCGGCAACGGATGCTGATGTGGCGGATCTTGACGCTCTCCTCCGCAGTGACTTGGAACCTAATTTGAGCGCAGCGGGAATTGAGTTGCTCGAATGGAAGGGAACCAGCCGAACTGACCTTCCGGAAGTCGTCGCATTCGTGACCGAGTACCGGCGGACGTCCATAGTCGGCACGGGTGCCTTTCGCGTTCGGTTGGTTCGGGTCTTCAATGCCGAGCATTCATTCACCGTGACGGTGTCCTATCACGAATCATTGGAGGCGCTCTTGGTCCCTATCACAGATCGAATCATCAACTCTGTGGAGGTGGGCGAGATCATGGCTGCCCAACAGTCGCCCATGACTATGGTGTACGGGGAGGGGTGGCCTTTCTGGCTCGGCGCCTCGTTTCTACTGACCTGGGGAATCGGATTGGCACCACCAGCCTTGATCCGATATGGGATTCGGCGGCGGCCCATTGGACGCGGTCCCGCCATCGGATTGGTGGCCGGGTTTTGGGTCTTCAATGTCCTCCTGTTTTCTGCAATGGGCAGCCAGCGCCATTCCGCAT
>JBBDRC010000145.1:0-6060 GCA_040905625.1 Kiritimatiellia bacterium
CTTCCGTCCAGGTATTGTCGGGGGTTTTAAAGCTTCTAATCGAAGTCCATTTGGAGGCATCCGTTTCCCAGTCCAGCTTCGGCGTTTTGCGAACGGGAAGCTTCAGGGATTCGGGCCTTGCCCCAAAGAGCCCCGCTGCTTCACCCGCCACATATTCTCCGACAGCGGCCGTGTCGGGAATGGGATAATAGGGCTTGAACCCTTCCTGCGTTTCAAGGGCTTTGTCGAAACCGGATGTCTCCACCGAACGGGCATAGAACGGTCCCCCGAACTGAATCGCGGAGGTCCCGGTTCCTTTCAGTTCCGCGCCCACGAGCGTAAACCAGCCCCCGGAAACAATGACCGGACCCGGTGTCAAACGTTCCGCCACCAGATCTTCAATCACCAGACGTCCGCGACTGTGCAGCGCGGGCCCTTTGGATTGAATCCTAAGATCGTGAAGGACCATCTGGTAATAGGTGTCGGCCACGATGCCATAATCAAAGCCCTCGATCTCAACATTCCGAACGGTTCCCGGGCCGTTTTCAATTCCCAGGAGCGCCAGCCCCACATGTCCCTGTCCATCCTCGGATTTGATCCGCACATTACTCAGATGGCCCGTATTGCTGGTCATGTAGGCCACGCCTATGGCTCCCGCGTTTCCGCGTCCCAGATTGACCGTCAAATTCTCGATGATTTGGTAGAAATTAACGTTGTTGGCATCCCCGTTGTGCAGGACGACCTGGCCCAGGTTTTGGCGCGGCAGCTTTCCCATTACATCAAAGGCAGGGTCAGGCCAGGTCCCGTCTTTAAGACGAATAATGGTTTCATCCCGGTTTTCACCGATAATGAGGGGTCCGGCTTTGTATTCGCTGTGGTCTCCTTGGATATAAGTCTGGGTGCCCTGTACCATGCCCGACACCAGATAGGTGCCTTTGGGGAAGAATAAAACCGACGGACGCTTACGGTGTGATTTCCATATCCGGTTCAGCACCTCGGTCACATCGCGGGTACCGGTGTTGTCCACCCCATAGGTTTCGACGACATTCACCACTTCTGCCTCTGGAGGAAACCGCACATCCTCTCCCCGGGCCATGGAGAATGCGGAAACGATCAGAAAGAGAGCTTTGAGCAGGCGGTATACATAGGGTAAAATAATATTTTTCATCCTGTAAATCTAGAAGAGGCAAGCGCCCGTAACAATCTCTTTCATGACTTTTTTGGTTGTAATCGTACAACCGACCTGCTACGGATACAGTTCAATGAGCCCGTCCAAAAGATCCCCCAGTACAATCACCATGCGCGAGGTCGCGGACCGTGCGGGAGTCTCGCTGATGACGGTGTCCTACGCCCTGCGGGAGGATCCGCGCATCCCGGCCGCCACCCGCGAGAAGGTGAAGAACGCGGCAAAGGCCCTTGGATATAAGGTGAATCCCCTGGTGTCGGCCCTGATGGCGCAGCGGCGCTCGGGAAAAACGGAGGAGAGCGGCTCTAACCTGGCGGTGTTGCTGCCGGGTAGAAAAATTTCAGGTAATAATCTGGAGGGACATCTTCCAGGTGCCCGTGCGCGGGCAGAAGATCGGGGATATGGTCTGGATCTTTTTTATATGGAGGAGGAGGGGGACAGCGGCAAACATCTGACCCGGGTGCTGCGGGCGCGTAACATTCACGGGGTACTCATCCCCCATTTAAACCAGCAGACCCAATTGGAGGGCGACTGGCGGTTTTTCTCGGTGGTGGCTCATGGCTACACCCTGCTGGAGCCGCATTTTCACCGGGTGGTGTCGGATCTCTACCACGGCGCCCTGCTCGCCCTGGAGCGGCTCACAGGTCTGGGTTACCGCCGGATCGGACTGCTGATGAGTGAAGCCACCTCCCGGAACACCCATCACCTCTGGCGGGCGGCCTATCTGATGCATCAGGCCAGCCTCCCCGCCCGCCAACGCCTTCCGGAAATCCTGCTGAACCTCGAACATTGGCAAACCCCTTTGCAAAAATGGAATGACCGACACCAACCCGAGGTGATTCTGCACAATTTTCCCCGTCTCCGACCCTTTTTGGAGGAGCAAGGCCTCCAAGTCCCCGAGGATGTGGCCCTCGCGTATCTGGACATGAAAGTCTCGCCAGGCCCCGAACTCTCCGGCGTGGCCGGCATCGATCAGCGCTGGGAGGCGGTGGGCGAGGCGATGGTGGATGTGCTCATCGCCAAAATGCACGCCAACGAACGCGGCATCCCCGACATGCCCCGCACCGTCCTTGTCCCCCCGAAATGGGTGGACGGCCCCACCGCGCCCAAAAGAAGGGATGGATGATGGGTGAGTTTTGATGTGCTTTGGCGGGGTGGACGATGTCGGCGACGAGATCGGTCGACGATTTATTTTGAATTCCTCGCCATTCGTACTCCTACACGTACTCGTACACACGTATCTCATCCCCAAATCAATCTCCGAAAGCGCAATCGGATGGGGTGTTGGAGTAGGTGTACGAGTAGGTGTAGGAGTAAGTACCCCATCCCCGTCCACCCCTCTCGTCGCCGCTCTCGTCGACCAGTGCCATCAAACCGACCCGGAACGGGTCACAGATTGTAGTCCCGCCTCCGGCGGGATCGCGCAGCGACCTCCGGGCTTCGCGAGACCATAGATGCCGACCCTGGAGGGGTCGCAGAGGCTCCGCAACCTATGCGACCCCTCCAGGGTCGTTCTCTTTTTTGTTTGCGTTACCGGGGGTCCCGACACGTCGGGACACCCCGGCTATAATCTGCGATCCCTCCGGGATCGGGGGGCTGCGATCCCCTGTCAATCCTGAATGAGGACATACACCGGGTCCCCGGTGAGGGCCAGGCCATCCGTTGGAATCTCCACCGGACGTCCCCACATGTTGAGGATGGAGGTCGCGCCTTCCGGAACCGGGACGCGCACATCCACATCCTGCGTGGCCCAGAGCATATGCACCTTCCCGCCGCGACCCGTGAACGCGAGATGCACAATGCCCTCGGCTTCCGGCAGACGTCCGACATAGTCGCGCCCCGCCAGGGTCGATATCGCCACCGCCATGGGCTGATGCGCCATGCGCATCACATGACCGACATCACTGGTGCCGTAGGCCATCCCCTCGCCGGGATGATTCATTTCAAAAGCGGCGTAGTAGTACCAGCGGTCCAACCCGGAGGCCACCACCGCCGCCACGGATTTGGGGAGCGCGCGGGAGGCGTCTTCGGCCGTCATGTTCCCCAGCGGAGCGTAGTGCTTGGTCAGCGCGCTGCGCATAATCAAACCGGATTCGGTGTCCTGGATTTTCACATCCGGCGTGCCCGCTTCTGCAAGGGCTTCCTCCATCTCACGCACGGCCTTGATGAGCGGCTCCGGCCCCTGATTCTGCCCGTTGGTGACCAATCCATAACCATGAAATGAAATTTTATCGGCGTACTTTCCCGCTCCCAGCCTGATGGCATCAAAGATCCATTTTGATTTGGCGGGCGGTCCTCCCAGACCCACCACGGTGATGTCGGGATTGCCGGCCTTGAGCCCGCGATACGCCGCGCGGAGAATCTCGAGGTATCGCCCGGGCGTGATCCCCCCCAGACTCACCTCGTTGGTGATCTCCACTTCTTCGATCAAACCGTGACTGGCCTCCCCCAGCTTGCGTAAGGCGGCTTCAAGGAGTTCAATGTCCTGATCCCTCAGTTTCTTGTATCCGCCACGGACACTTTTGCCCTCCGTCAAGCCCAGTTCCTTTGCCAGCCACCCGGGGATATTATCGAAGTTCCCCTGAAGATGGTACCCCGGCCCGCGCAGGCGCTCAAGTTTTTCACGCTCCAGCGCAAACTCGTCTTTTGACTTCGACTGCAAACGATCCCATTTGGCGTAGGTGCTGGAGTCATGCATACGGTTCCAGCGCCACCCCAGCTTCCAACAGGCCTCGAGGGTTTCCGGCTTATTGCGGATATGTGAGCCGAAAGCCCATTGATCCTGCGGCACCTCCGGCATCACCGGCACCACCAGCACCATGCTCTCCCCCTCGATACGCGCCGGAGGGGTTATACTGCCATGCGCCGCGTCGGGAGAGGACGCGGTGGTCAGTCGCCACGCGCCCGGAGGCATGTCGGTAATCTCAATCGATGCCTTGCCCTCCACGAGCTGCAGATCCCAGGTGCGGGTCTCACGGCCCTCCTCATCAAAGCAGCGTAAGATGCAGGCGGCATCGGGTTGGGTCGCCAGCACAGTGACCGGAATGACCTCCCCCACGGTTGCGACATGCAGCGGCATATTCACATCCACCGAAAATTCCAGCGGTGCGCGCGGCACATAATCGGTCGACGCTTCGGCGGATTCGTTCACGTGCATCACTTCAACCCCGTCGACTTCGACCCGTCCGTTGACCACCCCAATCCCCGCGTAAAATTCTTTCCACGGCTGCAACTGACCCTCCGGGGTTTTGGGCGTCCAGGTCAGCACAATGCGCTGCCACTCCTTTCCGGGGGCCAGATTAAAAAATTCCGAAGTCCCGTCGCTGCCGCCCACAAAATTTTTGTAGTCGCCAAATTCCAGTTTCACCCGCGCCCCCTTGTCGATCGCCCGCACGCGGCAGACGAGTTGTGTGGGACGGCGCAGGGGCAGGCGAATAAAGGGCGTCCACACCACACCCTGATTTTCGATGCGCAGAACAGAGGCGCCGTCAAAGGCATCGTCCACCGGAACCACTTCCGACACCCCGCGCCCAAACCAGCCGTCACGTCCGACTTCAAAACTGCTGTTGGCCGCCAAATTTCCCCGGGGCCATTCGGGGTCGGGCAGCATTCCCCCTTCCAGACCTTTTCCTTCCTTCGGAAGCTCTCCGTCAAAGCGCTCCACCAAAATATCGTCCACCGTCAGGACCGTGTTTCCCCGCAGCACAAACTGGACGCGAACGGGATTGTTCGGTTGCGCCTCCTCCACGATGAAACTGAGCCGCCGGGGCGATTCGAAGACCTGGGCGGTGATTTTGCCGTGGGTGCGATAGGGGCCTGGCTTCTGCCGCAACGACATGGTGACGGTCTGCAGACCGCGCGAACTGACGGTGGCGGACACGCGGTATGCGGCCCCCGGGGTCACCTCAAACCCACGAATTCCCACCTGGCCAAACGCATTGACCTCGCACTCCAGCACCTTTCCCTGTTTGGCATCGCCACTGTCCACCACCCGCAGGGTGGTGACCCCGCCGGCCCACCCGCTCTCTTCTTCAATCGTTTCCGGTGGGGCCTGATCCGCGGTATAGCTTTCGAAATCCTCCCGGAACACCACCGTGGTGTCAGAGTCTTCATCGCCATACGCCGGGCCGAAGCCCCCGGAGAGTGAGAGCAGCGTCATAACAAGTCTTTTGCAGAGGGGGTTTTTGTGTTTCATAGAAGTCTTATATGCCAAAGCGAAGTGTAAGAAAAGTTTATAACGTAATAATTTTGATCAGAACCATAAATAAAGAGGAATCAGGAATAAAGAGGTCGAGCTAAGGAAACCCTGGATGTACGATTGAGGATGGGTGATTTTTGATTTTTGATGGGAATTCGACCCGGAATTTATGGTGTCTCTCTTTAAGGACGACGGTTTGGACCCGCTCCCGCCTCCGCAATTCCAAAAAAGTTTCATTTATTTAACAAACCTGGATTGACGGTGTACTTTATATGTTATATCGTTATAAATTATCTACAAAACACCCTCCGCCATGCAAAACACAGCCCACCTTTTTCAAAACCCCCTTAAGTTAGTGCCATTCAGTTCTGGACCCCTTTCCTTTTTCCGGGCTGGCACCTTTTTCCCACCGCGACCGGTTTTCAGTGAACGTCACGCCTGAAGGTCCGGATACCATTCTTTCGCGCAATCCGGACAGATCCCGTGACTGAACTCCGCCTCGGAACGCTGGCGGATGTACAGCTCTATCATTTGCCAGGAGCCCGCGTCGTCCCTGATCTTTTTGCAGTTGGCGCAAATGGGCAGAATGCCCCGGAGCACCTTGATTTCCTTCAACGCCTGCTCCAGTTCCCGATTCCGCAATTCCACCTCCCGATGCAGCCGTGCGGCTTTTCGGAGCGTGTCCCGGAGTCCGCCG
>JBBDRC010000146.1:0-6007 GCA_040905625.1 Kiritimatiellia bacterium
AGGGGTTTGATTGTTCAGTTCGGGGCAGGGCCAATCCCCCATGCCGTCTCCAATTAATACCACTGTTTTCATAAACGTTCCTTAACTTCGTTCCCCGACCTGGAAGAGGGTGCGCACTTCCGCGGCGCAGCGTGCATAGACCTCTTCAAAAGGCCCGGTTCCATCGATTTTCGTTACTCCGTGCAAATCTCCATATTTCTGTATCACCGGAACGGTTTTGATTTCGTGCTCCCTCAGTCTGCGCACGATTTTTTCGGTGCCGTTGTCGTAGGGCATACAGGCATCGGTCCGGCTGCGGCGGTCCAGTCGCTCCATCAACTCCAGTACGGGTACCTCAATTTCGATCACCATGGAAGCCGAACATCCGTATTTTTTCAGCAGGCCGTCCAGAATGTAGGATTGAACCAGCGTGCGGGGAAAGCCCTTGAAAATAAAGCCCCGCACATTTTGCGCGTTTTCCAGGCGACGCTCGATCAGAGGGATCACGATTTCATCCGGGACCAGTTGACCATTTTCGTAGAGAGATTGCACCTGTTTCCCCACCGGGGAGCCCGCCGCGATTTCCTCGTCCAGCATGCGTCCGGTGGCCATGAATTCGAGACCGAACTCCTCCGCCAGGGCGCGGGCCTGCGAGCCGCGTCCAGAACCCGGGTAGCCGAACACCACCAGACTGACCGGGCGTTTGTTGTATTGTTCCTTGGCAATGCGGCTGATGTCCTCCCGCACCTCCTCCACAGTCCGGGTGCCGTCGACATCAATGCGCAGACCCTTTTTCTGATAAAAATCCAGCACCGGCAGGGTTTTTTCGTCGTATTCCTTCAGCCGATTGCGGATCACGCTCTCATTGTCATCACTGCGGCCGGAGGTTTTGGCGCGTTCGAGCAGACGGCGCACCGATTCGGCCTCCGGCACCTCCAGATTGATCAGGCAGTCCAGACTGGTGTTGAGCTTGGTCATCAGGCCTTCGAGGATATAGGCCTGAATGCGGGTTCGGGGAAAACCGTCGAAGAGGAAGCCGTTGGCGTGGGGGTGCTCGGCAATGGTTTTCTCCAGGATCTGCACAATGATCTCGTCGGAAACCAGCCCGCCGGAGGCGATGATATCGCGGGCTTCTTTTCCCAGTTTGGATTCCGCTTTCAATTCCTTGCGCAGCAGATCCCCGGTGGAGATGTAACACAGGTTGTACTGGTCGACCAGAAATTCGGATTGAGTTCCTTTTCCGGCACCCGGAGGTCCAAACAAAGCGATGTTAAGCATGAGGTGATTCCTTCAGTGGATGAATAATGCCCACGATACACAACCCGCCCGACTCTACAACCTGAAACCGCGGGATCTTGGCGGGGAAGAGCAGGGCTTTTCCAGTTTTTGAGGGGGCCAAACCAGAAACTGGAATTTTTTTCAGACAGGATAACAGGATCATTTTGATTTAGGTTTGTCAATTCCACGGCGGCAGGGTATGGAAACGCCCATGTTAGATATACGCACCTTACGAGAAAATCCGGAAGCCGCCAAAACCAAATGGGCCGGCCGCGGTCTGGATGTGGATGTTCAGGCCCTGCTGGATCTGGATGACCGCCGCCGTCAATTGATCACGCAAGTGGAGGAACTGCAGCAGACCCGCAACCGCTCCAGCAAGGAAATCGGACAGCTCAAAAAGGCGGGGGAGGATGCCACCGACGCCATGAAGGCGGTCCGTGACATCGGGGATCAAATTTCCGCTTTGGACAAAGAGAAAAACGAGGCGGCCGAGGCTCTGGAATCCGCCTTGATGTCCCTTCCCAATTTCCCGCACGAATCCGTGCCTGTCGGTCACAGCGAAGCGGATAATCCGGTGATCCGCAGTTGGGGGGAACCCTTTGACTACGATTTCGACCCCAAACCGCACTGGGAACTGGCGGAGGCGCTGGGAATTTTTGAATTTGAACGGGCGGCCCGGCTCAGCGGAGCCGGATTCTCCTGTCTGACCGGCGCCGGCGCGCGTTTGAGCCGGGCCCTGATTTCGTTTATGCTGGATCTGCATACCGGTGAGCACGGCTACACCGAAGTGCAGCCTCCTTTTCTGGTGAATGACGAGGCCCTGCTGGGCACCGGACAGTTGCCCAAATTCGCGGAAGAGCTGTATCGGGTGCCCGGGGACGGTCTGTGGTTGATTCCCACCGCCGAAGTGCCCCTGACCAACCTGTATCGGGATCACATTTTCGCCGCGGACGAGTTGCCCCGCAACCTGACCGGCCACACCCCCTGTTTCCGGCGCGAAGCGGGGGCGGCCGGAAAAATGACCCGGGGGATGAACCGGCTGCATCAGTTTGACAAAGTGGAACTGGTCACCTTCTGCACGCCCGCCGATTCGTACGGCCAATTGGAGAAACTCACCGGGCACGCGGAAGCGGTTCTGCAAAAGCTGGGCCTGCACTATCGCGTCATCACCCTGTGCACCGGGGATATTGGATTCTCCGCCGCCAAAACCTACGACATCGAACTCTGGGCCCCCGGACAACAGGCCTGGCTGGAGGTGTCCTCCTGCAGTAATTTCGAAGACTATCAGGCCCGCCGGGCCAAAATCCGTTATCGCAACGAAAACGGCAGGCCCGAACTCGTCCACACCCTCAACGGCTCCGGGGTGGCACTGCCGCGACTGCTGGTGGCGATTCTCGAACAGGGTCAACAGGAGGACGGCTCCATCCGCCTGCCCGAAGTCCTCCGACCCTACATGGGCGGATTGGAATCGATTATTTGATTAGACCTTATTTTATCACCCAAGCACTGACAAAGCTTCCCCTGTGACATGCGCCCCTGAGGAGGGAGTGCCTGCGGTGGACAAAGGCGTGTGGTTTGCATTCAGGTTTAACATTCGGCTGAATTTTCGGGCCTGCGTGGGTGTTTTCCGGGTACGGCGTTTGAATTCCCGGCAAAAATTCGCCGTGTCGGCGTATCCGCAGAGCGCGGCGATTTCCTTCACCGCCTTGTCGCTGTTATGCAAGTGTTCCAATGCTTTTTGGATACGGAAATCCTGCAGATATGTATAGGGGCTGATGCCGATCTCCGTCCGGAACCGCCGCGCGAGGTAATGGCGGGAGCAGCCCGCTGCGGTCTCGATTTCCGCCATCGACAGCCCGGGATCCGCGTATGCCGCCTCCATATGCCGCAAGGCCCGGTTCACATACGCGGAAAGATCCTGATCCGGACGGGGGCCGGTGCCGAACAACTCCATTAAAAAAGCGTAAGCGGCGACGGACAGTCCGTACGCGTCGGGAAGCCGTCCGGCGCAGACCTGGCGGTGCAGGTTGCAGAGAATGTCCACTGCGGGATGGGTGACCGGAAGGTTCCACAGCGGCCCGTGGCGCCGGAGGAGTTCCCGCACCAGGTCACCCGCCATGTCGCCGTCCAGAATCACATAAATAAATTCCCAACTTCGTCCGGACTCCAGCCAATAGCGGGTGGACGACGGAAGTTCCGTCAAAAACCCGGTGCCCGGCGGCAGCACTGACGCTTTCCCGTCGGGCAGGATTTGAAAATGCCCCGCTCCCCGCAGGGTGTATTGAAACAGATATCCCTCGTTCCGGTTCCGGTTATCCCAGTCGTAAGGGATCTGTCCGTTTTCCCGCGACACGCCCAGGGCCACCGGATCACAGCGGTGGCGGGTGAACACCCGGCTGGGAGTGAATCCGTTTTCTTGAAGGGTGAATTCATCCATTTTGGTCAGTAGTCAATGGTCAATGGTCACGAATATTATACTTTATGCGCAAATTTTCAATATATTTTTAATTACAACGGATAGTATGTTTCTTAGAGTGAGGCATGAATTGCATACTTTTCATGCAAAAATCTTCCCAACCCAATCAGGAGCAAACATGTCCATCAAAATAGCCGTCGTCGGCGCAGGCAGCATCGGATTCACCCGGGGGCTCATGCGTGATATTCTTTCTGTGCCCGAACTGCGGGACAGCACCTTTGCGTTCACCGATATCAATAAACAGAATCTGGACATGATCACACAATTGGCCCGACGGGATATACGCGCCAATAAAGTGCCCGCGAAAATCGTATCCACCGTGAACCGCCGCAAAGCGATCGAAGGTGCGGATTTCGTGGTGAACACCACCCGAATCGGCGGATTGGAGGCCTTTCGTCAGGATGTGGAAATTCCTCTGAAATACGGTATTGACCAATGTGTGGGGGATACCCTCTGCGCGGGGGGCATCATGTATGGCCAACGAAATATCCCCGCCATTCTGGACTTCTGTAAAGATATTCGCGAAGTCGGTGCCCCGGGATGCATGATGTTGAATTACGCCAACCCCAATCCCATGAACACCTGGGCGGCGAATCACTATGGCGGAGTGTACACCCCGGGTCTCTGTCACGGTGTGCAGGGCGGACACCAACAGATCACAAACGTGATCGAATTGTTGATCAATGGTGATAAAAATCAGGGGGATAAGGGGTTTGTTCCTGTCTCAATGAAGGATGTGGATATCATCTGCGCGGGCATTAATCATCAGACCTGGTACATTCAGATTCGCTATCGCGGAGAGGACTGGACTCATCGAATGGCGGAAGGATTCGCCAAGCATCCGGTTTACCGGAAAACGGAAAAGATTCGAATTGATATTCTGAACCGGTTCGGATTCTACACCACCGAATCCAACGGACATGTTTCCGAGTATGTCGCCTGGTATCGAAAGCGCCCCAGGGAACTCAAGCAATGGATTGACATGAGTTCCTGGATTAACGGGGAAACCGGCGGTTATTTGCGGGTCTGTACTGAGGGCCGTAACTGGTTTGAAACCGACTTTCCGAACTGGATGAAGGAACCCGCCCTCACCTTTGATGCGGAATCGCGGAGCCAGGAACACTGCAGCTACATTATTGAATCCCTGTTGACCGGACGGGTCTATCGGGGGCACTTCAACCTGCCGAATAACGGCTGCATCACCAATCTTCCAGATGACGCGATCGTGGAGGTCCCCGCGTATGTGGACCGCAACGGCATCAGCGTGCCTAAAGTGGGAAATCTTCCCGCCGGGTGCGCCGCCATTTGCAATGCGTCCATTTCCGTACAACGACTTGCAGTCGAGGCCGCGATTCATGGTGATGTGGACCTGTTGAAGCAGGCGATGTTGATGGATCCCCTGACCGGAGCCGTCTGCATGCCCAACGAAATCTCACAAATGACTGATGAGATGCTGATCGCGCAGGAAAAATGGTTGCCCCAATACGCCAAAGTCATTCCCGCGGCCAAAGCCCGGTTTGCGACTGAAAAGCCGCTTGGAACCAAGTCCACCCGCGGCGCTGCCCGGCTTAAAACCAAAAGTGTTGAGGAAATGCGGAAAAACGTGGAGCAATCCCGCCAAAACGCCGCCGCTGCGGACAAGGCCTCGGCGAAGCGCGCCTCCCAACTGAAGCGGACGAAAACCAAAGCCACAAAAAGTCACAAAAAGTCCTCCCCCCTATAAGACCAAGTTGCTGCTGCATGGGTCTCAAGCGGCGGATCAACGTCCTGCTCACAGATAGTGGACTTCGACGTTCGATGTTCAAAGTTGGAAGTTCAAAGTTCGAATTCAAAAAATCCGGACAACCCAAAGACTCAATGAGTTACCCTCTGGAGCCCCGCGAGCTTGTCTCGCGGGTGTGCGGCACCTAAGGCTATTCTCTTTCGTAACTCTGCTCTAGCCTCAGGTCTGATTCACCATGCGGGGCTGGTTCGACAAGCTCACCACAAGAAGCCCGCAGGGGTCTTTTCTATGCAAAAACAAATAATTGATTGGCGTGTTATTGTGTCGGACCCTATTTATGGCCACATTTCATGGGATTTTCTGTCATAAACCCCTTTTCGAACGGGCTCGAGCTACGGCGGGAAGGCCACCCGCCGTCCACAGTTCCAAAACTGGCCTGAAGGTGACTGGCCGAATCAGACTTCGCCAAGGCTTCGTCAGACACGTGCGCCACTCACACGCGGCGTCCCCGCCGCAATACCCGTGGATGACGCTATGAACAGGATTATGAG
>JBBDRC010000147.1:0-5926 GCA_040905625.1 Kiritimatiellia bacterium
GAATGGGGATGGTGAACCCCAGATTGTTCTGGCCGCGGCTGGCATAGGTGTTGACCCCCAACACCCGTCCATCGCGGTCGAAGAGGGGGCCGCCGCTGTTGCCGCTGTTGATGGCGGCATCGGTCTGAAACACGACGGTCTCCGTGGCCAGATCGGTGCGGCGGACATTGCTGAGGATTCCGCTGGTGAAGGTGCGCTTGAGTCCGACGGGTGTTCCCACGGCAAACACGCGCTGTCCCACCGCGGCTTCGCGGCTGTCGGCGAATTCCACCGGAATCAGAGGGGTAAAGGAGTCAATTTTCAGCAGGGCCACATCCGGGTCGAGGGAAAATCCGAGCACGCGGGCGGAGTATTTGCGGTCGTCGTTCAAAATAATCGTGATCCGCCGGGCCGGCTCGGTGGGCAGTTCCGGATCGTCACCCATGACCACATGACCATTCGTGAGAATGTGGCCGTCTTCGGAAATAATGAAACCGGTACCGCCCGCTTTCTCATGCTGGATGGAGACCACGGACGGGTCCACCTTCTCCATAATTTCTTCGGGAATATCCACTTTGGGGGAGCTTCCAATTCCCTCGAAGGTGATGGGCGGAGAAAAGGACCCGGAGGGGGCGGGAGGATCGACAGGGGGAGGTCCGTCGGGCGCCTGCAACAGGGGTTGAGCGGACAGGAATGCGGGCAGGCTGAGACTCCATAAGAGGGTGCGCAGGGTGATGTTCATGGTTGTTCTCCCCGGTTTCCTTTGCCGATTTTCAGGTTCAGGGCCTCGATCCCGGTGGTGACACCGCGTTGGAAGTGCACGAGCAATGCGGAGGGTTTTTCACTGCGAATGGTGTCGAGGGCTTCGCCAAACGCTTCAATGTCGGGTGTGGGGTGGCCGCCGATGGACACGAGGATATCGCCGTTGTGGAGCAGGGAATCCCCGAAACTGCGACCGGTCGCGGCCGGACTGCCGGGATGGACATCGGTCACCATGACGCCCTCGGATTCAAACAGATTAAAACGGATCACCATGGATTCCACGATGTCGCTGACGGTGATGCCCAGATCCTCCGCCCGCAAGGTGTCGGGATCAGGGCGTTTCTGGAGAACGCCCTTGCCTTTGACGCGTTTGCCGTCCCGCAGGACCACCGCGCTGAAGGGCTGGTTTTCACGGGCGCGCAGGGTTTGTGCAAAAAAGCGGTAGGCGCGGGGGCCGGTAAGGCGCATGGGGGCGTCGTTGAGTTCGATCAATAAATCGCCGTTGCGGAATCCGGCCTTGTAGGCGGCACTGTCCCTGAATACATGGCTCAACCAGAGTCCGCTGCGGGGAAGATCCATCAGGCGGGCGTAATCGGGATTGATGGGGGCCAGAATGGCCCCGAACCAGGCGTCCCCGGATTCATCCTCTTCTCCCGTGGAGGCTTCGCCCATACTGCGGTCCAACAGATCATGGATGTCGTTCACCATGTCCGCCAATATGAATGCGTTTGCCTGGGAAGTGATGCCGGTGAGTTGACCGAAACTGTTGTAAAGAGGGGCGCCGCGGGCGAGATCGGGGAGGGGGCTGAGGCTGTATTGCCGGTACCGCCCCTGGATGATGCCCTGCGCAAAGCCTTCAAAAACAAAAGGGGAGAATTCGCGATCCTCATCGGTGGTGATGACGCTGTAAACGGATTCGCCCGGCCGGACTTCCACGGATTCCTGCAAATCCAGGGGGACCAGCGGTTCGTAGGGCTCAATTTTCAGAATGGACATGCCCAATCCCTCGTCCAGTTTCAGAGGTCTGGCCAGATAGCGTTGCTCCCCCACCCAGGCTTCGATGCGGGCGTCGGTATCATTGCGAATGGCAAACGGAACCAATAGATGACCCTCTTTAGTCAGCACGATGCCGGAGAAATTCAGGATGCGTTGCTGCTGATTGCGGGCGTTGGGATTTTCAATTTGAAAAAACACCAGTGACGGTTCCGCCGCGCGCAGCGCCCTCTGAACCGCGCGCTCACGGGCCTCATAGATCTTCCGGTCCCGACGTTCCAGCGCACCGGGTGTCGTCATGCAGCCACTGCCGAGAAGAAGCAGACTCAACAAGGCAAAAGAAAGAGAGAACGTGTGAAAAAATCGCATAAGAGGGTTGTAGATGCTTGCTTTGACATTGCAAAGGGGAATTGACTCAAAAAAAGAAGTCAGAAGTCAGAAGTCAGAAGTCAGGAGTCAACAGGATTCCGGTGACCCATGACAAGTGACAATTGACGAATTTCCTTCATTTGGGGTCTCTCAGGAATTCCACGGTGGCGGTGATTTTGTCGCGGAGGGGTTTGCGCTCGTCGCCGCTTATGGTCTTGACGGCCCAGTGGAACGTGGGAAGCATTACGTTGGCATTGAGGTCGAAGAGGCTGGATTCAAAATAGGGGAAATCCCCCAGCCAGCGAAGGGAGGGCCAGGCGTCCCGCAGCAGGTGTCCGATCAGGGCACCGGTTTCGCAGCAGAGAATCATGTAGAGGTTGTTCGGGTTGTCGGGGTCGGAACTGCGGAGAAGTTCCTGAAGGCGTTCGGGGGTCAGGTAGTCTTCGAGGGCGTCGAGCCAGTCGAGGGACGGGGGGCCGCTTTGGTGAATCAAGGCCGGAATGTCGGCCAGAGCGGCCCGGGTGGCGCGGGCCAGTTTTGCGTCGATTTCTTTTCGCCCCTCGTCGGTGAGGGGACTGAGTACCCGGATGTGTTGTCCGGGTTCCAGTTCGATTTGCTCCAGATCGCTGCGGAGCTGCGCCTCGCGGGGATCCTCCGGGGGAATCCAGCGGCTGAAATAGTGGTGGTACAGAGTTTCCGCATCCGGCAATTCGATGCTCATAAGATCAGATCCTCGTTTTCATGCAGGTCCCGCAGGGTGGGAGTGCCCAACAGAAACATGGCGGTGCGGAAGGCCTGTCGCAGATTCTCGATCTCTTTCACCACCGCATCAGCCGATTCCATGGCGGGTTCGAGGAAGGGTTTGGCCATTCCCGCCAATCGGGCGCCGAGGATGATGGATTTAATCATGTCCAGGGCGTTCCGGATCCCTCCGGAGGCAATGAGGGTGATGCCCATTTCGCGCATGGGCGCGAGGTGGCGCAGGGCCTCCGGGGTGGGGGTGCCCCAGTCCTGAAACAGCAGTCCCAGGCCGTCATCTCGCTGTGATTTGCGTCGATGGTGTTCGATTCGGCTCCAACTGGTGCCGCCGGTCCCGGCCACATCCAGAAATTTCACTCCCTGGGCCGCCAGCAGTTCGGCATCGGGAATGCTCAGTCCGCAACCGATTTCTTTGACGATGACGGGCGTGTTCTGGTGTTTGACAATGTGTCCGATACGGTCCGCCAGTCCCGCAAAGCAGGTGTCGCCTTCGGGCTGAATCGCCTCCTGCAGGGGATTCAGGTGCAGGAAGAGTCCGTCGGCCTCTAAAATGTTCACCGCCTGGTCGCATTCAACCAGATCAAAGCCTTTGTTGAGCTGCACCGCTCCCAGATTGGCGAAAAGCAGGGTGGTGGGGGCCTTTTCGCGCAGTTGAAACGAACCGGCGGCCTGTGGATTTGTGAACATCACGCGCTGGGACCCCACACCCATGGCGACCTGACAACGTTCGGCCGCTTCGGCCAGATTGCGGTTGATGTTGCGGAGATCTCCGTGGTCTCCCCCGGTCATGGAGGAAATCAGGAGGGGAAAGGAAAGCTTTTTGCCCAGAAAATGAACGGAACTGTCCACATCGTCCAGATTAATTTCGGGGAGGGCGCGGTGGCGGAGGCGAATGCGGTCAAAGGCGGTTCCCTGACGGTCGGTGCCCGCATCCTCCTGTAAAATGCGGATGTGCTCCACTTTCCGGTCGTTGGTTGAATCGGTCATGCGCGCTCCCATTTCTGGTGCGCCCGCATCAGTTCACCGGGATTGGTGAGCGCGGCCATCAGCGACAATTCCCCGCACCAGGCCGCGGCTGCGCAAATGATCGCGAGCCTGGCCGCGTTTTCTCCGGAGGGACGATCTTCCCGGCAGCCGAGAAGGGCCAG
Source organism: Kiritimatiellia bacterium (assembly GCA_040905625.1). Lineage (GTDB taxonomy): Bacteria > Verrucomicrobiota > Kiritimatiellia > SS1-B-03-39 > UBA6053 > UBA6053. The sequence goes on from JBBDRC010000147.1 coordinate 4,011, forward strand.
ATGTTCCTCCACAAAATCAAGTCCCTTGCCATTGCCCACCGTGCCCACGATCAGATTGGGAAGGGTGAGGCTGAAATAGAGATCTCCTCCACGGTCCTCGGCGTGGGTGATGGACTGACTGCCCTCCACGATATTCGCGGCATCCTGTCCGGTGGCCAGATAGAAGGCCAACAGGATATTGGCCACATGGGCGTTGGCACTGCGGGTGCCGCCGGCGAGCAGGGTGCCGATGAGATTTTTGCGCACATTCAACTCCGCGACCTTGGCGGCGGTGGTTTTCAAATAGCGCCGGACGATTTTTTCGGGGATCAGAGCTTCGGTCACCACATATTTTCCGCGACCGAGAATGCCGTTGACGGCGGAGCACTTTTTGTCGGTGCAGTAATTTCCGCTGACGGACACTTCTTTCATAGAGGGAAAATGCTGAAGAATGTGTCGCATCAGGCGTTCCGCCGCTTTGGTGGTCATATTGTGACCGGAGGCATCCCCGGTGGCGAAGGCGAAACGGAGGTAGACCAGATTTCCCACGAACTGCGCGTGCAGATCGAGCAAGTGCGCAAAACGGGACGTTTCGGCCACCGCGGTCTGCAGGGAGGGAAGGTCGGCCTTTAAATCAGAGACCATTCGCAACGCCTCCCCGGCATTCGGGGCCTCCAGAAGCAGAGACCGGGTCATGCGCTCATCCATCAGGGTGCAGTGAATGCCTCCGCACAATTCAGACACCCGCGCACCCCGGGCGGTACTTGGCCAGAGCGGGGATTCATAGGTGGCCAGCGGCACTTCGCACTGGTCGGAGTGCCCGTTAACAACAAAACACAGCGGTCCCACCCGACGCAGGGGGACCGATGCAACGGAAAGAGTTGAGTCGGATGGAGTCACGGGCACACCATGCCTTAGCCAAGCGCAATCGTCAATCCCGGGGTGAGGTCTTTATCTTGGAAGTTGGCCGTCGGTCACTTTGAATCGCGTGGTATGAATGCCGCTTGTGATCGGGAGGAAGTTTCCCGATCACCAGATGATGACTCAAGGCGCGATGCCGATTTTGTAAAACGCCGGTGACGACGGATCTTCGTCGACATAGGTGTTAAACTCCTCAGGACGGGCCGAGGGAACGGTCGCCAAAGGTGTGAACTCCCCTCCCAGACTCGCCCTGCGATATACGATATAGGTGTCGCCCCAGTAGTTGTTCCACTTCAGCTCCATTGTTCCATTTACGATCTCGTGAGTGAGATTGATCGCGCTGATACCGTAGCCGATCGCCGCCTGGTTGTTGCCCGTGTTCCATTCGCTCTCGTTCGGAATCAGATAGCCGCGCGCCTGGTGCCATCCCCGTGCGGCCGGGGTTGTCAACGTCGCCTCGTAGGCCTGCTCTGCCCCGATTGCCAGAGCATCCACAACCACCGTTTTATCCGGCGTGCCCGGGTTCGCAGGTGTCGCCCAGGTCGGATTCGATGCGTAGAAGTGCAAGGCGCCGCCCGTGCTGTTCACGCTGCCGACGTTTTTGACCGTCACCTTCAGCGTGAAAGCCTCCCCGGTCACTGTGGGTTTGGGACCGACGAATTCCACCGCCGTCACCGCCAAGTCCGTCGGCGCCGCCGGGTCGGGATCGGGGTCGGAATCAGGGTCAGGTGCCGGGGCGACATTGTACATCACCGCGGCCTGGTTGTTGCCCGTGTTCAAATCCGCCTCGTTTGGAATCAGATAACCGCGCGCATGATACCAGCCCTCAACCACCGGCGCGGTCAACGTCACCGTGAACGTCATCTCATCTTCACCGGGGGCCATAGGACCCACCGTCACTGACTCATCTGCGTTGTCCGCGTCCGCAGGTGCGGCCCAGGTCGGCTGCGAGGCGAAGAAATACAGGGTGCCGCCTGTGCTCGCCGTCGTCCCGACGTTTTTCACGGTCACCTTCA
>JBBDRC010000148.1:0-5897 GCA_040905625.1 Kiritimatiellia bacterium
TCAACCCCCGCTTCCGCTTCTCACCCACGCCCGCCCACACACTTGGTATCTGATTGGTTGATTTCATAAAGCCGTGATGAACTACTGTGGCCGGAATGTCAAGATAAATATCACCTGTTGTTTAATAATTTAATAATTTAAAATCACCTGTTGTATTATTAAACACTGAAATCCTGGATGCTTGGCGGCTTGACGTTGGATGGGATTGGGGGTAGCACCCCTGCATGAATGAAAAAGCCCCTGATTTGGATCATGTGGAGGTTACATATGTGGCGATGTTGGCCCGTATTGAGTTATCAGCGGATGAAACGGATCGTTTTCAGTCTGATCTGGACGCGGTGTTGGCGTATATTCATCAATTGAATGAGTTGGATCTGGACGGGGTGGAGCCGATGTCGCATCCCACTCCCCGGAAAAATGTGCTCCGGGAGGATGTGGTGACTCCGGGTCCCGACAGCGAGGCGATGATCCGGAATGCTCCGGCCACGATTCAGGGTTTGGTGCGTGTGCCTCAGATGATGGAGGAGTCATGAGCGGATTGGCTTGTAAAGGAATTCGGGAATTGCAGGGACTGCTGGAGTCGGGTTCCTGCTCTTCCAGGGAAATTGTGGAATCGGTGCATGCGCGCATTCAGGAGGTGGATCCGAAAATCAATGCGTATTTGAATCTGGATGTGGAGTCGGCTCTGCTGAATGCGGATGCCGCGGATGCCCGTCGGGCCGCCGGGGAAAATGGCGCCTTGCTTGGGATCCCGGTGGCGATAAAGGATTTGTTGAATGTGAAGGGGCAATCCTGCGGCTGTGCATCCAAAATTCTGGAAGGGTACACATCTCCTTATGATGCGACCTGTGTAACCAAATTGCGGGAGGCGGGAGCCATCCCGTTTGGCCGGGTGAATATGGATGAGTTCGCGATGGGGGCCTCCACGGAGCGGTCGGCGTATGGCGTTACCCGTAATCCCTGGAATTTGGACCACGTGCCCGGTGGCTCCAGTGGCGGCAGCGCGGCGGCGGTAGCGGCGGATGAGGCGATTGTGTCGCTGGGAAGTGACACCGGTGGCAGTGTGCGCCAGCCTGCATCTTTTTGCGGGTGCGTGGGGATCAAACCCAGTTACGGGCGGGTCAGTCGATTCGGGTTGACGGCTTTCGCCAGTTCGCTGGATCAAGTGGGAGTGCTCTCCAAATCGGTGGCGGATGCCGCGGACACCCTGGGGGTGATTGCGGGTCATGATCCGAAGGACACCACCAGTGACCCGGCGGCGGTGCCTGATTACGGAAAAGCGTTGGACGGATCGATGAAAGGAATGAAAATCGGAATTGCGGAGGAATTTTTCGGGGCAGGGGTGGATCCGGAGGTGGCGGAACGGGTTCGGGCCGCGATTGATCAGTGCGTGTCACTGGGTGCGGAACCGGTGGCGGTCTCTTTTCCCCATCTGAAATATGCGGTCAGTGTCTATTATATATTGGCACCGGCCGAAGCTTCAGCTAATTTGTCCCGGTTTGACGGGATTCGTTACGGGAACCGGGTGGATGCCGAAGATCCGGTGTCCCTGATGTGCAAAACCCGGGACGCCCATTTCGGAGACGAGGTCAAGCGGCGCATTCTGCTGGGCACCTATGTGTTGAGTTCCGGTTATTACGATGCCTATTATGTGAAAGCTCTGAAAGCCCGGGCTTTGATCAAGCGGGACTTTGACGAGGTGTTCGCGAAGTGCGATGTGTTGATGTCTCCGGTGGCTCCCACGACCGCCTACAAAATCGGAGCGGAGTTGGACGATCCGCTCGCTTTGTATCTGGGTGATATCTGTACCATCCCCAGTAATCTGGCGGGGGGATGCGGTCTTTCAGTGCCCTGTGGCTTCAGCGAAGCGGGGTTGCCCATTGGATTGCAAATTCTGGGTCCCGCTTTCGCGGAAGAGCGTATTCTACGGGCGGGATTCGCCTATGAACAATCCGCAAAAATTCAACATCAACGGCCCTCTTTGTGAGATTTCTTAATCCGTACCCTTCACAGATCTCATGACACTTCTTCCCACCATCGGACTTGAAACCCATGTTCAACTGAACACCCGCAGTAAAATCTGGTGCGGATGTGCGGTGGATACCGCCGCCGCTCCCAATACACAGGTCTGTCCGGTATGCATGGGGTATCCGGGAGCTTTGCCGGTCCTGAATGAAGAAGCGGTGAAAAAAACGGTGCAGACCGGGCTGATGCTGGGGTGCACGGTCGCTTTGAAAAGCAAACACGACCGCAAAAGCTATTTTTATCCGGATATGCCCAAAAATTACCAGATTACCCAGTATGATCAGCCTTTATGTTTGGGTGGTTCGTTGGAAATCGAAGTGGAAGGACGTAAAAAAACCGTACGAATCAACCGGATTCATTTAGAGGAGGATGTGGGCAAATCGACCCACTTACGGGGGACGAGCGGGATTGATTACAATCGGGCCGGAACCCCGTTAATGGAAATCGTCACTGAACCGGATTTGCACAGCGAGGAGGAGGCCTTCGCGTATTTAACCGCCTTGAAGCGGATACTGGAATACGGAAATGTGAGCCAGTGCAATCCGGAGGAGGGTAATATCCGCTGTGACGTGAATGTAAGTGTGGCGGAAGCGGGAAGCGCCACCCTGGGAGTGAAAGCCGAAATTAAGAATATGAACACGTTCCGCGGGGTGCACCGGGCCCTGATGTACGAAATCAGGCGACAGACCCGGGCGGTGCAAACGGGAACTCCGCTGGTACAGGAAACCCGCCGCTGGGATGATGACCAGGGGATGACCTCATCGATGCGGACGAAAGAGGATGCTCATGATTACCGTTATTTCCCGGATCCCGATTTGGCGGAAATCGCGCTGAGTGCGGAACAAATCGGGGCTTGGCGGGCTGAGTTGCCCGAATTGCCCGACCACCGCCGTCAACGATTTATTCAGGAAATGGAACTTCCTGACTATGATGCCGAGGTTCTGGTCGCGGATGTACATGTCGCCAATTATTTCGAGCAAGTGGTGGCGGTTGCGGATATATCCGCCAAGGCGGCCAGTAACTGGGTGATGACGGAGGTGATGCGGGTCCTGTCTGAAACCGGTGGCGCCCCCGCCGATCTGAAGGTCACTCCCGAGGCGCTGGGCAACCTGATTTTGCTGGTGGAGAAGAAAATACTCAATCATTCAAAGGCAAAAGAAGTTTTTGGTCTCCTGGTTGACTCCGGGGGAGATCCGGAGCAACTTGTGAAAGACAAGGGCTGGGCGCAGGTGAGTGACCGTTCGTCCATTGAAGGTTTTGTGAAAAGAGTCATTGACGAAAATCCCTCCGTAGTGGAAGACTATAGAAACGGCAGGCAAGCCGCGTTACAGTTCCTGATGGGACAGGTGATGCGGGTGAGTAAAGGAAAGGCCAATCCGAAAATGGTGTTGGAACTGCTCAAAGAAAAGCTTGCCTAATGGCGGTTGGTGGTTTTAAGTTACGCATACTATTTGACACACAAAAGGAACTGTTTTGACACCCAAGGACGAATACACACTCGAGACTCTCCGCGCCGCAGGTTTGATTGATGATGCGATCGCTGAGAAAGCGGCCTTTCTGGCGGATGAAAAAGGCATGGATGTCAGTGACGTGCTGGAGGAATCCGGGATGATCACCGGGGAGGAGATTACCCAGGCCATTGCCGAACACTACGGAATGGAAATGGTGTCTCTGCGTGACCTGGATATCAAACAGGAGGTGATCGATGCGATGCCCTCGGATATTGCCCGCCGCTACGGGGTAATTCCGGTCTACAAACGGGGCAACGAATTGACGGTGGCGATTTCCGATCCCCAGGATATGGATACCCTGGACAGCCTGCGGTATACTCTGCCGTTTGACGTGGTGCCCGTTGTGGCCTCGGAGAGAGAGATTAAATCCTCGATCAATTTGTTTTATTCCGGCGGATCCATGGGGCGGGCAAGCAATGCGCTGCAAGAGCTGACCGAAGCGACCATTGCCGGGATTGCCACGGATGAAACCGCCGAATTGTTCGGGGACGCGGAGGAGGCGACCGAGCAGGACGCGCCGATTATCAAGCTGGTGAGTCTGATTATTATCGAAGCCTTTCGCAGCCGGGCATCGGATATTCATGTGGAGCCCATGGAGAAAAAACTTCGGGTCCGCTATCGGATTGACGGGGTCCTGCAGGAGATGGAGAGCCCGCCCAAACGGTTGCAGTCCGCCATTCTTCAGCGGCTCAAAATCATGGCGAATATGAAAATCGCCGAGAAACGCGTCTGCCAGGACGGACGCATTCAAATCAACGTGATGGGTCGCGAACTGGATTTACGGGTATCCGTGGTTCCCTCCAACCACGGGGAGTCCGTGGTGATGCGTATTCTGGACAAGGAAAGTCTGAAGCTTGGATTACCCGAATTAGGGTTTTTCACGGACGATCAGCAAACCTTCCGCGCCATGATTCAATTGGCGGACGGAATTGTGCTGGTGACGGGGCCAACGGGTTCGGGGAAAACCACCACGCTGTATTCCTGTCTGAATGAAATCAACAAACCGGACCGTAAGATTATCACCGTGGAGGACCCGGTTGAATATCAGTTGAGCGGGATTAACCAGGTTCATGTGAGAGCGGATATTGGTTTGACGTTTGCGAGTGCGCTGAGATCCATTCTGCGTCAGGCCCCGAACATTGTGATGATCGGGGAAATCCGGGACATTGAAACCGCGGAAATCGCGGTGAACGCTTCCCTGACCGGTCACCTGGTATTCAGTACTCTGCATACGAACGACGCGCCGAGCGCGATCACCCGCTTGATAGATATCGGGGTGAAGCCCTTTCTGGTGGCCTCTTCCCTGCGGGGAATCATGGCCCAGCGTCTGGTGCGGAAAATCTGCAGCAAGTGCTCGGAAACCTACAAACCCTCGGAACGCGAAATGCGCCAACTCGGAGCCTTGGCCGGTCAGGTGGAGGACGTGGAACTTTCCCGGGGCAAAGGCTGCCAGAATTGTGCCTACACCGGGTATTCGGGCCGAATTGGAATTTTTGAAATTTTCACCATCACCGAAGAGGTTCAACACCTCATTTACGAACAGGTTAATTCCAGCACCATGCGGAATAAAGCCCGTGAGCTGGGGATGCGCACCCTCCGCGAGGACGGTCTGCGCAAGGTGATCGCCGGTCAAACCACCCTGGAGGAAGTCTTCCGGGTCACGCTTGGAGATATGGAATGAGTACGACAGTCGCTTCGGAAATTACGATGGAGGATTTGCTGGCCATAGTGGTTGAGGAAGGTGCTTCCGACCTGCATATCGAGGTGGGCAGCCCGCCGGTACTGCGAATCAATGGACATTTGAACGGTCTGGATACCGAGTCATTGCGCCCCGAGGACACCGACCGCCTGATGCGCGCGGTTACCTCCGAGGATTACGTGCGGCAGCTAAGTGAAATCGGGGGTGCGGATTTCGGCTTTGGTTTTCAGGATCTGGCCCGGTTCCGGGTAAGTATCTTCAAGCAGAAAGGTCATGTGGGAATGGTTCTGCGGCAGATTCCCAATGATCTGCTGACCCTTGAACAGATCGGGTTGCCCCCGCAGACCAAAGAGCTGCTGTACAAACCCAAGGGCCTGGTGTTGGTGACCGGCCCCACCGGTTCGGGTAAATCCACCACCCTGGCCAGCATGATCAATATTATCAATGAAGACCGGGACTGTCACATCATCACGGTCGAGGATCCGATTGAGTTTTATCACGACCATAAGCAAAGTCTGGTCATCCAACGTGAACTCGGGGTGGATGTCGGATCCTTCAGCAAGGCCTTGGTCAGTTCTCTGCGACAGGATCCGGACGTAATTCTGGTGGGGGAAATGCGTGATTTGGACACCATGGAGGCCGCGATTTCCGCGGCGGAAACG
>JBBDRC010000149.1:0-1004 GCA_040905625.1 Kiritimatiellia bacterium
TCCGAACTGGTCAATATCGGCGACGAGCTGGAAGTGACCATTCTGGATGTGGACTACGAAAAAGAACGGGTGTCTCTGGGGATCAAGCAGCAGTCCGACAACCCCTGGCAGGATATCGATTCCAAATTCCCCGTGGGTCACCGTGTGCACGGAAAAGTGGTGAATTTGATGCCCTATGGCGCGTTCATCGAACTGGAACCGGGAGTCGAAGGTCTGGTTCACGTGTCCGAGCTGTCCTGGACCAAACGCATCGCCCGCGCATCGGATGTGCTCAATCTCGGTGACGCGGTGGATGCCATCGTGTTGTCCGTGAACAAAGACGACAGGAAAATCTCGTTGGGTGTGCGGCAGATCGAGGAAAACCCCTGGGAAATTTTCGCCAACAATCACCCCATCGGCTCGCATGTCAGTGGAACGGTTCGCAACTTCACCAACTACGGGGCCTTCCTGGAACTGGAGGAAGGTGTGGACGGTATGATTCACGTGTCCGACATGTCCTGGACCCGCAAAATCAACCATCCCTCTGAAATGCTGGAGAAAAGTCAGGAGGTTGAAGCGGTGGTTCTGGAAGTGGATCCCTCCAACCAGCGCATCAGTCTGGGCCTCAAGCAGGCGCAGCCTGATCCATGGAGCACCATCGCCTCCAAATACGCCATCGGCCAGTTGGTCGAAGGCAAAGTGGCGAAACTGGCCCAGTTCGGTGCTTTTGTCGAACTCGAAGCCGGAATCGAAGGCCTGGTGCACATCAGCCAGATTTCCGATCACCGGGTCGAGAAGGTCAAGGATGTGCTATCGGTCGGTGACGAGGTCAAGGCCCGTATCGTCAAACTCGACGAGGTGGACCGCCGCATCGGGCTCAGCATTAAAGCCGCTGAACTGGCCGATGACGAGTTCAGCCTCGACGACAGCATGCTTGAAGGCCTGCGTCCCGGAGAGGACCTTGTCGATTTGGGCAGCGCCTTTGATGACGCCTTCGGCGGCATGGAAGGTCTGGAGGAGTGGCA
>JBBDRC010000150.1:0-5798 GCA_040905625.1 Kiritimatiellia bacterium
GGCAGCCTGATTTCGGCCTCCACATGATGCCGCACATCCGATGACCCCCACACGCCCCAGTGATGCCGGCCTCTCACTCCAGCGCGCAATCGGCTGGTGGCGTGCAATACCCCCCACTCCCCCCCCGGCTCCCAGCCTAAGTGGTCATCCAGATCCGAGTCGCCCCGGATCAATTGGCTCATCATCACATATCCCAACCCATTCGCCCCGAGCCGTTCCGTAAATCCGGTGGCAAAACGGCCGATCATTCGATGGTGACCGGTATCGAAGGGATCCGCTTCCGCCGAAAACCGCACCGCCCAGCTCAACGGCCTCACCCACAGTTCGGGCGGGGTCTGGGATCGAATATCCACCAGCGTGAAATCCCGCAGGTACACCTCCCCCTCATCCATATCCCCGCGCACATCCACCTCAAACATTCGAATACTGCTCCCCTCCGGATACCCGGCGGGATCATCCAGCCAGTCATGGTAGGCCGCGCGCAGGGTGACCCCCCAAAAGCCATCCCCCTCCGTGGTGTTCACTCCGCCATAGACCCCCAATCGGCGGGGGGCATGTCCCTGATCCGGCGCGGCGGGGATTTCCCGGACGGAGGTCTCCACCCGGCCCAATTTACTCCTTGCACTCAATAAGGGGAAAATCCGTTCCCGATACACTTCGGGTGTGATCATTTTTTCGGTGTACAAATATTGAATCCATTCAATCGCAAAGGAAATAAGGACGGCTGATTCACTCCCGTCCAATGCCCCTCCCTCCATCAACACCCGGGCCCGCTCCTGTTCCGCAGGAGACAACCGGGACACCAAATCGCGCATCACACTGGCTTTGGAGGGGCGATAGACGGGTTCCCCCGTCGCCCCCGATTCCGCCAACTGCTGTAATAAACTCACCGGAACCGCGCTCATGCGGAAACGGCGGACCAGTTTCACCGACGCTCGGGCCGCCTCAATGGGATACAATAAATTAAACGCGCAGTTTTCTTTGAAAAAGAAATAGCGGCTCCGCAATTCCTGCAGTTCCCATACATGCCGCAGCAGCCGATCCAGTTCGGTTTCGCTCAATTCAAGCGGATATTCCCAGATGTCCCGCCGGTTCACCGCCGAATATTCCTCCACCTTGTCGTAATAAGGGAGAATCGCGAACACGCCGTCATACAAGCCGAAGATGCCCTTGACCGCGAACAACGGACCGAACGAATCCCCCACCACCGCCGCGTAGTTCACCGCCCGGGACAGCAAACGGTCCTTGTCTTTGCGGTCCAGCACCAGCAGCAAATGCCCGAACATACTGGCGGGACTGTTCAGATACCCCGCCGGATAGATCATGGCCGCCGATTCGATCTCCAACTGCGCGATGGCCTCATGAAAATCCTCACAATCCCCATCCGGGAAAACGGACTCCGGCAGTTCCAATTTCTCCAGCAGCCATTGACGCCGGGCGGGAAAACGGCAGGCCAGACTCCGTTCGCCCCCCACCGATTCCGGCTCAAGGAACGCATGCAGGGTGGCTTTCAGTTCCGCTTTGCGATTCACCTTTCCGCGTGGGTGCAGAAAGAATCGCGGATCATCAATCCGGCTTTCCACCCGTCCCCACATCGTGCGGTGATAGTGAACCAGCGTCCACCATTCCGGGTCATCCCATAAACGCCGGGCCTCCACCTGGCTCCACAGAGGGGAGGAAATCTCCGCCGGTTCCACCGCCCGCAAAGGAAGAAGCCCACAGAAGAAAAAAACTACGCACAGCCGAAGCTGTGCGTAGAATCGTTTTAATGTAAGAAGCATTCGCCGCTTAGATCATTTTAACGATCGAGCGGGTCACTTCTTCCGCTTTGACATCGGATCCTGTGAAGATCTGATCAAAGTTCACCTGCATGGAGGTGTAGAAACGGGCGCGGTCCTGCTCCTGCACATTCAGAAGGTCGGCCAGGGCGCTCAGATACGCGCCTTCACCCATTGCGGCTTCGGTGGCGATATGGTCCATGTTGTCGGCCACGAAGATTTCCACTTCCTGCACTGAGACCAATTGCTGGGCCTGCTCACAGTTCAGAGTTCCGGAGGAAATACCAAAGGTCTGGTTTCCGCTGATCCCGTTCAGGAAGGTGGCGGCCAGGTGGGACAACAAACCGGTTTCTTCACCGAGGGCCATGGAACCGAATCCACATCCACAGTTGTCTTTCACTTTTCCAGCCATCACCGTGGTGCTGGTGATGGCCAATCCGGCGATCAGAATCGTCATTACATTTTTCTTCATAAGGCATCTTCCTTTACGTTTGAGGGTTCACTCTGCTCCCCACTATAGGGAACCTGACTAGTATCCGGCTTTCGCCATTGAGAGACAAGCTCAAAAAAACAAAAACAGGGTAAAAAAAAAAGTGAGTGGCTGTAAGCCGGATTCTGTATGCGGACCGAAGTCCGCATGTCAGTCATGTATCTTTGCGATCCACCCGGAACGGTTTCCGCCCGAAGACGGAAGCCGGGCGAGCCACCCGTGCCGTTCCCTATGTGATCTTGCTCCGGATGGGGTTTGCCGTGCGACCCCGCTTTCGCTAAGGCCCGGTGGGCTCTTACCCCACCCTTTCACCCTTACCCCGACACCCGCCTTGCGGCGTGGTCGGGGCGGTTTGCTTTCTGTTGCACTTTCCATCCCCCGCGATTCACACGGGGTTCCACGCTTTGACAACGCGGCATCCTGCTCTATGGAGTCCGGACTTTCCTCCTCCCGACCACGCCGCAAGCGGGTGTCGGGAAGCGACTGACCACCACTCGCGGTAATGTGTATATCCTTTCGAGCTTGCGGTCAAGCCCGCTGATGTCCTGTTCAACGAAAAGGGCGCATTCCGGAATTGGTTAGGATTTATGAAAGCCCCCCTCCTTTTTTTATTCCACCTTATCCGAACGTTTCTCTTTGTAGCCTGGAGGTTTAGGAAAGCGGTAGCTTCGTTGCACTCGCTACACGCAGTCCAAAGGCGCTAAGCGCCGCAGGAGTTGCGGAAGAATGGCGCGGCGGAGCCGCTTTGGAGTGCGGGAGCGAAGCTGCCGCTTTTGCAGAGCATCAGTAAAGACTCTAACATCATTACACCCGTTCGGAGTGAGCCCCACCGAAAGACTCCGATCAGGGCATGTGTGAGACCCTCACAGGTCAATGGTCAGCGCCTCCAACGACGGAGTCGAAATTTGAGGAAAGAGACTTAACCTCTTAATCGTAATCCTGCTCGTAATCATAATCGATGTGCCAATTTCGATTAGGATTACGATTAAGATTAAGATTAGGAGGTCTCACACAAGCCCCGCCGCCGAAGGGAATCGGAATTTGAAGGGATGAGACCCGGCGGCGGTCATGGGTCATTTGTCATTGGGAAAATGTGTCACCAATGACGAATGACTGCTGACGCCTGACCAGAGGGTCTCATATAAGTAGTCAGACCCCATCCGAAAAGCCATTTGGTCCTTAGATGGATGCGCCATAGCAGGGGGAGTGGCGCATCGGCCAATGAATTCCCTGAATCGGCCATCACAAATCAAAAATCATCAATCATCAATCCCCGGCCTCCGAAAGACATATTTGAACTTGCGGCTTTCCTCCATTCATCGTAGTATAAATCCCATATGATTGAGAATCTCCTCCATCTTCTACCGGGTCTGGCCCTGCAATTTCTGCTTGCAGCCGCCTTGCTGTGGCTGTTTACTCGACCCTCCGATGACGTGCCCGTCACCCATATTCTTCTGTCCTCCCTGGGCATTTGTTTCCTGAATCTGCTGATTGAGTGGGCGTTGCGTGATTATCTGCTGGAAGCGACCGTGGTGGTGCAGTGGACCTTTTTTGTGCTGCTGGCCAATCATTTCCTTTCCATCCCCCTGCCCCGCGCGGCTCTCACCTTGTTTTGCTTTTTTGCGCTAATGTTGGGTGCGGGGCTCCTCGATACCCGCCTTTCTCCTCAGGACCTGTCGGAAGAGGAACGCCTGCTCCTGGAGGGATTCCAAGCGGTTGAGATACCGAATCCCGCCGACTCGAAGGAGCTTTCGCCATGGGCCATCCGGCTGCGCCAAGGAATTCTGGATAAACGTCTAATGGGGGCGCGTGCCGTCACCCTCCGCTCGCTCTACCCCCCCTCCGATGAGGAAGCGAAAACGGATAGAAAGACGGAAGTGGCAACAATTCCGGACCCCACTCCGGAACCTGCGCATGAAACCGGATCCGATCCCGTGGAAATCACCCAATCCCCGTCCATGACCGGTAAAGAATTTGAAGCGTTATTCGCCCATTCCCCGTCTGTGCAATCATCAGGGAAAAACGGGGATCCACTGGAAACCACAGAGATCCCCGATCTCATTGCGGGTGAAGCGGAGCCCCCGGAACCCGACGACACTATCCGGCCCGACCGTCGGCACCATCCCGGGGGATTCAACGCCGAACAATTGGCGGAGGTGGTGGAGGTGCGGAACCGATCAACCGACCGCCGATTCGCTCATCCCCAATTCCAAGTGGGAGCGGTCAGTATCGGCGAGCATGGACGCTTCGCCATTGTCGATGGGGAAATGCTGAAAGAGGGCAGCATTGTTCGCACCAACCGGGAAACTCCAAGGGGATGGAAGCTTCACCGGATCGAACCCGGTGAACTTTTCTGGCAGCCGCTCAAATAAGACGGTTACCAACGATAATGCGCGAAGGCGCGGTTGGCCTGGGCCATCTTGTGGGTGTCGTCGCGTTTTTTGATGGCGGAACCCGTGTTGTTGTGGGCATCCACCAGCTCGTTCGCCAGTGCGTTCGCCAGAGGAACCCCTTTCTTGGCCTTGGAGAATTGGATGATCCAGCGCATGGCCAGGGAGCGGCTGCGGGGCGTGGACAGTTCCATCGGCACCTGGTACGTGGCCCCCCCCACCCGGCGTGATTTCACTTCCAACTGTGGACGCACATTTTCAATGGCGTTTTCAAAAACTTCGAGAGGATTTTCTTTGGTCTTTTCCTCAATTTGATTGAGCGCGGTGTAAATAATTTTCTGAGCAACGGTTTTTTTACCTTTGCGCATTACCTGATTGACGAAGCGGGTGATCTCCATGCTTTGAAACTTGGGGTCCGGAATTACTTCGCGCTTAATTGAACGGTGACGTCTTGCCATGTGTTTTCCTGATCGATGATTGGTTTATAAAAAGGTCAGCTCTTTTTGGGACGCTTGGCTCCATACTTGGAACGGCTCTGTTTGCGTCCGTCCACTCCCAGACAGTCCAGGGCGCCGCGCACGATGTGATACCGGACACCGGGAAGGTCGGGTACACGTCCACCGCGCACCAGCACCATGCTGTGTTCCTGCAAATTGTGTCCCTCGCCGGGAATGTACGCTGTGATTTCCTGACCGTTGGTCAACCGCACACGGGCAATTTTACGCAAAGCGGAGTTGGGTTTTTTCGGAGTCTGGGTCTTTACCAGCAAACAAACCCCACGTCGTTGCGGACACTGCTGCAACGCACGTGATTTACTTTTTTTGCGAATGGGGGTGCGTCCGGTGCGCACAAGTTGATTAATAGTCGGCATAGTTTTTCCTAAAGGTGGATAAATTGGGTCGGGTGCCTTAGCACAAAGGCACCCGACCTGACAATCCCTGATTGTTAACTTTCAATTGATTTTTTTTCGTCGAACATTTCCTCACCCAACAGCTCGTCGGCCGAAATCGGCTCGGAAGCGTATTTGAGTCGGATGTCACGGTACAGGTCGAAGCCGGTTCCCGCCGGGATCAAATGACCCATGATCACGTTTTCCTTGAATCCGCGCAGGTTGTCCCGCTTGGTCAGCGCCGCCGCTTC
>JBBDRC010000151.1:0-31828 GCA_040905625.1 Kiritimatiellia bacterium
ATAGGGCGTATTCACCGGCCAGACAAGCTGGCCGGGGTCTTTTCGAACGGGCTCTGGCTAACCGAAATCCCCGCCCCCCTCCCGCGACTCAGGATTCCGGAAATTTCCGGGGAAGCGCGAATCCGCCTTCCCGCTCCACCCAGTCGATCAAGGTTTCGGGGTGCGGCGAAGCCGCCTTGGAGTGCTGAAGCGACGGGAGGAACAACGACCAAAGCTTCAGCCTTGCTGTGCCCGGCAGTGAAACGGCACGTTTCTACTGCATGGGGGGCGAAGGGGGCCATGATTTATTGAGGCAAAGAGGCTTCCCATCGCAAATAGGTGGCGGAAAAACAGGTGTAGTTGAACGGTTATCACATTCCTCCCCGCCCGGATGTGCAGTAAGCTTCCGAACACACGATACTAAATCCCGTCATAGGATGACACGCCAAAAAGACCGTATGTTTAAAAGAGCATTCTTAATCGGGAGCCTCGCAATGGCAACCATGACACAGACCGCGTCCAAAGGTGAAAAGCCCTCCGCGCCCCCGCGCCCCTCCCCGTCGTTGGAACTGAGAGACGTTCCATACGGTCACCATGAAAGGCAGGTGCTGGATTTTTGGCGGGCCGCTTCGGAGGACCCCACTCCATCGGTTCTCTTCATTCATGGCGGTGGTTGGGTGAAGGGTGACAAAGAAACGATGAAGGAGGAGCGCCTTCAAAAATGTCTGGATCCGGAAATTCTCGCCTCTCGAACATGTGAGCACCGATGATCCGCCGATCTATCTTACATACCCGAATGTGCCGTCGATTGGACATGTGCGGAAAGATCCGACGCATACCCCGAATTTTGGTGTGAAACTGAAAGAACGAATGGATGAAGTCGGTGTCGAATGCCATCTGGTTCATGGCGGTTCTGCCACCGTGTCGTTTCCAACTCCCGAGGATTTTTTGATTCACGTACTCCTTCAGGGACGGGAGTAAGGAGCACCGCTCGAAATGAAAGAGGATTCATTCCAACTCCGCGAACACCATGAAACAGATCACCAGGATTCTTTTATGTTCGAACCGATTACGTTTACTCCGTTTACCGACCATTTTTACGAAACAGGCGCGCAGATGCAGGAGTGGGTCCTAAGTCGGGCGCGTGAACATTTTCAACAGGATCGCAAGCGTCGGGAGTCCATTTGTGGACAGGCGTCTTTTAACGACTATGTGAGAGAGCGTCGGGAACGGTTTTTGGCTTCCCTGGGCGGTCTGCCGGATGCGGGCGGGTATCCGACGGTCCATGAGACCGGAGACCTGCAGCGGAGCGGGTATCGTATCCGGAAGCTGGTATATGAAAGCCTGCCTTCCTTTTATGTGCCCGCATTGCTCTATGTCCCGGACGAATTGGACGCTCCGGCACCGGCCGTGTTCATGGGCTGTGGCCATGGCAAGGACGGGAAGGCCGCCCCCAAATACCAACAAGTCTGCATTGATTTGGTCCGCTCCGGTTTCGTGGTTCTGATTATCGACTCCCCAAGCCACGGCGAAATGGTTCAGTGCCTGGATCCCGCGACCAAAGAACCGCTCGTCGGTCTGAATTGTCCGGAGCACAGTTACCTGCAAATTTCGGCGTCCATTCCGGGGCAGAATATCGCCCGTTACTTCCTTTGGAACGCGTTGAAAGGCATCGATCTCCTGGCCGGGCTGCCCGAGGTGGATGCGGATCGCATCGGCATGACCGGCAACTCGGGTGGCGGGACGTTGACCCAGTATGTGATGATGACGGATTCCCGTATCAAAGTGGCGGTTCCCTGTTGTTCCCTCTCCTCCCATGACTCCTATTTCGCAACCGGATGCCGGGCCTTGGACGGCGAGCAGAACCTGTTTGCCTCCGTCCCCGACGGGGTGGACTATGCCGATTTCCTGTCCGTGTTTGCTCCGCGACCCCTCCGGGTCGGCGCGGCGGAATACGATTACTTTTGCATCGAAGACGTTGTGGATACGGTTGAGCAGGCCCGGATCGTCTACCGGGCACTCGGTGCCGAAGACGCGCTGGATCTGTGTATTGCGGAAAAAGCCTCACACGGCTACTCAACCGCCCTTCGCCAGGGAGCTGTGGAGTGGTTCACGCGTCATTTGCAGGGACGAAGCGTCGAGCCGTTTGAGGACGAACCGGAGGTGGAGACCGCCGAGGCGCTGCGCTGCACGGAATCCGGACAGGTTCTGCTGGAATTTGTCGGCGCCCGCTCGATTCTCGATTTGAACCGGGACGAATGGAATCGGCAACGCGCGGCGGGAAAAACACTTTCCCGGTCGGAACTCATCAAGCGGATGGATGTGCAACCGGTGCATCCATTGCACCCGCGACTGACCGCCCGGATTCAAACCGGGTATGGGCGGGCGGAGCGTGTTTTTTTCTTTTCGGAACCCGGCATCATCACCGCCGGGGTCGTCTACGCGCCCGCGTCCAGGCCGGAACGCGCGGTGTTGCTGGTGATCCCGGACGGAACCGAAGGGCAGGATCCATATGCGGATTTTATCCGGGAGCGCCTTGAAGCGGGTCAGCTTGTGATGGTGTTTGACGTGCGGGGCACCGGAGCGGTGAAGATGCATACCCGTAACGGCGGGAAACGCCTTGAGTTCAGAAGCACGGAATACCGTGTCGCGGGCGATCATTTTATGCTTGGCACCAGTTTGGCCGCACGGCGGGCCCATGACGTTCTGCAGACGTTGCGCTATCTTAGGGGGCGTGA
Source organism: Kiritimatiellia bacterium (assembly GCA_040905625.1). Taxonomy (GTDB): domain Bacteria; phylum Verrucomicrobiota; class Kiritimatiellia; order SS1-B-03-39; family UBA6053; genus UBA6053. Next base: position 2,718 of record JBBDRC010000151.1, read on the forward strand.
AGATATCGGGACCGGCACACCGATAGAACTGACGGCATATGGCCGGCCCGCGATTTACGCCCTGTTGGCCGCCGCTGTCGATGAAAACCTGGCGGCATGTACGTTTGAAGGGTTGCCGGGATCCTGGGCGGAGGCGTTCGAAGAAAAAACGCCTCAGCCCGAACGCATCTCCGAATCGCTCATCCTCCCCGAACTTGCGGGGATTGATATTCACGATCTTGTGCTTTTGGCCAAAGCTGGAAAAAAAGTCCGGTAAGAATTGGGGGTTGGATGGGGTGATTTAAAGGCCGGGGTGTAGTGAACCCGGGGCTGCATCCAAAAAAACAGCGGCGCATACAGCAGGGCGGAATATTTCAATGCCCGGAGAAGGAACGATACCGGATCCCCGCTGGATTTGGAAAACAGGTTCCACGACGCATGCAGACAAGCGGAGAGAAGAACCAAAATAATCGCGCGTTCACTCATGGGTCGGGGGGGCGCATGTCACAATTGGTGTAATGATGTTAGAGTCATTCTGATGCTCTGCAAAAGCGGCAGCTTCGCTCCCGCACTCCAAAGCGGCTCCGCCGCGCCATTCGTCCGAAACCCTTGCGGCGCGAAGTTTACCACGCTTCGGCGTGGCGCCTTTGGACTGCGTGTAGCGAGTGCAACGAAGCTACCGCTTTCATAAACCTTCTGCTTACAAAGAGAAGCGTTCGGCCAAGGTTGACTGGAAAAGTGGAATCTGTATTAAACCATAACCAATTGTGATATGCGCCCGGGTCGGGGGATTCGTATATTTCAAGATCGACAGGGTCTGGCCGAAATTCACCCGGGAATCAAGGCATAATAGTGAACAGGTGGCACAATGACAGGGGTGATTGCACGGATATCACATTCCTTTTTCTCCGTGCCTGTTGTAGAGTTGTGTTTATATTAGTTCCCTATACACACAATACACAACCCTCAAAACAGGTATATCTATGACACATTCCAACTCATTCCAACGAAAATTTATTCTCCTCGGCGTGTTGCTATGCGCCGTCGCCCCTCTTCTCCCGGCGAAACCCCGGATTTCGGTGGCGGACCAGGACCACTTCAATTTGTTCAATGCGGAGGAACCGGCGGCGTACCCGGTTTCGCTCCGGGGATTCCCCGGGGGCGGGGGCCATGTGACCGGCCATATCACGGATTTTTTCGGAAACACCTCCACGGTGAGTGAGCCGGTCACGTTCCCGGACGGTGGCGGGACCGTCTCCATAGAGCTGGGCGACCTGCCGAACGGATACTACGAGGTGGTGTTCGAGGCTGATATCGGCGGTGAACGGGCGGTGTCCAAGCAAAAGAGCTTTGGCGTCGCGCCGTTGTTCGACCGGACGGCGGCGGAGGCCCGGGAACTCGGTTTGCGCTTTGGATTAAAGACCTTTCAACTCAGTGATCCGGGGGTCTGGTGGCGCAAGGACGGCACGGTCTGGGATCTCGCGGAAGGGCTGGAGGCCACCGCGAAGCTGGGCCTGCACTGGACCCGCCACAGCATGACCCAGGATCCCGGCCCCGACGAGCCGGGTAAAGTCGGCACGCTTGAATTAATGGAAAACCATCCGATGAACGTGATCATGAAGGTGGAGGGGTATCCGCTGAGAGAGATGTTCGACGAACAGCGTTATGGACCGTTGAAGGAGTTCAGAAAGAAACCCGCGAGCCGCCGCTCGGTGCCGCTCAGGGAGCCCTACATCGAATGGTTGAAACAGGAAGTGGCTAAAATTCCGGAAGACCAAACGGTGTTCGAAATCGGAAACGAGGTTTGGAACTACATGTCCGCCGAGGAATTCGCGGACTGGGCGCAAATGGCGCTGGAGGCGATCAAAGCGGCGCGTCCGAACGCGTTGGTCGGCGTGGATGCCGGACTCGGAACCTACAGCCAGCGGTTCATGAAGGCCGGGGGAATGGAAGGCATGGATATCGCGTTCAGCCATCCCTACAGTTTCACGCCGTTGCCTGAACATCGGATTCGAAACCTGATACGGAACCACCATGACATATTCGAGTATTGGACGGGACAACAACACCTTCTCCACTATGTCACCGAATACGGCTGGCCCGTCGCGCCGGAAGACAAAGGAAAACGCAGTGTATCCGAAAAAATCCAGGCGCAGCGTACCACCCGGGTCTCCCTGATGCTGTACGCGGAGGATGTGAAGGCCCTGGTGCCCCACATGATGGCGGACCGTGAGCAGGATCGCGACAACTGGGACCAGTGGTTCGGCTTTTTCCGTCTGAACGGTCAGCCGATGCCGGTGGTGATCGCGCACGCGACCGCCGCCCGCATGATCGATGGCGGCGAATTCGTCGGAGACCTCTGGTACGGTCCGGGTATCGGGGCCATGCTTTTCGAACGTGAAGGCGTCCACACGCTGGCACTGTGGACTTTGGAAGAGGACAAACAGGTTCAAATCGATGTCGGGGTGCCGGAAATCACGCGGGTCAATCTGATGGGGGCGGAACAAACCCTGAAGACATCCGGTGGCAAAATCGATCTGGCGCTCGACGGTTCGGTGATCTATTTGGTGGGAGTCAACCCGGAGTTGGCCGCTCAGGCGGACCCTCCGGGCTCTCCGCTGCGTCAGGACCGCTGGTCCCGTCGTCTGGACGGATATGTGATCGCGAAGATGGAAACCGCGCCTGAAATCGATGGCGACCTCTCCGACTGGGCGAATGCCGACAGCATCAGGTTGGATCCGACGAAAGCGGACGGCGGCGCGGCCGAGGTCCGCATGGGCTGGGATGAAAAAACCGTTTACCTCTCACTGGCGGTGACCGGACAGACCGGGGATGTGGACCAGCATCTCGATTTCGGCCTCGGCAACCGTCCCGACCGACAGGTCGATATGGGGGGAGCGGCGATTTATGACTACCGGTTCATCATTCCCTCTCCCGCGAATAAACGGGAGGATCTGTTGGTGGTGAATCCGTTGCTCGACGGAAGGAAAATGACCGTACCGGAGGCCGGCCATGCGTCCGGAATCGAGTGGACCGTCACGGAGACGGGGAACGGATGGACCGCCGAACTGGCGGTGCCGAGAGACTTCCTGTGGGGAACCCCGGAATTGAAACCAGGCGGAGAACTCAGCGGACGTTTCCTCCTGAAACAGAACAAAGAGACACTTTTCTCCATTGGCGAAGGGGTTGCCTCCCGCGAATGGCCGTTGTTGAAGCTCGAATAGATTCTGTGGAGCCATCCATTCAGATGAAAAAAACTCGTATTCCTTCATCACTCTCCATCCGCTTCCCGAGTCGGGCCTTGCCCCCTGCCTTACCGCTTGGCTTGATCGGATGGCTGTGTCTGTCGTGCGCCGCCGCCGGGGAACTCCGGCTTGACATCCTTCGGCACGGGACTTTCAACCTGTTCGACACGGACGAGGTTGTCCGCTTCGACGTGAAAACGGAGGGAACGCTTCCCGATCAGGCGGAGGCGGGCGTTTCATTAAAAACCCGGGAGGGGAGGGAAGTCGCACGGAGAACCGTCTATGATATTGAGGGCGACTTTGAGGTTACGGTCGGCACGCCGGGACCCGGCTTCTATACCCTTGAAGTGTCGGTGACACAGGGAGGCTATGATCCCTCGACTCAAAGCCTGCGCTCCATTGACGATATGGACAATCTGGATGAGGAGGCCACGGAACGGCACACTGCCGGGGTACCGCTCGGCGTGATAGAGGGGATGAACACCTCCGCGCACGAATCATGGCTTAAAAGATGGCGGGATCTCCAGTCAACGTGGCGGGGCGGACTGCTCGGGGCCGTGATGAGGACAACACTCCGATGGATCCCGGTCATCCCGCCGGGGAAGAAGTAATGATCACGGTTCGAGGCAAGCCAACGGTGAAGCTCGTCCCCGTGTCTCCGCATCCGACGAAAGCGGATTTCGAGGCATGGGCGAAGCGACGTCGCCAAAAGCTCCGCAAGATGCCTCAACATTCTGAGACATCCGCGGAAATTATCGATTTGTTGCGGGAAGAGAGAACGTAGTGTCCGTCTACTGGGATACGAGTTGCCTGCTCAAGCTTTATTGCCGGGAATCCGATTCGGAAAAGTATCTCAAGCTGATGGAAAACAGTACAGAACCTCTTTACACATCCTCCCTCACGGTAACAGAACTTTATTTCGCGCTTCTTCAAAAAGAACTTCGATCAGAAACAGGCTCCGAAAAAGCGAAAGAGATATACAGAGATTTTGAAACAGACCTGTCGCAAGGTCTGCTTTTACAGATTCCACTGGAAAAGAAGCATTATATGCAAACCCGGTAAATATTCGAAAATGACAACTTATCCCGGCAGCAGAAGCCTCCCCGCAGTTTTCGTCCTCGGTTCCAGCCTGACCATCCAGTTCGGTCCCTTCCTGGAACAGGAACTGTCGGGACAATTTCGCTATGATCGCAAACGCGACACCGAAACCGAACGCGCGGAGGATGATCTGGATATTCCTCAGGGCGCCAGCGGCGGGGATTCCGGGCAGGTGCTGGCCTATCTGCGCGGGCGGCGGCGGACCGATCCGATTGACGCCGACATTCTGCTGCTGCAGTGCGGTCTTCACGATATGCGGACCGACCCCAAAACCGGAAAGCGCCGTGTGGAACCGGCTGATTTCGCCGCCAACCTGCACGCGGCGCTGGTGGAGGCGGCCAACATGGGCCTGGAAGTGGTCTGGCTGCGGATCACCCCGGTGGTGGACGAGGTTCATAACCGGCTGAGCACCGCCTTCCACCGGTTCTCGGCGGATGTGGACACCTACAATGAACTCGCGGATCACATCATGGAGAAACTCGGAATTCAGGTGATCGACCTGCATTGTCTCTGCGCCACCCAGGTTCCGCACGATCTCATTGATCACATTCATTACAACGAAAAGGCCCGCCGGGAACAGGCGGCGTTCATCGCCCGGGAGCTCTCAGTAAAGCCGGTGTCTATCGACCACGACGACGGCCCGCCATCACGACCAACATCGCCAAAGTTCCGGTCAACAACACCAGCGAAGACGGCTCCGGCACCACGGCAAGGAATACGGCCGGGTCCGAGCCCGACGCGGTTCCGTAACGCAGGCCAATCAGAGAATCGACACCGAGATCCGAACTGAGGTCGAATCCCATACCCCCGTAGTGTCCCTGAAGTGTACTCGACTGGTCCTCCCGATACAATACGATTTTTTTAAAGATACCCAAATTTATAGTCCCCGTATCCGCTTTTTCTTGACTCCCAATCATCCTTTAATCAAAGCAATTCACACGATGACACAATCAGACGACAGCAAACAGTCCCGGGTTTTTGCGATGGGCGACAGTATATCCATACAATACGGGCCGTATCTGAAAATGCATCTGCCGGACAGGTTTCCCTGTGACCGCCTCAGCGGCGAATCCGATGCCTTCCGCGATCTGGATGTGCCTCAGGGTTCCAACGGAGGCGATTCCGACCGCATCCTCGTTCTGCTCAGCGCTCTCCTGCGCAGGCCGGACTTTCGACCGGACATCCTGTTGCTGAATTGTGGACTGCACGACATCAAACGCGACGGAACCACCGGTGAAATTCAAGTCCCTCTCCCGCGCTACCGCGAAAATCTGGAGGCGGTCATTGAACTGTGCCGGAATTCGGACGTGTCACTGGTCTGGGTGCGGACCACCCCGGTCGCGGACGCGGTGCACAACCGCAACCGGCACCCCTCGGCGTTTCGGCGCCATGCGACGGACGAGGCAGCCTACAACACCTGCGCCGACGCGGTCATGAGGGCCAACGGTATCCCAATGATCGACCTCCACACCTTCACCCGGGCACTGGGAGATGATGAGTCGATTTTCTTCGACCATGTGCACTTCCCCGAACACATCCGCGAAAAACAGGGAGTGTTTATCGCGGAACAACTTGTCCGTCTGTGGAGTGAAAATTATAATTCATCCTATTTTTCATAGACAATTTTATCGTGACAGAGTTTAGTTCGCAGTTTCCGGTTTCGATTCCGGATCACTTTGGCCGGAATTCCGGCCACGATCGACCACGGGGGCACATCACGGGTCACCACCGCGCCCGCCGCAATCACCGATCCGGTTCCCACTCTCTCTCCGGCGGTGATCACCACCTTACCGGCGATCCAGACATCATCCTCAATGAAAATGGGTTTGTGTACCAAATCCAGAAGCTCATCGTTCCACCTGTATTTCACACAGGGTGGCCAGTCCGTTTTCGGGCAGGGTGTTGCACAGCAGTCGGTCTCCCGCCTGATTAAACACGGGATGATGACACACCCGCAGCGGATTGCGGCCAGGTGGTTCTTTATCCCCGATAAATTTCGGCAGCGCGACCCGGCCCAACTCTTCCCCGGTTTTTTTGGAGAAAAAAATCACCGATCCCGTATCACCGGAGTTCTCATCCGTCACCACCAGATCGAAATCCGCCGGACACACCGAGGGATGCCCGCCGCTGCGGTGGTCATTGATTTTGCGGTACCCGGTTCCATCGTATTTCACCTCCGCCAGACATCTGCGGCCGGGATCGTCGGGATGGGGCCCGTAGCCCACCAGATGCTCATTGTCCGGCTGCCAACTCCAATGAACCCCCGAGCGGCCGAAACTCATATCCATCGCCATATGCAATTCTTTCAGGTCCCGGTCAGCGGTGAACACGCAACCCACCCGCGGTTCTTTCCGGCTTTTGACTTTATCGGCCACGGTGTGATTTCCGAAATGAAAGAGAAAACGACTTCCGTCCGGGGACCAACGCACACAATAGGCCATCAGGGTCAATCCTTCATTCTGGGTGTCGAATTCCCTCAGACGGGCCGCGTCCGGATGTTGACGGAGGATCTCCTCCGTGCTCAGCACGAGTTCCCGCGAGGGGGGATCAAAGCGCATTTTCCACAGACCGTGCCGCTCCCGCTCCCGGAAGGGAATCGGTGACAGGCTCTCATCGTACACACCGCTACCGTAACCCGCCGCGTAGAGCATACCGTGTTCACAGGAAATCGCCGGTTCACCCGAAGGAGGACATCCCTCCAGATCTCCCTCCATACGCAGCGTCTCACCCGTGGCCAGTTCCCGGCGGTGCACCTCCGGATGTTGATGGGTTCCGGATTGATAATACACGTATTTCGCGTCCGGCGACCAGCTTTGCCAGAGTCCGGTGTGCCAGAATCCCGGCGTGACCGGGGCCTCCCCGAACCGGTCCAGCACCTCTCCGTCCCGGGAAAGAATGATGACTTCCCCGGTTTGGGTTTTCAAATCGGCCCCGGCAATGACGATGCGTCCGGAGCCGTCCGGGGCATAGGGACACAGACTGTAATAGGCCAGGACACACCAACGGTCTTTCACGGGAAATTCACGAAGCTTCAATTGCATGGCGTCGGCGAATTCAAGCAGATCTTCAGGTTTGTGTTGATTCATGGGAATATCTTAAAGGACTGAGAGCATTCAGTCGATAGCTCACCATAGCAGGTTTGCACTATTTTGATCAACCACCTGTCGGACATTAGGTGGTGGGAGGGGTAAAGGCCGAGTGTACCACGACCACAATGCACTTTTCCATGATTGTTGTGCCGGATATGATACATTATTTTGCGTTGCTTAAAATGTGCGTTCGCTTCCTGAAGCTTTGAGCTTTTCGACCACGTCTTCCAATACGGGCAGTGTCGGATGGTCGGGGTTCCACGCTTTGATTTTTTCCCACACCCCCGGCTCATCAGGATACTGGACAAAATTTTCGGTAGTGGTTTTCTCCAGCAGCTCTTCCGAACCTGACAGACGTTCATTGCCGGCGGCGAGCGTGTCCCTGAGCAGGTGGACGCCGCCTTCGCGCATGCGGAAGCCGACATCACGGTTGAACGCGGAAATGCAATTTATGTAGCTGGTTTTGCTTTCCGCAATGTCAACCACACCGCCGGTGCCGGAGCCATTGAAGGCGAAGATGGTGTTCTTCACTGTGACCTCCATGTTGCCGTGGGCGCTGCTGCCCTCGTCCCCGCAAAACATTGCGGTGCAGTTCTCGATGACATGGCCTTTGCCCTCGCCGTGCCAATTAAAGCCGTCGTTGCCCGCGCCGCGGATGTGCATGTTTTTGAAGTGCCAGTAAGAGACATTCTGCATGCGCACAACGGAGCTGGAAGGATGGTTGACCATCACCAGATCTTTGAAGGGTGGACGGGCCTCCGGCGGCAGGTGGATGACGGGGCGGCCGTCGTCGTGATGGGTGACCGAGTAGAGCGGAGGTGGAGTGCCCGGCCCGTAAAAATAGATCAACGGTTTGCCTTTGTAGAACCCCTGGACTTTGCCTGCTTCTCTTTCAGGGTTCGCATCCTCACGGTACATCTGTTTGAACAGCCAGGCTCCGCCGCCAAGACGGTTCCATCCGCTTTGAGGATCCTCGGGATAGAGGTTGAACTCGTTTCCGTTTCCTTCAACGGTGATGGGCTTTCCCGGTTCACCGCTCTGCTTTGGGCGAATGACACCGTAGTAGGGTCCGCTGTCCGGCACCACAAAGATGACATCGCCGGGTTTGGCTCTGTTGACGGCGACACCGGGGGAAGAGAGGGGGCCGTCGCCATCTTTCGGCTCCGCCGTGACACCGGTCCATTCGTTGTTTCCGATCCTCTGGTCAACATAAATTGTCCGTGCCTCGGAAGTCAGGGCGGAGATCGCGAATAATAATGCAAGTTTTGTGTAGTGAGATAGCAGGGTTTGTTTCATAAAGTTTTACTATTTTCCAAGTGTTTCTGTTTTCTTACGAAGCGAAAGGTTTATTCCACCAGTTCCACAAACCCCCAGGTGACGGGATCGAACACGCTGAACCGGTCATTGTCGCCTGGATCGAGTTTCCAGCGTTCGTGGGAACGGTCCGCGTCGTTCAGGCGCATATCCAGCATCAGTTTCGTGCCGGGTTCCGGCTTGAAATCGTTGAAGGTGCTCCAGGGAATGCCGACCTCCACGGCCCATCCCCATCCGGACGGACCGGCGAAGTAGACGGCATCGTCCACGAGTACAACCTCGCCGCTTTCCCGCTGGGTCATTTCGGCCACCAGACCTTTGCCCAGAGTTGAGGTGGGGGTCAGGAAAAACTGATGATCATTGGGCCCGAAGCCGCTGCCGGTATCACGGGGTTCAGTACTCACAAACAGTTCGATACTGTCCTGCTGATACAATTTACCCAGGACGCGCTGATTGAGAATCTCGTTATCCCGCATGTACGCGCCGATCCACAGGTGGTCACCATCCCAGGAGATATAGCTGATTCCGCTGGCGTCTTTCGCGTTCACCGCCTCGTTGACAAACGCGACTTCGAACGCGTGATCCCATTCGTCGAGTTTTCCGTCCAGTACGGGTGGCGTTGTAAATTTTCCGGCTTTCCTGACCGGGCGCGGCGGCACCTGATCCACCGGCCAGCGGTCGGGCCGCAGTTCCCTGCTCACGTCCGCGAGCAGGGTGTCTTTGAACCCGGTCACATAGACGGGGGATTCGTCCAGGGTGAGATTGACCACGCCGTTTTCCGGTTTCAGCACGGTTTCCCGACCCAGAATGTTCGTGACCACGAGTTCGCCATCCACAGGGATTTCGATCTCTTTCCGGGAGGCGTTTTCCTCGGATCTGTCCAGAGTGGGATCGATATGCCACAGGGCCAGAACACCGGTTCCTTTGCGGTCGAACACCATGGCCTCCACGGCGGTGCCGAACCAGAGATCGCCGAGGTATTCACTGCCGTCGATCATGCGCGCGGCGGTGGCGTGGGCGATAATCGCAGGCTTGGGCTCCTCGTTCCGGCGGAACAGCCCCAGCCAGTCGTCCCAGTAGGTTTTATTGCTTTCGGAAGAAACCGCAATGTGGGGGACCAGTCCCTGAACACCGTTAGAGTACAGCACGACTGAGCGCTGAGCGATGTTGCGGGCCTGTTGTATTTCCGACTGGCGCTGGGGGCCTTCCGGGGTGGAGTGGGAACCGTATTCGGTGATGTACACCTTCAGTTCCCGGCCGACTTTCTTCTCGATCCAGCTTTTGAATTCCCGGTACGCCTTGCGGTCGGTGGGATTGCTGTAGGGATGCAGCGCCACCATTTTCATGCGTTCCATGCCCCCGGCTTCAATCACCCGCGCATCGAATTCATATTTACCGGTCAGTCCTTTCAGATTCGGCCCGATAATCGCGTCGGGGCGCACCTCCAGAATAATCTCGGCGACCAACTGGCACAGCTCGGCGAAGTCCTCGGGGGACATTTTATCCCAGGCTTCGTTCCAGATCTCGAAGACGTTCTGTTCTTCCGGAATCCGGGTCAGTTGTTCTTTGAGCCACTTGGAGTACACATCCCGTTTGGGAATAGTTTTGATCACCCAATGACCGCGTCCGTGAAGTTTGCTGTATTCATCCAGGGGACCGTAGCGCTCTTCGTCGTAGGCCTCCACCGGGAACCGCTCCACTTTGATAGCGGCATTCATGGGGTACTCCGTAAAAATCTCGGTGATATTCAACCGTTTTTCATTATTCATACCCTCGTGCTGAATCACCCGCGTCCATTGCAGGCCAAGCTTTGACATTGATTCCATCATCTCGGGCTGATCATGAATACCCGCCCACCATTTGAGGCCAAAAACATAATTGCCGTCGCGGACTTCTTTTGCGGACCGATTTACGAAATCCACCACCCCCAGGCTTGCCATGTCAGCCACTGAAGGCTCCTCCGGACCGTCGCCGTCGGCATCCACCAGGAGCCGGAGTTCATAGTATCCCCGGGGTTGAATTCCGAAATCGATTTCGACTTGTTCCTGAAATTCGCTCAGGGATTTCACCGCGACTTCCTTCGCGTTTTCATCCGTAAGACGGGCCACGATTTCCGCTCCCCCGGCGGGGGACCCTTTGGCCTTGACCGAAAACGCGACCGATTCCTTCGAATCGAAAAGATTGTTCGGGTAGTGTCGAACTATGTTGAGTTTCAGGTCGTCGGCAGGTGCCGCGGAGGCGGCGAGAAGTCCAGTCAGGCACAGTGCCCCCAAACGGGAGGCTTGTGTTCGCAGGGTCAAATGGCTCATCGGTTGTACTCCTGTTTCGGATTTAAATTACTTCGGGGCCGGAACGTCCCGCCCGTTTACTAACAAGAAAAGGCATCATGAAAAAATGTCGCAGTAGGAGCAAGGCGGATTCCATGTGATATCTACGCAGGCTTATGCGATATTCCGGGGAGGGGACTCAATTCACTGGGTGAGAACTGTTCGCGTTCCCGGACCCGCATCCTGAATTCCAGCGATGTCATGCCTGAATGGCACTCGTTTAAGGGATTTCAGCAAATTGTAGCCACGAATGTGTTCTAATGAATGCTGGATATTCTTTTTCGCCACAAAAATGCACAAAGATTCACAAAAACCAGAAAAGTAGGGGTTTTGGGGCGACTTTTTTTGTGCCTTTTCGTGGCCAAATCAATCTTTTGCATTACCTGGTGTCAACCACGGGGTCTTTCATTCCACCAAATTCCACCTATTCGGGGAAGCGCCCCCGGCTCCCTCAGCCTTCCCCCGGCAAAGCCTCCGGGGGACAGAGCACCAGCGAGAAATCCATCAGCGGGGCCCCGTTTTCCATGCGGATCAACACGGTGTTGTACCCTTTCCTGAACGTCACTTTGCGAAGCGTGGTCCCCAGCCTCCAGGACTGTGCAGTGTGGTTCCAGATCACCTGATCGTTGACCCAGACTTTCGACCTGTCGTCAATTCCAATCGCCACCAGAATATCCCGCTCCCGGTCGAAATACAGTTCGGTGTAGGCGAAATAAATCGCGTTTCCCGTTTCCCTGGGCGGTCGGACAAACAGCTTGTCCGACTGATGAAATTGCCATTTCAGGGTGCCGTCTAGATCCATCCGTTCTTTGGTCCGGGCGTGACGGGGATGTCCGGTTTTGCCGTTGGTGTACACCGCGTCGAGATCGATTTCCATTTCAGGCGGAAGATGTTGGGGCGTGTCCGGAATGAGATCCCAGGGTCCGATAATGTACCAGGTGTCGATATACAGCCATCCTTTCCGGAAGGCCTCGTCGGTGAAACGTCGCCCGGGAAGTGCCCGGGACACCACCATCTCCTCCGTGAGCCTGTTGTCCGGAAGCCTTTCCGCGCCGCGGTTCCCCGATCCGCCCTCGCTCCCGCGTGAGCTCATCAGTCCGGTCAGGTCCAGAGAGCGCGCTTTCTGTTGGTGCGAAACGTGCCGGAGCTGCTGCTTCCGCTCCATGCTCCGGGTGGCGATATCCTGTCCCGGTGCGGTTTTCGGATCGGAGGATTTTCCAGAATTGGGGTTCAACTGATTCGCGCGGTTTTGCGCCCGGGCACGCATATTCTCCATTTCCGCGAGTGCGCGGTCGAGGGTCTGTCGGTGCTCGTTGAGATCCCCGACATTTTCCACTTTCGACTCCCGGAGTTTCTCTCCCAGATTCGGACGGTCGGCATTTCCGGTATTCGCCAGCCGCTCCTTTGCCTCTTTGAATGTGCTTTTTCGCAGGGTGGCCAATTCGGCCGCGCGGGCATTTCCGTAGCGCTGGTTCATTTTCTTTTCCATCTCCACAGCGGTGTCGTATAATTCATCAGTGGATAACTGATTTTTCCGGGCGGCGTTCTTCATTACGTCCGCGTCATCGACCGGATCAGGCGTTTCAGCCAGATGTTCGCCCATTTGGTCCGCCGTTTCAGGCATGGCGTTCAGTTCGTCCGCCAACCGTGACAACGTTTCCGCCCGTTCCGCCAGGTGCTCAAGCCTCTTTTTGGATTTTCCTTCCCGGGGGGTCTCCACGGATTCGGCTTTGGTCACCATTGCCTCCACCGCCTGTTTCGCCCGCATCGAGGCATCCGCCAATTTCGCCCGCTGTTCCGGATCCTCAATCAGCTCTCCCGTTGACACCGCGGCGCGCTTCGCCTCCTCCGTCCGGGCCAGCACCTCCTCCAGTTCCTCTCGTAGTTCCTCTTCTATCCCCTCCTCCCGGAGATCCTCCTCCAGAAGTTCCGCGGTCCGGTGCAATCGGTGTGTCCTCTTGTTGTAGTCGTTCCGCTCCCGCTCCTTGAATTCCTCCAGCCTTTGTTTCTCGAGGATGTCAAGATTGTGTTTCTCCATACGCTTCACCTCCTCGTAGGCCTCCTCGATTCTCTCCACCCGGTCCAGCGCCCGTTCACGGCGCTTCTCCTCCTCCCGCTCCCGCAATTCTTTCGCGTCTTCGTCCGGCAACCGGATGCGTTCCCGTTCGAGTCTCACCTTCGCCTCCCGTTTTCGGGCGCGTTCCCTCACCTCCGCTCCCCGCTCATCGACCTCTTCCCGGTCCAGCCAAAGAGTGCGCCGGTGCAGGTTTTCGTTCAGCACAAAAACCGCGGCCGCACCGCCATAGAGGACCAGTGCGATACTCCATGCGATGATCCGGGTTCGCCGGAACCGGGTGCTGTCGTCAGTGGTAGTGTTCATCATAGGTTCGAATTCCCACATTGGATAATCCGCGGAACTGCAGCATATCCAGCACCTCGACCACCCGGTGGAACGGAGTGGCCCGGTCGGTGTCCAGACGGATCCGACGTCCCGGATCCACCCCCGCGAGTTCACGCAGATTAATCATCAGTTCTGTCAAAGAGGTCGGATCCCCCTCGAGATACAATCCTTCCGTCCGGTCGATCCCGATCACCACCACGTCGTCGTCGGGTTTGACTTTCAGGGCGGAGGTGGACACCGGCAGTTCGATGTCGATATCCTTGTCCTCTTTTTTGATCATGGTCGCCACCAGGAAAAAAATCAGCAACAGGAAAACCGCGTCAATCAGCGGCGACAGCGAGACCTCGGCCTCCACCTTGGTTTTTTTCAGCAGACTCAAAACGTGGAGGGGTCCCCCGGAGCCCCGTCGCGAATGCGGACAAACACGTTTTGAAAACCCTGAATCTGGAAAACGTCAAGCAGGGTGACAATTTCCTGGGTCTCGGTCATGCGGTCCACCGCCAACTGAATGGGGGTGTCCACCCCTTTTTCCTCGCCGAGATCGCGCAAATAAGCGTCCAAATCCGGCAGGGGATCGTAGGTGATCATGCTGTCGCTCTCCGTCCCACGCCTCCCCAGAAAGATTCCGCCCTCCCGGTCCACCCCCAGAGTGGTCACCTCGTCGTCCGACTCCGCGGCCAGGGCGAGGTCGGAATCGGGCAGTTGAATCGGAATTTGTTTTTCTGTCTTTTTCAGCATGGTGGTCACCAGAAAAAAAATCAGCAACAGAAACACGCAGTCGATCAGCGGCGACAGCGGCACTTCCGCATCGGAGCGTTTTCCGCGGGACAGAATCATGGGGCCTCATCCGGTTCCGTTCCGGCCGGGCGATCCGACTTCACCAAAAACAGACCGGACATGAGCACTTCCAGGTCCTTGTCCAGGCGGACGCCAATAGTGTGGACTTTGTGTTTAAAATAATGAAATGCGGCAATGGCGGGAATGGCCAGGGTAAGACCGGCGGCGGTGGTGATCAGCGCCTTGGCGATCGATCCCGCCAGCATCGAGGCCCCGCCCTCGTCCCCGTAAATCGACACCAACTGAAACGCCTCGATCATTCCGATCATGGTGCCCAGCAGCCCCAGTAACGGTGCCACTGCAGCCACCACGGCCAGAGGAAAGGTGCGCTCCTCCTGATCCAGAATATCCCGGGCTCCCAGATTTTCCGCCATGGTCGAGAGTTTTTCGTAGTCGTTGTCCCGATGGTCCACCAGAAACACCATGATCCGGCCCAGAGTGCTCGGATACTGTTCCGCCAGCGTGCGCAGGCCGTCGAAATCCCGGCGTTTGATGTAGCTTTCCGCGTCCCGGGCCAGTTCCCTCGGACAGAAATACTTTCCGCGGATGACAAACACGCGTTCCACCGCGAAGGCGAGGCCGAACAGGGAGACCAGGCCGAGCGCCGCCATCGTGAGGCCGCCGGAACGAATTTGCGCCAGCCAGTCCACCTCCACCCGTTCCATGGCCGTTGATTCAACGCGGTCGCCGGCCTCTTCCGGAGATTGGGCGCTTATCGGGGTCGGCAGCAGCGGGATCAGGGCCAGCGCCAGAGCGGCCCCCAGCAGACAACAGGCGGAGAGCGCGGTGCGGAACACACGTTTCAGGGAGATGGGTCGAGGGGATTCAGATGACATACATATAAAGGGGTTGGGGTTTTGTGGGTACGATATAATGAATCTAAATCGAACGTTGAACATCGAACTTCGAACATTGAACGTCGAAAACCAGCACGGATCAGGACGTGCAACCTGTGTTGTCCCGAAGGCCTCATTGCTGCGGCATGTGGCTCAAGCGGCGGAGCAAGGTCCCGCCCAAGGTAGTGGAGAGCTTGCCTCCGTCAGGAATACTTCAATGTTCAAAGTTCAAAGTTCGAATTCTTCACCCGACACTTTCACAGTGACTGGCATTAATTTAATTAATATTTGCAGATGCATACCTGTCCTGCAACCTTCTTTCCATGTGAAATTTCGGCGGAACCATGGTAAATATCGGCCCGTTATTCCAAATGGAGGTTATAGGGTTTTATTGTGCCAGTCCCACCGGGACGACCTCCTGATGCTCCCCGCCCCCACCCTGACTGGAAAAATCAATATCATATGATGATTATCAATTCCAGAGGATGGACAATTGCATCATTTTCAAATAGGATGTCACCATAGTAATGCCGTCCGGTAAAAACAACTCCCACCAAGGATGATCACATGAAAACACTGTCTCTACATCAAAAATTCTCCCGCATATCTCTTACCGCACTGTTAGCCGTCGGTTCCGCCCAAGCGGCCACCGTGGGCTACTGGCGCATGGAAAACAACTTTCTAAACGAATCCGGAACCCTGGCAGGCAGCGGAGGTGATCTCACCGCTTCCGGAGCTGTCACAACGGAAACCCATGCGGTTGCCGGAACCACCGATTTTTACGACCCGGTTCCGGCGACCGGAGCGTCCAATTCATACACCGGTTCAGGATTTGGCAGCGGAAAAATGCTCCTGGCTCCCGATTCCGCCGCTTTTGATTTATCCGTGAACAACGCCTTCACCGCAGAGGCTCTGATCCGTCCGACCTCCATGAGTCAAAATGGAATCATCACCGGACAGTGGCTCGCGTCGACGGGCAATCGGTCATGGTTTTTGGTGCTGAACAACACAGGCCAGCTCCGTTTAACCGTCTCACAGGATGGAACCAGTATTCATGAAACATATCTATCAACCACAGGCGGGTTGGGCACCATCGCAACGAACAAAGACTATTATGTGGCCGGTTCTCCTGAATGAAGTGTTTGGCATGTTCGACCATGGCCGCGCGTTTCCTTCCTGCGGAGTCGCCCTCCTGAATCAGGCTCCCGCGTTTTCGATCAAACAGGCATGAAACCAGCGCCATGCACAGCCCGTTGATCAGCAGGGAATCCGGCGGGCTTTTCTTTTCACCCTCCTTTTGAATCAGTTCGATGATCGACCGCGCGGGGGAGCATTCAATGGCCTTTGGAAAAATCCGCACGTCTTTCCCGAACAAATCGATATATCGGCTTTCCCCGCCGAAACCCTCGCTTGCGGTCTGGACAAGCATCTCCTGCAATTGACTGAGGAAACGCACCACCAGCACCCGGCATGTGGCATTTGTTTGATTCCCGTCTGTTCGAAGATGATAGACGGAACCGTTCCGTGCCGAGAGGGCGTCCCCCTCTCCCAAATTGACCCGGGTGCCGTCGGGCAATTCAATCTCGACCGGATCACCCAGAAAAAAAACGATGCGAAAAGAGGCCTGTACCTCGGCGACCTGCCCCGCTGAAATGGACAGGTATCGATCTTCGACACCTTCGAAAGGAGCCTTCAGATTTTTGAAAGAGTAAAGAATACGGCCCATAGGAATTTGGGAAAAGGTGAATGTCCACTCTCAGAGGTTTATCAAGGTACCAACTAATCCTCCTGCTTTGCAGGAATGGACCTCTCGTTCAACCCTCTTTCCATGTGAAATTCCGGCGGAACCATGGCATATTCAGTCCCCGTTATTCCAAATGGGGTTGAAGGGTTTTCATATGTCTGTGTTCTTGTGAAACACCACTGGTACCGTGTAGAGTCCGGCAAAACGACTCAACACAACAATCAGGGAATCACATATGGAATTTTCACTACTCGACTTCGGGGCTAAAGGCGACGGCCAAACAGATGACACGGCGTCTATTCAACGGGCGCTGGATGCCTGTTCGGAAGCAGGAGGGGGACGGGTGCGGGTACCCGCCGGCGTCTACATGACCGTATCGCTGGAACTGAAAAGCTATACGGAACTTCACCTGGAACCTGGCGCGGTGCTGCGGGGGATCTACCAGGGTGCCTATCGCCCGATCAGTCCCGGCGAAGATTCACTGACAGCCCTGGTGTTCGCGAAAGATGCCGAAAACGTGGCCATAACCGGCGGGGGCACGCTGGACGGACAGGGACATCGCTATTGGAAAAAACTGGGTGCCCCCCGGTCCGGCCGCCCCGATGTCGAAGAGGTCGGAGCGGCTCAGTTTTGGTATGAACACTGCCGGGACCTTCCCAAACCCAACCGGATGCTCGCTTTCCTCCGCTGTCAGGGCGTGCAGGTCCGGGATGTCCGGCTCACCGGTTCCACAGCCTGGACCTGCCATCTGATCGAATCACGGAATGTGAAAATCCGCGGAATCGACATCGAGAATCCTGTTTACGGCCCCAACACCGACGGGATCGATGTCGACGGCTCCTCCGATGTCCTGATTTCCGACTGCACCATTCGCACCGGAGACGATGCGGTGGTCCTGAAAACCACAAATAAATTCGGGGGACACTGCGCCATCCGCAATGTGACAGTGACCAACTGCCGCTTTCACACCGGCTGCAACGGATTCAAAATCGGAACCGAAACCGAAGAGGACATCGAAAATATCTGCTTCAGCAACACCACGATTTACAGTCCGCCCGAGGCCAGGCCCACGGAACGATGCATCACCGGCATCGCCATCGAAACCGTGGACGGGGGAAACGTGCGCAACGTGGTGTGTAGCAACATCACCATGATGAACGCCCGCACCGCGTTGTTCATCCGCCTCGGGGAGCGGCTTCGCGGCGGACGGGAACATGCGGGGGAATTGCGCGGAATCGCCCTGTCCAATATCATCGCGGCGGGCGCCACCCACCCGTCCGTGATCTCCGGCTTTCCCGGACACCCGGTGGAGGATGTCCAGATTCACAATCTGCAGTTGGA
Source organism: Kiritimatiellia bacterium (assembly GCA_040905625.1). Lineage (GTDB taxonomy): Bacteria > Verrucomicrobiota > Kiritimatiellia > SS1-B-03-39 > UBA6053 > UBA6053. The sequence goes on from JBBDRC010000151.1 coordinate 20,929, forward strand.
GACCCTCGGCGGCGGAATCCGCACCCAGGAGGAAATCGGGCCGATCCCGGAAAAACCCGAAGAGTATCCTGAGGTGTTCATGTTCGAAGAGGTTCCGGCCTCCTCTCTCTATCTGCGACATATCGACCGCCTGCAGCTGTCGAATCTGATGTTCCGCCTTCAAAAGGAGGATATGCGTCCGGCGGTGTTCGCGGAGGATGTGGACCGGGAAGTCTCACTTGCCGATCCCTCCTGGACGATCGCCTGATGTTTCCCGCCCCGCCCTGACTGATAAAATCAATATCATACGATGATTATCAATTCTGAAGGATGGACAGTGGATCCGTTTCAACAACGGAAACCCACGCGAACGCGGGGACCACTGATTTTTTTGACCCGGTTCCGGTGACCGGGGCGGCCCATTCATACACCGGCGCCGGATTTGAAGCAGGAGATTTGCTCTTCACGGATCAATCGATGAAGTGCGCCTGTCCAACGTCAGTCTGGATTCAGACAGTCCGGTTTTCCCGGACAGACCGGGTACAGTCCCGGGCTGGCCCAGATAGACCGGGCCTTTTCATGGCCGGGCAGCAGTCGGCGGGGCAGATGTCGTGTTTGGCGGGAAAACGGCCGATGGTGCGGCGTTCGGGCCACTCCTCAAGCCGTTCGCGGATGAGTTCGACGATCATCTCCACCATGCGGGGGTCGTTGCCGGGAGTGGAGGCGCGCACATAGTTCAGACCCAGTTCGGCGGCGTGGTCGCGGGCCTCCAGATCCAGATCGTACAGCACTTCCATGTGATCGGAGACAAAGCCGAGCGGGCACACCACCACGGAGGTTGCGCCCCGCGCTTTGAGCGCGTCGAGATGATCGCAGATGTCCGGCTCCAGCCAGGGCATGGAGGGCGGTCCGCTGCGGCTTTGATACACCAGGTCCCACCCGGGTCGTTCAAGACGCCCGCAGACCAGCCGGGCCGCCTCTTCCAGTTGTTCGGTATAGCGGGAGGTGTTGGCCATGGCCATGGGAATGCTGTGGGCGGTGAACACCACCCGCGCCCCGGCCTGTTCCTCCGCCGGCAGCAGAGCCAACGCATTGCGGACGTTGTCTGACACGGTTTCGATAAACAGGGGATGATTGAAAAACACCCGGATTTTGTCGAAATCCGGAGCCCCCACACCCAATTCGGCCTGTGCGTCCATGAGGTTTTCCCGGTACTGGCGGCAGCCGGAATAGCAACTGAATCCGCTTGTGATATAAACCAAGAGTCTCTGATATCCCTTTCCCTGACACTCTTTCAACACGTCGGGAATAAAAGGTTCGGTATTCCGGTTGGCCAACAGCACCGGCAGCGGAATGTCCAGGTCGCGCAGTTTCTCACGGACCAGGCGGACCAATTCCCGGTTCAGGGCATTGATCGGGCTGACCCCGCCAAACAATTCGTAGTGGTGCGCCACCTCCAGTTTGCGTTCCTCCGGAACCCCTTTGCCCCGCAGCACATTGTCCAGAAAAGGGAGAATATCCTCCAGCCCCTCCGGTCCTCCGAACGAAACCACCAACACCGCATCATACTTCATCAGGTATCCTGGGAAAAGAATTGCAAACAAACGGATGCACATTACTCTGGGCACTTCACATGTCAAACACGCCCGCCACACAATTCCCCCTTTTAGAAGAAGCCCTGTACGGTCTGCATCCGGTGCAGGAGGCTTTGCGCGCCCGGAAAAGAAACATGGTCGAACTGCAGTTGGACGAAAAGGCTCCAAAGGAGCGGTTTCATCCGCTGGTCCGCCTGGCGGAGGAGTTCGGAGTGCGGGTGCACCGCTGCTCCAAGCACGAGTTGTTCGAGTCCTGCGGCAGCCGTCATCACCAGGGAGTGGTGTTGATCACCACCTCCTATCCCTACACCCCGTTGTCCGATGACCTTTTCACCCGTCCGCGCCTGCTGCTGTTGGACAACATCGAGGATCCCCGCAACGCGGGCGCGATCCTGCGCAGCGCCCTCCTGTTTGGATTCCAGACGATTCTGGTTCCTCTCAAGGGCGGCGCGGGGATCTACCCCTCCGTGGTAAAGACCAGTGCCGGAGCCAGCGAGCACCTGGACATCGTCCGCGACGCCAACAGTGCCAAATACTTTCAGCGGGCGCTCAAAGCGGGCTATCGCACCGTGGCCATGGACGCGAAGGGGGACACCGTGTTGGGGGACATCCCTCCCGATGACTCCCGGCCTCTGATGCTGATTATGGGCGGCGAGGACAAACGCGTCGGTCAGTTTATTTTAAACGAAGCTGAAATCGTCGCCCGGATTCCGCAGCAGGGTCAGGTGAACAGTCTCAACGCATCGGTGGCGGCGGGAATCGCCCTCTATCATTTTTCCAGGTTGGAGGCTTCCCATGGATAAAACGGCCCCTCTGTATAATTTACAGGAAACCCGCACTCTCCACGACGAAAACGCACCCCTCATGGCGGAGACCACCATCGGGGATCCCGGCCCCTCGCGGGCGGAAATGACTCCGTACGGGATTCAGCGGGACCGCGAACGCCTGATTGAGAATTTCGAACAGGTGCTTTATGATCAAGTGATCTATTACCCCGTCTGTTACCGCTTTGCCGAGGAAATCGGACGCGGACGTCAGGGCGTGGTCTACCTCGCCCACCGGCAGGGGGGGCGGGGATGCCTGACCAAACACGCCATCAAAATTTTCGATCCCGGCATTTACTCCACGCCGTCCGTGTACTGGACCGACATGGGGCGCATCGCCAGCCAGATTTCCGTGATGCAGCAACTGCGCAGTCCCAATCTGGTGTCCATGGAAACCTACGACGAAATCAACGGCATCGGCTATCTCCAGATGGAACTGGTCAATGGAGTGGATCTACGTTACATTCTCACCGGAAAACGCATGGAACAGGTCGCGAAAATCACGCCGCCTCTGGAATGGCAAGTCATGAAGGACTGCATCTTCCGTGATGAAAACAATGGACGCGCCCTCCAGCCGGGGGTGGCCATCTACATTATGCGTATGATGCTCAAAGGGCTGGAGGCTCTCCACGACGCCGGCTTCATCCACAGTGACATCAAACCCTCCAACATAATGGTTGATCAGTTTGGATACGTCAAAATCATCGACTACGGACGCGCGGTCAAACCAAACGAGAAGGTGTCCATCCTGCTGGGAAGCCCTCTGTACATGGCGCCGGAAAATCACCGTCGGGAACCCGCCACCGAGCAATCGGATATTTACGGCGTGGGCATGGTGGGGCTGGAACTGCTCCGCGGCAAACCCCTGGTGGATGCCTCCCACATGACGGAGGAGGATTTGTACAATTTCAAAATGGAACTGCCCAATCGGCTCATGGACCTGTTGCCCCCGCATGTGCGGGAAAACCAAGCTTTTGTCCAGGTCCTGTCCAAATTCATCCATCCCGATCCCGCTCAGCGGTACCGCGATGTGATCGTGGCGGAAACCGAGCAGGAAGGCCTCCGCATCGTCCACCGCCAGCTTATCGCTCTGGGGAAAGACGTGGATTATGTGCGGGTCATGGGCAGCTACATGAGCCGACTGTGCAAAATCCGGCGGGGTGAAATCGAGGTTCCCTGAGCCGGCTCTTTACACAAAAGTGGAAACAAAGATTGCCACCCCCCCCTTTTTCCGGTTAAACAGCTCTTCATTTTAAAACCGATCCGACTCAGGAGACCTCCCTTTTATGAATATTTTACACGTTTGTGCAGACCCCCAGCCGATGGAAGAAGCCGCCTCCAAGCAGATTGCGGCCTCTTTCTTCTCCAATGTGATCACCCGGAACGAAAACGCCCGGATCGTGAACATCGATCTGACTCAGGAGCCCCCCGCCACCTACACCACCGAGCAATACCGTAATTTCTGGTATCCGGTGCTTATCGACGGCTATGTTCCCACCAAGGAAGAGGAGGGCGCATCCATCTATGCCCGGGAACAGGCCGCACATGTGCAGGACGCCGATATTCTGGTGCTGACCATGCCCATGTGGAACTACAGCATGCCCGCCATGATGAAATCCTGGATCGATCATGTGCTCTCACCCGGTCTCCTCTACGAAGTGACCGATCAGGGCAACCAGCCCAAGCACAAAATTAAAAAACTGGTGCTTCTGATCAGTTCGCATGACATCTTCATCGAGGCGGACCCCCGCGATGGACTCAGCCCCGCTATCGAAAACTCCTTCGAAGACATCGGCATCGACGACATCAGTGTGGTGTGGGCCGACGGTCAGTATCCGAAACTGCATGTTGATTTTGAAAGCCGCAAGGCCATCGCCATCGAGGCGGCGGAGGAAGTGGCCGAGGAAATCTGCGAAGACTTTAGCTGAAGAAATAGAAGTCAGAGGGCAGAGGTCAGTAGTCATGGGTCAAGGGCAGCTTCGCTGCGTCATGGGTCAGGAGCGGCGGAGCCGCGTCAGGGGTCACTTGCCTGTCCCGTGGCGGAGGCGGATCACTGGGAAAATGTGTACCCAATGACAAATGACCATTGACCAATGACGCAGCGCAGCTGCCCATGACCGCCGCCATGACCGCCGCCACACGTCTCTGATTGCAAATTCGAATGGCTATCCGTGGCGGCGCTGACTTCCTGACCTCTCCCCCCCTGACCTCTGACCTCTGCCCCCCCCCGCCTATTCCCCCGCCAGAAGTCCCAACACATACCAGAACCGATAACGGGCGCGCACCTGACGAAGAAGCACGTCCGTTTGTTCTGTCTGTGACAGCACCCACTCCTCTTCGGACTCCCGCAGTTGGGTCGCGCTTGTCCTGCCGGAGGGATATAAGCCCCGGGCCAACCGCAACCGCTCATAGGACAACTCAAGCTGCGCATCGGCAATTTCCTGCTCCCGCTCCAGGGTCTCCACCTGACTGTACGCCTGCCGCACCTCGCGGCTGAGCCTCACTTCAACTGCGGCGATCCGCAGCATCGCGGCCCTCACCCGCTCCTCCTCCTGCTGCACCTGCAAGCGGGTAATGTGCGGATCCAGTTGCTGCCCCGCCGAAATCCCCGTGAACCAGCTTTCCTCGTCATTGAAGGATTCCGGACGATAACTCCCTATCACCCGAACATCCGGATAAAACTCGCGTTCCCGCAGCCGCAGGTTGCGTCGGGCATCCTCATAGCCCGCAAGGGCCTCCATTCGCTCCACCCGATGTTCCCGGGCCAGTTCCTCCGCCTCCGTCACCGATGGCAGGGTCCACTCCGGTTCCTCCACCGCCTCCAGTTCAGGAAGCTGATCGCTTACCCGCCCCAGCAATTCCGCCAATTCCGCCCTGGAATGCGTCAACCCCTCCTCCACCTGCCTGAATCGCAGTTCAGCCTGTCGATGCAGCATTTTCATTTCCAGCACATCCACCCCGGTCGCTCTCCCCTGCCGTTCGCGCACTTCGACCAATCGAACCAGATCCGCAGCCCGAACCAGCGCCTGCATCTCCTGTTGCATCCGCCGTTCCCGGTTCAGCGCCGCCGTGTACACCTCCACCACCCTCATGATCAACGATTCGGTTTCGCGTTGAAAGCCCCACTGTGCCATCAGCAGTTGAAATTCCGCCGCATCTACATCCCGCAGGTTCGCCAAAGCACCGAATCGACGGAACAGCGGTTGCTCCACCCGGAGTTCCACCACCTCCCGGGGGTCGCCCGGGTCGCGTTCCACCCTCTCCGCCCGGACCTGAAACAACGCACCCTGTGAAAAACGTTTTTCCACCCGTCCATCCATTCGGGTGACCGTCTCCCGCCGGCTGTCCCGCTCCACCGCCACAGCGGGCGTGACCTTCAAGCGGAAATCCGCCTCCGCAACCTGTAAGTGAAATTCAGGAAAGCTCTGTTGAATGCGGCTGACGGCCAGATCAAAGTTGTGGGCCACCGCCACTTCAATGGCGCCGGGCAGCGAAATCGATTCCGCCACAGCGGAAAACGGGGTCAATATGTGTAGACAGACACCTAATGCCGCCGACAACCGCGGCAGGGATCGGAAAAGGAGACCCACTGTGGACATACTCAAGGTAAATGGGATGAAATCGTTTTGATAAGATCTTCCGGCGACCTGGCTCCCGTACTGATGCTCGAAATCACTTTCCCTTCCCCATCCATCAACAGCAAGGTGGGGTACCCGCGTATCTTATAGTCCGATTGCAACTTCTGGTTGGCCTTTTTCAGGGAGGACGATTGCTTTTTCTTTTTGGGAAAATCCACTTCCATCAGCACAAGTTCTTTTTCCGCATACTCCTCAAACTCCTTTTTTGACAACATCAAGGTTACCGAATCCGCGGTATGAGAAAGCATACGGGCCTGGATCGCCTTCCCCTCCCTGTTTTTCCATTCGCGCAACGGCTCCTGCGCGGACAGAAAAGTTGAGACGAGGCAGAAGCAAAAAATGAACCGTATTTTATTTTTCATACACAAATTCTACATGATCCCATCAACAAGGAAAAGATCAATACGGAATTTATTTTCATATTTTCACATTTACAATTCGCTGCAATGTGTGATATGAACGCATTCAAGCAGAAACATTACGAACTCTGAACCAACTTTCTGCATCAATCCAAAAGAGGAATACGTATGGAATATAAAAAAGTAAAAAACCCCATTAAGCCCGGCCGCCCCCCCCGCGGATGCGTGTGGGTCAAAGACAACGAAGGTAAATTGATTGTCAGCCCGAAAGGCGAACTGGCTTACCGGCCTGAGACCGCGGCGGACCGCAAAGAACGGGAAGCCAAAAAAGCCAGCAAACCCCGGAAAAAACGTGGACGCAAAAAAACCTCAGCGACCGCTGCGGCCGGCACCGGATCATCCAATCTTTTGTTGAAAAAGACCTACAAGGAACTGTCCTCGAAAGAACTGGAGCGGGTAAAAGAAATCGTTGAATCCATGGTGGACAAAGCCAGGGAAAACGAAAAGAAAGCTATTGAAAGAAGCATTGATAAACTTCAGGGCCGCTTGAAGAAATTGAAATAAGTCGTTGCTTTCGCTTATCGTAAAACGCCGTCCGCATTTGCAGGCGGCGTTTTTTTATCCCCCCCCCCTTCCGCCTCCCACCGGGATTCACGTATAAATCCACGGGATTGCCTTGACCTGGCCCCCGCATCGTGAAAAAAGATCCTCTTTTCACTTCCACTTTCACATCCATGTCCTCTTCTGAACTCCTTTCCATCCTAAAAGACGTAGGCGCCCTCCGCGAGGGCCATTTTCTGCTGGCCAGTGGCCGCCACAGCGCGCATTATGTTCAGGTGGCGCAACTGAGCCAGTATCCGGCCCGGCTGCAGTCCCTGCTGGAGGATGCGAAACCAGAGATGGAAAAGCTCGGACCGATCGACACGGTGTTTTACCCGGCCATCGGGGCGCTGCCGGTGGGTCAGCAGGTGGGCCTGGCCCTCGGGGCCCGCGCCATTTTCGCGGAACGGAATTCCCAAAATCAGATGGAAATGCGACGGGGCTTCGAATTGCGTCCCGGCGACAAGGTGTTGCTGGTGGAGGATGTGATCACCACCGGCGGCACCCTGAAGGAGATTGTGGGAATGGTGGAATCGGCCGGGGCGGAGGTGCTCGGTGTCTTTTGTATTATCAACCGGTCGGGGATCAACACCTGGCAGGGCTATCCTCTGGTATCTCTGCTCGAACTCTCTTTTCCCACCTACGGCCCGGACGAAGTGCCGCCGGAACTCGCGGCACTTCCCGTCTATCGACCCGGCACCAAACAATTTAAAAATAAACAAGGATGAACGATGCACACTGATATACCCGAAGGTTTGACCTATGATGATGTACTGATGGTTCCACAGCGCAGCGGAATCCTGCCCGGCGAAGCCGATGTGAAAACCCGGCTGACCCGGGACATTCCCCTGAATCTCCCCCTGATTTCATCGGCCATGGACACCGTGACCGAACACAAACTGGCCATCGCCCTGGCCCGTGAAGGAGGGCTCGGTGTCGTGCACCGAAACTGTTCCATTGACGAACAGGTGGCCATGATCCGCAAAGTGAAGAGAAGCGAGAATATCATCATTGATCAGCCTCAGACCACGGGTCCCGATGTGAAATTATCGGACCTGTTGGTTATCATGGAAACCAAAGGGGTCAGCGGCTTTCCGGTCGTGGACAAAGAAAATCACCTCCTCGGCATCATTACCCGGCGCGATATTGGATATCCCTACCATCCCCCCGCCACGAAAGTGTCCGATGTGATGACCCCCCGCGACCGGCTGATCACCGGCAAACCCGGTTTTTCCATGAAGGACGCACTGGCCGTTCTCTACAAGCATCGCATTGAAAAATTGCCGCTCGTGGACGAAAATGACTGCCTGGTGGGCATGATGACCGGAGCTGACATTGAAAAGAGCACCAAATTCCAATTTGCCTGTAAAGACGACCAGGGCCACCTCCGGGTCGGCGGTGCCATCGGAGTCGGACCCGATGCCCTCGACCGCGCCAAAGCCCTGACCGAAGTCGGTTGCGACGCCCTGTTCATTGATGCCGCGACCGGACACACTGAAATCACGATGCGGGTATTGCGCCGGATAAACGACAGCATCCCCGGGGTCATTGTGGTGGCGGGCAATGTGGTCTCCCCCGAAGGTGCCAGGGATTTGATTGATGCCGGCGCCGCCGCCATCAAGGTGGGGGTGGGGCCCGGTTCCATTTGCACCACCCGGGTGATCGCGGGTGTCGGAGTTCCCCAGTTCTCGGCCATCCAATGGGTGTCGCCGGTTTGTCGCGAACACGGCATTCCCCTGATTGCCGACGGCGGTCTCCGCTATTCCGGAGATGTGGTTAAAGCCCTGGCCGCCGGTGCCGATGTGGTGATGGTCGGTTCCATGCTCGCGGGTACGGATGAAAGTCCGGGCGCCATTGTGCGCATGCAGGGTCGAAACTACAAAGAATACCGCGGCATGGGCAGCACCGCCGCCATGCAGAAAGGGAGCGGCGACCGCTATGGCCAGAACTCCTCCGGCAAACTGGTTCCCGAAGGCGTGGAGGCTCGCATTCCATACAAAGGCCCTCTCGCCGGAGTGATTTTCCAACTCATCGGCGGTGTCCGCTCCGGTATGGGCTATGTGGGCGCCGCGAATCTGAAGGAACTGCGCGAAAAAGTCAAATTTGTCCGCATTACCTCCGGCGGTCTCCGGGAAAGTCATCCCCACGATATCTTCATGACCGAGGAACCGGTCAATTACAGCGTTTCCTGACTCTCTTTTCCTCTTAACTCCCGAAGGTGCTTTTCATGGACGTTCAAATCGCCGTACTCGACTACGGATCCCAGTATTCACAACTCATCGTGCGACGGGTACGCGAACTCGGCTACTACGCCAAACTGTACGCTCCCGAATCCCTCAAGGGCCTGGATGAACTTGCAGGTGTCATCCTCTCCGGCGGACCCAACAGTGTGACCGATCCCGATTCACCGGATGTGGATTTCGAACACCTCCGGTCATTGAACGTGCCCGTGCTCGGAGTCTGCTACGGCATGCAGTTGCTGAACAAAAAATTCGGCGGAGACTTAACCCCGGGCACCACCAGTGAATACGGTCCGGCCCGGCTGTTTATCGAGGACGACGACACCCTGTTCGCCGGCATCACCCCGCACACCCAAATTTGGATGAGTCACAGCGACACCGTCTCCCGCCTCCCCGAAGGCGCCACAGTCATGGCGCGCAACGAGGACAGCATTCCCATCGCCCTGCGTTTCTGCAAAAACTGGTACGGGATTCAATTTCATCCCGAGGTCACCCACACGCATGAGGGCCGCGGCATTCTGAAAAACTTCCTCAACCAATTGAATGTCGAACCCGGCTTCGACGTGGAGGCCTTCAAGCGGGAGATTCTCAAGGACATCATTGCGGAAGTCGGTGACCGGGAAGTGGTCTGCGGAGTGTCCGGCGGGGTGGACAGCACCGTGCTGGCGGTGTTGCTGCACGAGGCCGGAGTCAACGTGCATCCCATCTTCGTGGACACCGGAATGCTGCGTAAAAACGAGGCGGTGGAGGTGCAGAAGCAATTCGCCGAAGTCGGAGTCGAAATTGAAACCATCTTCGCCGCGGATCGTTTCCTGAACGCCCTCAAAGGCGAGACCGACCCCGAAAAGAAACGGAAAATCATCGGCAACCTGTTTCTGGACGAATTCTTCGCTCATGCCGGAGAAATTGAACTGTTCGCGCAGGGCACCCTGTATCCCGACGTAATTGAAAGCGCCACCAGCGGATCCATCGCCTCCGTGATCAAAACCCATCACAACCGGGTCAACCGCATCCTCGAACTCAAAGCCGAGGGACGGGTGCTCGAACCGCTGGCTGAGCTGTTCAAGGACGAAGTGCGCGCCCTTGGCACATCCCTCGGCATACCCGCCTACGCTCTCAACCGCCACCCCTTCCCCGGACCCGGTCTGGCCGTTCGCTGTCCCGGAGAAGTGACCAAAGAGAAGCTGGACATTTTACGCGAAGCCGATGACATTTTCATCACCGCCCTGCGCAAGCACGGCTGGTACGACAAAATCTGGCAGGCCTGCACCACCATTCTGAATTCAAAAACCGTCGGGGTCAAAGGGGATGTCCGCGCCTACGAATTCCCGATCGTGCTGCGCGCCGTGATCAGTGAGGACGCCATGACCGCCGACTGGGTCGAAATCCCCTACCCCGTCCTCCGGGAAATCTCCAATAAAATCCTGAACGGCGTCAAAGGGGTCAACCGCGTCCTCTTTGACATCTCCACCAAACCCCCCGCCAGCATCGAGTGGGAATAAGTCGCCTGGTTGTTACAAAAGAAAGCGTTGGTACATCCGCTTGAGAAGTGTGTGTATGGCAAAGAAAACCTCTGAAACGTTTTGAATTACAGAGATTTTTTAAAAAAGTGGAGCGGGTGGCGGGAATCGAACCCGCGTGACCAGCCCCGCCTCCGGCGGGGTA
>JBBDRC010000152.1:0-5580 GCA_040905625.1 Kiritimatiellia bacterium
TCTACAACGACCTCACCAAAATCGAGCCGCCCGAAGGTATTGACGTGTTGCTGGTCGCCCCCAAAGGCTCCGGGCTCAACGTCCGCCGCAACTTTCTCAGCGGCGCGGGCATCAACAGCTCCTTCGCGGTGGCACAGGACGCCTCCGGCAAAGCGGATGAACGATGCAAGGCCCTCGGAATCGGCATCGGTTCCGGTTTCCTCTTCCCGACCACCTTCGAAAAAGAAGTCACCAGCGACCTCACCGGCGAACGCGGCATTCTCATGGGCGCCCTCTGCGGCGTGATGGAGGCCCAGTACGAGGTGCTCCGCAAAAACGGACACAGCCCCTCCGAAGCCTTCAACGAAACCGTGGAGGAACTCACCCAGTCCCTGATCCGGTTGGTGGACGAAAACGGGATGGACTGGATGTACGCCAACTGCTCGGTCACCGCCCAGCGCGGCGCTCTGGACTGGCGGCCCAAATTCAAAAAAGCCACCCTGCCCGTGTTCAAAGAATTATACAAATCGGTTAAATGCGGCGACGAAGCCGCCCGCACCCTGCGCATGGGCAGCCGCAAAGACTACAAACAGGTTCTGGAAAAAGAGCTGTCCGCCATGGCCAACAGTGAAATGTGGAGCACGGGCCGTGAAGTCCGCAAACTGCGCCCGAAAGGCAAAGCATCCACCAGCACCAAAGGTATTGGCGGACGCGGCATCAACCAGGGCTGAACCGCCCTACTGGAGAAAAGAGTATGAAGATTTGCTGCATTGGGGCCGGCTACGTCGGCGGTCCCACCATGGCCATGATCGCCCACAAATGCCCGGATATTGAGGTCTATGTGGTGGACATCAACGAGGCCCGCATCGCCGCCTGGAATTCGGAGGATCTGCCGATCTTCGAGCCCGGCTTACAGGACGTGGTGGAAGTCAACCGGGACCGCAATCTCTTTTTCTCCACCGATGTGGATGCCCACATCCGGGACGCGGACATTATCTTCATCTCCGTCAACACCCCCACCAAACTTTATGGTGTGGGCAAAGGAAAGGCGGCGGATCTGAAATACGTGGAACTGTGCGCCCGCCGCATCGCGGAAGTCGCCCAGGGTCACAAAATCATTGTGGAAAAATCCACTTTGCCTGTCCGCACCGCCGAAACCATCAAACGCATTTTGCAGAATTCTCCGCATGAAGCCACATTCGAGGTGCTTTCCAACCCCGAATTTCTAGCCGAGGGCACCGCCATCGAAGATTTGGAGGATCCCGATCGGGTGCTGATCGGGGGCGAATCCGCCGAGGCCATTCAAACGCTGGTGGATGTGTACGCCAACTGGGTGAAACCCGACCGGATCCTCACCACCAATCTGTGGTCCTCGGAATTGTCCAAGCTTGCGGCCAACGCCTTTTTGGCGCAGCGCATCAGTTCCATCAACGCCATGTCCGCACTTTGCGAAGCCACCCAGGCGGATGTGGACGAAGTGGCCCACGCCATTGGCAAAGACAGCCGTATCGGACCCAAATTCCTTAAATCCTCCGTGGGATTCGGCGGATCCTGCTTCCAGAAAGACATCCTCAATCTGGTCTACCTCTGCGAGTTCTACGGTCTGCATGAAGTGGCGGAATACTGGGAACAGGTGGTCAAAATGAACGACCACCAAAAGCACCGCTTTGCCCGCAACATGGTGCGGACCCTGTTCAACACGGTTTCAGGAAAACGCATTGCCATCTGGGGGTTCGCCTTCAAAAAAGACACCAACGACACCCGCGAATCCGCCGCCATTTACGTCTGCCGCGACTTGTTGATCGAGCAGGCCACTCTGGCGATTTATGATCCCAAAGTGACCGCGAAACAAATCAAAGAGGATCTGGCCTCTGCTTTCCGGCAGGAAACCGGTGAACTCAGCGAACGGGACCGTCAATTAATCGAGGAACATGTCATCATTTGCGATTCCGCATACGAAGCCGCGACGCAGGCGCATGGCGTCGCGGTACTGACCGAATGGGACGAATTCAAGGACCTCGATCCAACCTACCTCTACGACCTCGTATTCAAACCCGCGTTCCTTTTCGACGGCCGCAATATCCTTAATCACAAAGCCTATATCGATGGCGGATTCGAAGTCTACGCCATTGGCAAAGGCCTGCTCGAATAATCCCGCCATGACGGATCACCCGACTACCCCGATTGCATTCGCCCTGGTGGGGTACGGACGGGTGGCGCCCACCCACATTCAAGCCCTTCAGGCACTGGGAAACCGGGCACGACTGGTCGCCGTGTGTGATTCCGATCCGAACGCTTTGGCCCGCGGGATTCAGGCCACCGGTGCGGAGGGCCACGCGGATCTTCAGGAGATGCTGCGGCGTGACGACATCGATGTGGTCAGCGTCTGCACCCCCTCGGGTCTGCATGCGAAAATCGGAATCCAGGCGGCCAAAGCCGGAAAACATGTGTTGATGGAAAAACCCATGGATGTCCGGCTGGATGCCGCCCAAGCTCTCATCGACACCTGTTCGCGGGAGGGGGTCAACCTCTATTGCGTCTTTCAAAACCGCCTCAACAGCACTCTGCAACTGCTCAAAGCGGCTATTGACGGAGGCCGCTTCGGCAAACTCTACGCCATCAACAGCACCGTGATCTGGAAGCGGACCCAGGACTATTACGATTCCGCCGCGTGGCGCGGGTCGCGTGCGATGGACGGCGGCGCGTTTATGAATCAGGGAATCCACTTTGTGGATGCCATGCGCTTTTTGTTCGGGGAAATCTCCGAAGTGAAATCCATCCTGGGCACCCTGGACCGCCGGATAGAGGCCGAAGATACCGGGGCGGCGCTCTTCCGATTTGAAAACGGCGCCCTGGGATCCATTTTTGTCACCATGCTCGGTCCATCCGATCAGGAAGGCTCCCTGACCGTGCTCGGAGAACACGGAATCGTCAGAATCGGCGGCACCGCCATGAATCGAATGGACCAATGGGACTTCGACCGCCCCGAACCCGAACAGGACCGCCTGGCCCACGATGCCGACTACGCCACCAAAAGCGTCTACGGCTTCGGCCACAATGCCTATTATGCCCGGGTCGCGGATCACCTCCGGACCAACGGCCCCATGCCCACCGGCGGCAAGGAAGGAATCCGCAGTCTGGAAACCATTCTGCGTATCTATACAACCGTGTAGAGAGTAGAAAGAAGACGAACGTTTACACTGCGGTCGACGGTGCCGATATCCAACGCCGCCGGATCATTGCCACACTCTTAGAGCCCGTTCGAGCCGTCCGCAGGTGCGCCCCAAATCAAGGTTTTGACATTGGGGCAGGGTTTTACCCTATACCATACGTTTTCGTTGTGGGATAAGATTACCAACATATTTTTGAACGTTCGCTTATCGACATATGCCTATGCTATAGCTCATGCTTATTACAAAGGATGCCACACATTTTGAACAGAGTCGACCGTCTAAAAATTTGTGAATCCTTTATGTAAGTTAACAAGCCATAGCTCGAACTAATAGACATAACAACCATCCTACACTGGGAACACCAAAATGAGTGAAAACGACAGTACATTCAGAGCCTACCTGAGAAGCATTTCAAAAGAGCCCCTGCTGACCCGCGAACAGGAAAACGAGTTGGCGGTCTTCATCAAACAAGGGGATCCCGTGGCGATTGAGCGCATGGTGAAGTGTAATTTACGGCTCGTGGTCAAAATCGCCCGCAACTATTCCGGTCTGGGGGTGCCCCTGATGGATTTGATCGCGGAGGGGAATATCGGGCTCATGAAAGCGGTCGAACGGTTTGATCCCGATAAGGGCGGAAAAATGAGTACTTACGGTTCGTGGTGGATCAAGCAGGCGATCAAGCGCGCATTGACCAACCAGAGCAAAACCATCCGCCTGCCCTCCCACCTGCTGGAAAAACTGAACCGAATCCGGGCCTTTTCGCACGAGTATCACGAGCAGTACGGTCACGAACCCGACAACCGGGAAGTGGCTGAGCACATGGGAGTGAAACCGGGGCAAATCGCGCACTGGAAGGCGATGTCCTATAATCCCGCCTCTCTGGATGCGCCCATCGGCGACGACGACGGAGGCTCCTTCTCCGATCTGCTGTCGGATGCGAAATCCAGAAATGGTTATGATATTCTCAATGACCTTCAGGTCCGCGAAAATGTCAGCGATCTCCTGGTGAATTTGGACGAACGCGAACTCCGCATCCTCAATTACCGCTACGGTTTGGATGGATCGGACCCCGAAACCCTCGAACGGGTGGGTGAGCGGTTCAACATCACCCGGGAAAGAGTTCGCCAGATACAGAAATCGGCGCTTGAAAAATTGAAGGCATTGTTGGATGATATGAATGAGCCCAACCTCATTCATGAAGAACCCCATGCCCTTGCCTCCTGACCCCGATCTCGATCTCCTCACCTCCCACATCCGGGACGTGCCGGACTTCCCCAAGCCCGGCATTGTTTTTAAGGATATTTCCCCACTGTGCGCGAGCCCGAAGGCGTTTGCACATTTCATCGATCTGCTTACCTCTCACGGCCGTCCTTTGAAACCGGATGTCATTGTGGCCGTGGATGCACGGGGATTTCTATTCGGGGGTGCCCTCGCCTATCAGCTCGGAACCGGGGTGGCGTTGGTGCGCAAGCAGGGTAAACTCCCGTCGGACGCCATCGCCGCGAGCTACGCTCTGGAATACGGTTCCGCCACTCTGGAAATGCACAGGGACGCCATACATCCCGGCCAACGTGTGGTGATCGTGGATGATTTGCTCGCCACCGGCGGCACCGTGGCCGCCACTATAGAGCTTTGCCAACAACTGGGGGCCGAGATCGTGGGCTGTGCGTTTCTCATCGAACTGGCCTTTCTCAAGGGCCGGGACAAACTGGACTCCGTACCGGTGTTCGCTCCCATACAGGTGACGGGTGCATGAAAGTTATGCTGCGCATCCTGGTGATCCTGCTTTCTATCGGCATTGTGATTGTGGCCCTTCTCCCCTCGGATCAGGATCAGGAAAAGCCCGATCCTCCCAAACCGGAACCTGTTGTGTCCTCCCCCGCCACTGAAACCGATGAAGATGATTCTTCCCAACAAAGCGTAATCCGCGATTTACTCGGGGGAGCCGGCCTGGACCGCGGCAAAGACGCAAAAGAAAAAATCAACGCGATTAACGCGCAACGAAACGAACAATTCGAGGAACTGGAGTAACAGGGATCGGAACGGGCTATGAGAGATAAAAAAAACGTGAAGATAGCTTAGCTTTTCGCGTTATTTTGGTTTAGGCACCTTACACCTAAACGATAACTTACTCCTTCATGACTTCTTCTTTGATTTCCTCACTCGCCGCCAGCCGAACCATACCCGCCCGGATCCTGGATTTACCCAGCGCCTGGGTCGGCCACATTCCATTTGCCCACTGGCTGGGTGTCACCCTGCACCCCACTCAATTTGTGGAACTGGGCACCCATTACGGTCATTCTTACTTTAATTTTTGTGAAGCAATAAAAACCGGAAAATCTCCGGGCCGATGCTTTGCCGTGGACACCTGGAAGGGTGATGAGCACGCCGGACGATTCCGGGAAAATCTGTATGAGGAGGTGAAAGA
>JBBDRC010000153.1:0-5511 GCA_040905625.1 Kiritimatiellia bacterium
CTATACGGTTCAGTTCCACCGGCAGGGCCTCCGCGACATCCGCGAGGCCTCCGGTGCTGGCGAAGGGTCGGGACTCACTGCTGACAAATAAAATGCGGGATGGGGATTGGCTCATGGGGGATTTTTAACATAATCAACTTACATAGGAACCTTTTTTATGAACAATTCACAAATGCAACGTAAAATTCTGGAGCTGATCTCAGCTCCCGATTTTCGCCCCTGTAAAATTCAGGGTATTATGGAAAAACTGGATCTGGACAGCGGCCGACGCAAACATCTGCGCCGAATCCTCAAGGAACTCACCGATCAGGGGAAGATCCGCATGGACAAGCAGAATCGCTTCCGCCCCGCGCATGCGGAGTCCGCCGATAAAGAGCCTCTGGTTAAAGCGGCCCTTTCCCTGCATCCGCAGGGCTTCGGTTTCCTGACTGTGGAACCGGATGACCTCCTGGTGGAGGGAGCCGTGGTGGAGGAACTGTTTGTCCCTCCCTCCAACATGAACACCGCCCGGCATGGCGACCGGGTGCTGGCGAAAATTGTTCCCTCCACCGGAAACAAGCGCGGGGGAAATGATTTAAAGGAAGGGAAAATCATGGAGGTGATCGAACGCGGCTCCACCATCTGCGTGGGCACCCTGAAACACAGTGGAGGCAACTGGCAGTTGGTTCCGGATTCCGCCCGCATCAAAGGTCCGGTGCGCATCACCGGCTTTACGGGAATGACCCCCAAGGCGGGTTTCAAGGCGGTTGTGGATCTGGAGGACCGCATGGACCCCTCCCTGCCTGAATCAGGCAAGGTCCTGGAACTTCTCGGCCAGGCCGGCGATCCGGGGGTGGATATTCTCTCTATCATGCGGGGACACGATCTGGTTTCCGAATTTCCGGACAAGGTGATGGACGAGGCCCTGGCCTACACCAAGGCGGTCACTCCGGAGGACATCCAAAACCGCCGCGATCTGCGCAAGCTGATGGTGGTGACCATCGATCCGGATGATGCCCGCGACTTCGACGACGCCTTGAGTGTGGAGGACATCGAAGGCAAGCCGGGCTGGCTGCGGGTGGGAATTCACATTGCGGATGTGGCCCATTTTGTGAATAAGGGCTGCGCGCTGGACAAAGAGGCCCTGCTGCGGGGAACCAGCGCCTATTTGGTCGACCGGGTGGTGCCCATGTTGCCGGAACATCTCACCAACGATCTGTGCAGTCTGGTTCCGAATCAGGATCGACTGGCGCATTCGGTGTTCCTGGATATCAACACCCACGGAGCCGTGAAATCGGTGGACAGTTGTGAATCGGTGATTCACAGCAAGCAGCGCCTTACCTACGATCAGGCCCAGGTGCTGCTCTCCGGCGGTCAGGTGGAGGGGGTTGCCGATGACGTGCGGGATCATGTGCTTGCGCTGGCTCGGCTGACCCGCAAACTCCGCAAAACCCGTATCCGTGAACACGCGCTGGCGTTTGACATGCCGGAGATTCGTTGTGTGTTGGATGAAAACGGGAAAGTCACCGGGTTTTCCAAAAAATCAGGCATCGAGGCCAATCATCTGGTGGAGGAATGCATGCTGATGGCCAACCGCGAGGTGGGTGCCCTGCTGGCGGCCCGCTACGGAACCGCTATTTATCGCATTCATGAGGAACCGAGCGAAGAGGATTTCCAGCAGATGGCGGATCAGCTTCGTCAGTTGGGCGTGGAGGGAGTGCCTATCAGCCGCGAAACCCTGAACGAGGTCATCAGCCGTCAAATGCCCGAACCCCTGCGGCAGGCGGTGACCCTGACCTTGCTGAAAAACATGAACCGGGCCCTGTACAGTCCGGAACTTGGGGAGCATTTTGGTTTGGCGTTTGACACCTATACCCATTTCACCTCTCCCATTCGGCGGTATCCGGACTTGGTGGCGCATCGTCTGCTGATCGCGCTGGAAAACGACAAACCCAAGCCCTTGGATGATAAAGAACTTCGGGACTTGTGTCGGCACTGCAGCGAACGTGAGCGGGCGGCGGCGGAAGCTGAAATGGAAACCCACCGGGTGAAAATGTTCCAGTACTACGACGAAAAGTTTAAATCCGGAGAAAAAGGCCCCTACCCCGGCACCGTCTCCAGTATTCTGTTCAAAGGCGTGCTGGTGGAACTGGACGAAAGCGGTCAACGGGGTCTGCTCCCCTTTCCCGCTTTCAAGGATGACTACTACGAAGTCAATGAAACCGGCACCCGTGCCACCGGCAAACGCACCGGCAAAGTGATGCAGTTGGGCGACCCCATCGACGTCATGCTGTCCCGGGTGGATATCGAAAACCGGCAGCTTGATTTCAGTCTTTAGATATCGTTTTGAAATTAATGACCTGCGGATGCTTCGCCGACCTGCGGATGTTCTGAAACAAAAGGGCAGAAACGTTTATACTGACCCAAATATGGAGGAAGAAGTCAGAATTTTTTTCTAAAAGATCATTCTGACATAAATCATTCTGAAATATGGATTTGTTGCCACCCTTGATTCAATCTCCATCTTTATCCGCAGGTCGGCGAAGCATCCGCAGGGCAACCTCAAATTGCAATATCCGCAGAAATTATTCTGCATGCAGGTGTCGATACAGCGTCTCCGCAAATCGGGGGCCTATTCCCGGCACCTCGGCGATTTCGGATACGGATGCTTTCCGCAGGCCCTGCACCGATCCGAAATGCGTGAGCAGGAGGCTTTTCCTTTTCTCCCCGATGCCGGGGATGTCGTCGAGGAGAGATTCACGGATGCGCCGGTCGCGCAGACTCCGGTGATAGGTCAGGGCGAATCGGTGGGCCTCGTCGCGGATGGCCCGGAGGATTTTCAGCCCCGGTGAATTCAGAGGCAGCCGCAAGGGGGGCTGTTCGTTGCTGATATCCCAGACCACTTCCTCAAAACGTTTGGCCAGCCCCACCGTCGGCAGATCGGTGAGTCCCAACGCGTCCAACGATTTTCGTCCGGCCCTCAGTTGGGTGATGCCGCCGTCGAACACCACCAGATCCGGCAGCGGTTTTTTTTCCTTGAGCAACCGCGAATAATGTCGATGCGCCGCCTCCGCCATCATGGCCGGATCATCGGGCCCGGTGGTGTATTTCATTTTGAACCGTCTATATCGGTTCCGTTGGGGGCGGCCGTCCACGGAACAGACCATGCTGGCCACAGCCTCGGTTCCGCCGGTGTTGGAGATATCGAAGGTTTCAATCACCCGCGGCAGATGCGGAAGGTTCAGTTCCTGCTTCAACTGCCGCAGTCCCTCTGCGGCTTCCGCCTCCAGGCGTTCAATGTCGTGGGTGCCGCTGGCCCGCTGTTTAATCACCCGGCGCAGATGAAAAAGGGTGTCCCGGAACTGTGCGGCATTCTCGAATTTCATCTCACCGGCCGCCTCGGTCATTTTTTGCTCCAGCTCTTTGAGCACCTCCCGGCGCTCTCCCCGCAAAAAGGCCACCGCCTCGGCCGCGCGTGCGCGATACGCCTCCTGATCGATGCGCCCGATGCAGGGGGCGGAGCAGAAACTCACAATATCGGCCAGGCAGTGACGATGATGTTCCTCGCCCGGAACCGTGGGGCGGCAACGACGCAAGCCGTAACGGGTTTCCACAAATTCTTTCGCCACCCGGGCGGCGGTGGACGACGCGTAGGGCCCCAGATAGGTGGCGCCGTCCGGTTTGCGGATGCGGGCCACCCGGAATGCCGGATAGGGATCCTTCAACTGAATGCGCAACAGAATGAAGCGCTTATCGTCCTTGAACAGTGTGTTGTAGTAGGGCTTGTATTCCTTGATCAGACGGCCTTCGGTGAGGATTGCCTCGGCTTCGTTGTGAACCACAATGGTTTCAAGATCGGAAATGCTGTTGATGAGGCCGCGGATCTTTGGATCGGAGCGCTTGAGGGTGGCGGATTGAAAATAATTCCGAACCCGGTTCCGCAGGGACTTGGCTTTGCCCACATAGATCACTTTGCCGTGCCGGTCGCGCATCAGGTACACCCCCGGTTTCGCGGGCAGCGCGGCCAGCTTCGCTTTCAGATCCTCGTTAATGGTCATGAGGACGCCTCAGTCCGATTCGCCCTCAAGCTGAGTTGAAGGCAGAAACGGATCCCGGAACGCCCGATCAAAATCGAACACCCCGTGAAAGTCCTGTTTATCATCCTCGTCGGTTTTGCCCAGAAGCTGCACATCAATCATATTGTAGACGATTTCCCCGATATCATCGGAAGTGTGGATGCCCCAGTGACGCAGAACCCGCAGGCTGATGGGTCCGAACTGACGTATCGCGTAATCCCGAATTCCCGCAGTCAGTTCCCATCCCCGCACGTGATGACTTTCCTCCCGCGGCACCTCGTTCAATTCATGCACAGTGAAATCCAGGCCCTCCCGCACAAAGTAGTACGCCTCCTCTTTGTATCGCGGATCCGCGGCCACAATTTCCCGGATGATTTCACGTTGGTGCTGTTCGTTCATTGGGTATACCCTACATCGAAATTTCCGGTCTGACAAGCGGCTAATGATTCAGGACATTCTCAATGGCATCTCTCAAACGGAGGGGGGCGGACGTGGTCGGAACAGAATCATTGCGAACAGGGGCTGAAGCCCCCGTTCTTGAAAATTCACCCGCCGGATACGGGGGTACTGCGCCGTGATGAAATGGCTGGCACAGCCCGAATCAACACGAAAATCAAGAGATCGACGCATAGGATTTTTTGGCGGAGACGGTGACGAATTTGCGTTCGGGCATGATCAGACAACTGAGCTTGCCTCCGTAGACGCAGCCCGTGTCCAATCCGATCACCCTGGGCCGGTCCAGTCCGCCCAGCGCGGCCCAGTGGCCGAACACCACCAGATCATCGCCCTGATACAGATCAAACCATTTGGGGTTGGCATCGTTTTTCAGATCCTGCCCCTCCCCGTCCCAGGTGCGGATGGTCACCAGATGCCAGGGATCGGTTTGTTCGGGGTGCAGACCCGGAACCAGACCCGCATGCACCATCATCAGGTCATGATCCTCCAGCCAAAGCGGGAACTGATGCACATCGGCCACAAAATCGTCAAAATGACTGCCGAAATCTTTGCGGAGCAGGTCAAAATATTTCCCGTGTTTGTGGAATTTCCCCTCCATCAGTTCCAGCAGGCTCAATTCGTGGTTGCCCATCAGCGACACCGCGTTCATTTCCCGGAACAACTCCCATACTCCCCGCGAACTGGGACCCTTGTTGATCAGATCGCCAATAAAGATGATCCGATCCTGTTTGGGGTCGGCTTTCACCTTTTTCAGCAGTTGCTTTAATTCTTTTGCGCAGCCATGCACATCACCGATCACCAAAGTTCGTTGTTCCATACCCCGCCGTCTACCATCCCCCCCACCCTATCTCAAGAGATTTTGACATGCGCATTTGCCGATCTTAGAAGAACAGGGGCTTCAGCCCCTGTTCGCAACGATTCATTCAGTTAGTGAATGCTCCCCCTCCCGCGGGGGGGGGGGGGGGGGGGGGGGGGGGGGGGGGGGGGGGGGGGGGGGGGG
>JBBDRC010000154.1:0-5472 GCA_040905625.1 Kiritimatiellia bacterium
TCGAAAACAGTGGAGATTTTACCAATTATTATCCGAAAGGAGTTATAGGGGATGCGTTTTTATCGTGCCTTTTTGACTGGGTCCCTGAGTTCACCGATGGGTGGCCAAATAATTTCGTAAGTTGTCGTAGCGCGGCAGTCCCTGCCGCAGAATTTTTTTTTACGGAAGGGGACTGCCGAACTAAGGCTTTTACGGCAAGGGACTGCCGAATTACGACGCCGTCGGCAGCACACCCAGACTGAACACCAGCACGAACAGGGCTACTGTTTCCACCATCCCGATGGTCATGAGGTAGAGTCCGAAGCCTTTGCCGGTTTCCCCGAGTGAGTCGGCGCCTGCGGCGCCGGCTTTGCCCTGGAGAATGGCGGAGGCGGCCATACCGATGCCGGCCAGCAGACCGCCAAAGAGGAAGAGGGGCCAGAAGGCGGCGAATTCGTTGGAGAGATCCCGGATGCTGTTCATCAGAATCATGCTGTAAATGATCTGGGAGAGCGGAGCCCCCACGAAGATGACCAGCAGAAAGCTGGCGGGTCGGTCCTGAAGGAAGGCGCGCTTCCAGGCGCCGACGGCCGCCATGCCGGCGGTTCCGGATCCAATGGCCGAGCCGATGGCCGCCATGCTGAGGGCTGCAATTCCGCCGAGGCGGCCGAGTGATTCCATGGTTTGGGGGTCGAGTGTCATGTTGTTGCTCCGTATAGAGGTTGAGTGTTTGTTTAGAGGTCAGGGGTCAGAGGGAAGAAGTCAGAATTGAGAAGTCAGAGGGGTAGAGTTCAGAAGTCAGGGGTTGAGTTAGAGAAATAGATATAGATTGATATTCATAATCATAATCATAATCGTGCTCGTAATCGTAATCCAGAACGATATTCGGCTTCCCGTGCCTTGATGTCACGGAGACGGCCAGGGAGATTAAGATTACGATTAAGATTAGGATTAAGAATTTTCATAACGGTCACGAGCAGTCAGAGGGTGGAGGACTCTGGAGAGGATAACAGGGGTTCTGACCTCTGCATTCTGACTTCTGGTTGCCTTCTAACCTCCGGTTGCAAACCGCCCTCCGGGGTTCCGGGGATTCTGGCCCGGAACGGGCTGTAGGGAATCCCGCTCCAGGTGAGGCCGAGATGAGAGGCGAATTCGAGGGTGTTGAGGCGGATGCCGTGCACCATTACCCCCATTCCGGCGAGAATGAAGTTGAGGGCGTGTCCGAGAATGAGAATGAGCATCATGATGCCGTTGGCGATCAGGCCCCGTTCCGCGGTTCCGTCCAGAATCATGGCGTTGAAGCTGGAGGCGAGGGCGAAGGTGGCCATCCCCACCGCGTAGAGCCGCACGTAACTGACCACGTCCACAAAATTGTTCACGAAGGAGAGGGGGAGCATCATATGATCCACCCAGGCCTCTTTGAATTTGGCGGGCGGGGTCATGAACAACACGATCAGGCATACGCTGCCTATAAACAGGGGGACGGTGAAGGCGGGAAGGGTTTCCCAGCCCAGCACCATTTGTCCGGTGACCGCGTACATGGTCCAGGTGCTGCCGATCCAGCCCAGTTCCGCCAGGGCCTGTAAAGAGGTTCGTTTCCGCCACAGATTCCACAGGTGGGCCAGAGTGAGGTGACCCGCTCCCATGAGGAAGCAGATATTCATGATGTTTTTGGGGTCGGAGTCTGCGGAGAGTGGGTCAGCGGAGAGGGAGGGGAACACTGCGGGGATGCCTGCGATGCCGAAGAGATTACCGGTCAGCAGTCCCCACAACAGGGTGGCTGCGCCCATCAAATACAGCAGATTGGCGAATTTCCCGCGGGAGGCGGGTTTGAAAATGTTCAACAGGCCAACGACCAGAAGCAGCAACAGTCCGTATCCCGCATCGCCGATGATCATGCCGGAGAAGATGGAGAGGAACACCAGAAAGCTCCAGCCCACATCGACTTCCTGATAGCCGGGAGTGACCCCCAGGAAGCTGAAGACGGGCTGAATCCAGCTTACGAAGGCATTTTGTTTGAGCAGGGTGGGGGTGGGATCGGTTTCGGCGGGGTCGCGGCTGATCAGGGCGGCGCCCCAGGTTTCGGAAGCGGTTTCAAGATCGGCCAGGGCATCCGCAGGCACGAAACCCTCGATCCAGCGCAGGGATTCTTCATCCCCCATGCCGGTGTGGGCTTTGAGGAAGTCCAGTTCGTCCTCCCGTTCCGCCGCCAGTTGCTTTAACTCGGACAGACGGGTGGCGGCGGCGTTCAGGGCGAGGGCCACGCCCTCCCGAATCCGTTGCAGGTGTTGGCGAAGCTGCGCAATGCGGGAGGGACTGCGCACAGGCATTTGCAGAGGGGGGAGTTCCACCTGATCCTGGGGCTGCATGGAAACCGCCACGCCGAAACCGGCATCGGCGGTGAGCCAGGCCGTTCCTTCCGGCAAACCGAGCGGAGAGACGGGGGCACGGTAAAAACCCACGGTCAGGCCCTGTTGTCGGAGGGCGGTGAGGGTTTGATGCTCGATCCGGCCGAACGGAGTCCAGGCTTTTTCCTCTTTGAACAGTTGCTGATCGAGAACCTCGAGTTCTTTAGCGGTTTGTTCGAGTCGCTGACAGTACGGCACCAGGGCCTCGGTGGATTCAAGGTCCGGGCTGCCCTCCGGTGCTTCCACCTGGTTCAACTTTTGGATGACCCGCCGCATATCCTTGAGTGCCTCGGCCAGATGCTCCAGGTGATGATTGTCCCGGTCAAGCAGCTTGAGATGCATGGCCCCGAATTCGCGGAGATGCAGCAGCATGGTTTCCGCGTCGGTGTCGCGGCAGATCAGGGTGATATGTTGCATGGGGGTGATCATGCGGCGGCCTCACTTTTTTTCTTGGCCAGTTTTCCGCGGGCCACCCCGGCCACCTGCTCATCCCCGAGGGCGATGCGGATGATGCGGATGTTGTCTTTGCATTCGGGAATTTTCACTTTTTCAAACAGGTTGACCCGCTGACTGGTGGTGCGGAGTTCGGCTTCAATCAGGGCCTCCTGCCGATGCAGGATCTCCAGGCGGACCCGGTGTTCCGCTTCCGTTTGCAGGGCGGCCAGACCGTCGTCGATCCACACCGGATACGCCAGCCGGTCCGGGCAGGACTGCTCCAGTTCAAACTGGTTGAGCACCGGCACATCCACCCCCGCGATATGTTGCTGCCCGATTTCCAGTTTTTTGATCTGAATCCAGTCTGCTAAAGGAATTTCCTCCGCAAACAGGGCCAGCCAGGTCTGAAGTTCGCGGCGGGTTTTATCCTGCTCGGCCTCCAGTTCCTCCCGTATGATCTCCACCTGACGCAACTCGGACTGCAACTGCTGTTTCTTCAGTTGCAGGGTCGGCAGATAGCGCTGGAATCGCTTAAGCGAATCGCGTTGAATCCGAAGTTCCGATTTGGTGCGTTTCAGGGGCATGGGAGCGGTCAGAGGTTAGGAGGTAGAGGTCAGGGAAGAATAAGAGGTCAGAGGTTAGAGGGTAGGGGTCAGGGAAGAATTAGAGGTCAGAGGTTAGAGGGTAGAGGTCAGAGGAAGAGTTAGAGGTCAGAGGAAGAGTTAGAGGTCAGAGGAAGAGTTAGAGGTCAGAAGGAAGATGTCAGGGGAAGAGTTGGCGAAGCCCGCGTTCTTTGGCCACGTTGCGCAGCTCACGTGGTTGGAGCGAAGCGGAGATCACGCGGTTAGTTGATTGTTGTTTGGGGCGTAGATTTTTCATTTCTTACCTCTGCGTTCTGACCTCTTCATGGTTCTCTGAACTCTGACTTCTTCCCTCTGACCTCTCACCGGGCCAAAACTCCTGAATCAGTTCTGAGGGCATGCCGCATTCATCGGCTTCGAAGCAGTCGGCAAGAATTTGCCAGCAGGCATCGAGGGCGTCCTCCAGGTGGAGGGTGATGCGGAGATCCATCAGCCGTTTTTCAAACAGATCCCCGAATTTGACAAGTTTGCGGTCGTATTCGGTCATTCGGAAGCCCATGGACCGTTTTTCCTCGGTGGAGCGGAATCCGGCGTAGAGCTGGATCATGCGGTCCATGATTTTCCGGTGATCCGCGCGGGTCTTGTCGTTCACGAATTGTTTGAGGCGGCTGAGACTGCCGAAGGGTTCGATACGTCCGTTGCGAAGATAGAACTGACCCTCGGTGATGTAGCCGGTGTTGTCGGGCACCGGGTGGGTCACGTCGTCGCCGGGCATGGTGGTGGCGGCGAGAATGGTGATGGATCCGGCGGATTCGAAGTCCACCGCTTTTTCGTAGCGGGCGGCCAACTGACTGTAAAGGTCGCCGGGATAGCCCCGGTTGGAGGGAATTTTCTCCATGGTGATGGCGATTTCCTTCATGGCATCCGCGTAGTTGGTCATGTCGGTGAGCAGCACCAGCACTTCCTTGTTATCAAGCGCGAATTTTTCGGCCACGGCCAGACATAAGTCGGGAACAAACAGACACTCCACAGTGGGGTCGGCGGCGGTGTGCACATACATCACGGTGCGGCTGAGGGAGCCGGCCTCCTCGAGGGTTTCCCGGAAGAAGAGATAGTCATCGTATTTGAGCCCCATGCCGCCGAGAACGATCACATCCACCTCGGCCTGCAGGGCGATGCGGGCGAGCAGCGGGTTGTAGGGTTCACCGGCCACCGAGAAAATAGGCAGTTTTTGCGACTGCACGAGGGTGTTGAACACATCGATCATTGGAATTCCGGTCCGCACCATTTTGCGGGGGATAATGCGCTGGTCGGGATTCACCGAGGGTCCGGCGACCCCCACCGGGGTGGCGTCCAGTTCGGGGCGGCCGTCCCGGGGGCGTCCGCTTCCGTCAAAAATGCGTCCCAGCAGATCTTCGGAGAAGGGAACCTGCAGGCCGTGTCCGAGAAAGCGGACGGTGGCGTCGGTGGGCACGCCCCGGCTTCCGCTGAAAATCTGCAGGTAGACCTGATCGCCGTCGAGCTGGATGACCTGGGCCAGAGAGCTGTCCTCCCCGTAACTGACTTCCGCGAGGTCGCCGTAGCCGACATCGGTGGCCCGCAGCATGAGCACGTTGCCGACAATGTTTTCAATTCCGTGATAAAGCGTGTGCATAATCAGTTTTCCTCCCCGTCAGTGCGATGCTGTTCGACGGCATGGACGAGTTTCTCTTCGGTGGCTGTAAATTCAGGTTTTTCCATGGGGATCCGGTTCCAGTCTTTGGCGATTTGCTGCCAGCGGAGGAATTCCTGCCGGGCGTTGTCCCTGGTTTTAAAGGTGAGCGGAGTGGTCATAATTCCGTGAATAACGATGAACACATGCTTTTGCCGCTCGGCACTGGAGGCCCCGTCCACGTCGTGGAAGGCGTCCTGTTGCAGATAAACCTCATCCAGAAACTCCGCTTTCAGATACTGTACAAAGTCGGGCATGGCGGTTCCCTCCTCTCCGACCACTTTCATCATCTGCTCCACATCACGGCCCGCCCGCAGACCGCGCCGGGTCTGGTCCAGTTTTTCCGGGTCCACCAGAC
>JBBDRC010000155.1:0-5439 GCA_040905625.1 Kiritimatiellia bacterium
CGCGCGGCTTTGTTTCAGGAACCCTATGCCCAGGGTCCGAAAACGGTGGGGCACTTTGTGCTGCTCTCGTTGCGCACGGGGGAGGATGCCGCAGGCAGACTGGGGGTGGTGGCCAGCCGGAAAGTGGGAAATTCGGTGGCCCGCAGCCGCGCCAAACGGCGGATGCGCGAGTGGTTTCGGCTTCATCAGTACGATCTGACCGGGTCCGAGGATGTGATTCTGGTGGCCCGCCGCTCGATTCTGAACGCCCCGCAACCCGATTTGGATGCGGATTTGCTCGATGTCTTTTCACGAGCCGCACGGTTGCAAACCCCGTCGGAATAGCCTAAGTCTCTCCCCGATTAATTTTTACGCACCTCCACTCTCATGAATAAAAAAGAACTCGCCACTGTTGTCCTGCTTATCCTGTTGATTCCGGTCTGGCTTTTTATCGATTCCCGTTTCATCAAACCGCGTTTCCCTGATGCGCCGGCACCATCGAATGTGCCTGCGGACGTGTCGGAATCCCGGTCCCCGTCCGCAGTCCCTTCCACACCGGAGGATTCAGTGGAGTCCGCCGCCGAAGCGCCCGCGTTGGTGGGATCAAACGGCGAGTCGGCTCAGGAACTGCTTCCCTCCGAAGAGACGGTGGCGGAACAGGTGGTGGAACTGTCGAATGAAGTGATCACAGTGAAACTCAGCAATCTGGGGGCTTCGGTGGTGGAGGCAACGTTGTGGGAGTATCCCGCCACTCTCGAGGATAAAGAGGATGCGGCCGCGAATCCGGTGGTGATGAATTTTTCCGGGGTGAAGCAGCCCGCGCTGTCCTACGACATGCCGGGGGCGAACGCGGGGTCGGCCTTTACGGTGAGTGAGGGCGCGGGGGGATCGATTCTGTTTTCGCGCCGGATAATGCCCGGTTTGACTTTTGAACGGGAATTTTCGCTGGGCGAGGGCTATGAAGTGACAGTGCGGGAACGCTGGAGAAATGAGGGGGAGGGCGATATCGCCATTCCCGAAATGAATGTGTTCCTGGGGCCCATGTATCCGCAGGAAAATATTTCGCAGAAATTCGGGCCTTTCGTGGGGATAGACGCCCGTCACACGGGCGGCGTGGGGGTCAAACACTATGTGAAGCAGTTGCGCAAAGAGACTGGAAAGGTCAATGGTATGTATGAGCACGTGGTGAATCAGCCCCTGGATTGGTTCAGCGTAAAAAACAAATTTTTCACCCAGGTGGTCACCTTCAAGTCCTCTGACTGGTTGGCGGCGGAGTCCCTGACTCTGCGGGCCCGTAAAGGAGGCGAGGGGGGAAAGGAGGATGCCGCGATCGGCATGGCCCAACCGTCCGTGTCTCTTCAAGGGGTGGAGCTGATTCCCGGTCAGGTGATGGAGCGGGATCTGAGTTATTATGTCGGACCCATCTCCATGGACAACCTTCAGGCGCTGGGGAGCAACCAGCACGATTTGATCGATTTTCGTTTGTTCCGTATTTTTGTGCCCCTTGGAAAAGGGATGATGTGGGGGCTCAACAAACTTCATGCCCTCACCGGGAACTGGGGGGTGGCGATTATTCTGCTGACCTTTGTGGTGCGGATGCTGTTCTGGCCGCTGACCCAGAAGGGGGCGGAAAACATGAAGAAGATGTCGGAATTGTCCCCGCAAATGAAGGAGCTTCGGGAAAAATACAAAAACAATCCCCAGAAGCTGAATCAGGAGATGTCCGCCTTTTACAAGCAGCATAAAGTGAATCCGATGGCGGGATGTCTGCCCATGATTGTGCAGATTCCGGTGTTTATTTCTCTCTACGGGGTGCTGCGGGTGGCGGTGGAACTGCGTTTCGCCGATTTCCTCTGGATCACGGATTTGAGTGAGCAGGAAGCCCTGTTTTTCATCGCGGGATTCCCGGTCAATATTCTGCCTCTGACCATGGGGGCGACCATGGTGCTGCAGCAGAAACTCACCCCCAGCAATATGGATCCCCAGCAGAAAAAGATCATGATGATGATGCCCGTCGTGTTCCTGTTTATCTGTTACTCGATGCCCGCGGGCCTTTTGCTGTACTGGACCACCAGTAACCTGATTTCCATTTATCAGACCACCCACACCCGCAAGCGGGACGCGAAAAAGGCGGCGGCCAACGGAGATGCGGCGGCCTCGACCCCGGTCGGAAAAGGGAAGTTGAAACCGGTGTCAAACCCGAAATCCACCCCGTCTAAACCTTCGAAGTCCAAGAATAAGAAGTAAACACTCCATGCAGCGGGATCTCCAGCGTCTGGCCAACGAGTCCTTTGACCTCTGTATCCTCGGAGGTGGAATTAATGGTTTGGCGACGGCGCTGGACGCGACTCAGCGCGGTCTGAAGGTCGCGTTGGTGGAGATGGGGGACTTTGGCGGTGAAACCTCGGCCGGTTCCCTGAAAATTCTGCACGGAGGACTGCGCTATCTTCAGCACCTGGATTTTTCACGGATGGCGGAATCGGTGCGGGAACGGAACGCCCTTATGCGTATGGCACCCCATCTGGTGGATCCCCTGGGATTTCTGGTGCCCACCACACCGGGCCTGATGACCGGGAAAGCGGCCATGCGGGTCGCACTGATGGTGAATGATGTGGTGAGTTGGAAGCGAAACCGGGGGGTGTCCGATCCGAAACTGCATCTGCCCGCCGGCCGGATCGTATCCGTGGACGAGTTGAAGGAACGGGTGCCGTCGCTTCCCATGCGGGGCGTGACGGGTGCGGCGCTGTTTTACGATGCACACATGCGGAATTCGGATCGGTTCACCCTGGCCTTTGCCTTGTCGGCGGTGAAGGGTGGGGCGGCACTGGCGAATCGGGTGCGGGGAGTGGAATTTGTAATGAGCGGATCAAAAATTGAGGCGTTGAAGGTTCGGGACGTTGAGAGTGACAGGGAATTCGGGATTCGGGCGAAACAATTCGCGGCCATGACCGGACCCTGGCGGGATCTGCTGCCGGAATTGTTTCCGGGCAGGCAATCGAAACGGGAAGTGGTCAAGAATGCGGGGGTGCAACTGGTCACCCGGCGGGGGGTATGTGCGGATACCGGATTGGCGATCCCGGGTGGCGAGCCGGATCCGGAGGCGCATCTGCAGCGGGGGGGGCGTCACTATTTCAGTACGCCCTGGCAGGGTCACATGCTGTGGGGGACCCGGGACAGTGAATACCGGGGGGCGCCGGAGGAATGGCGGATCAGGGACGGGGATATTGAGGAATTTATCTCGGAAATTAACCGGGGACTGCCCGGGTTCAATTTGAAACGGGAAGACGTGACTATGGCGTTTGGAGGATTGCGCATGGTGAACGCGGAAAATCTGAAATCCGGCTCCAAGGTGGCGAGGCGCTATGCGATTATGGATCACCAAACGGATTTGCGGGTCTCGAACTTGATTTCCATGGATGGCATCAAATACACCGCCTGCCGGATCATGGCGGAAAAAGCAACGGATCGCGTTCTGGAAAAGTTAGCGGTTCCTCCCGCGGCCTGCCGCACTGCGGAAAGCGTGCTCGAGGGAGGAGTGTTCGGGATTCGGGAGGAGTTGCAGGCGGAAATCCGGGCCGGAGTGCCGGCGGACTGGCCGGATGCAACAGTGACCCTGCTGGCGGAAAGTTATGGTGCCTGCTGGCAAGCGGTTGTGGAGTCGGATGAAAGCGCTGGAAGGCTGCTTCCGGATGGAAAAACGCCCGAATGTATGGTGATTCATGCCCTGCAACATGAAATGGCCCTGCATTTGGAGGATGTGGTGTTGAGGCGGACTCCGCTGGGAACTCAGGGGGAACCCTCGGCGGAGGTCCTCAATCGGGTGGTCGAGATCATGACCGAAGCGTTGAGCTGGTCCGCCGCAACAGGTGCGTTCGAGAAAGCCAATCTGCTTCGCGCCTACCGTTATGACTGAGTTTCAGGGGAGGAGTTGGATCTTTCAGAACCGTGACTCATCTTCTATACCCGATTTCCTTGCCAAGCGGGTTTCAGAGGGATAGGAGCCGGACCCTATGAGGACAGGTATCCAGTTTCTAACAATCTATCGGCATGGAGGTGGATTCCATGGATAAATCACGGGGAAAATTTATCAGTTTGGAGGGGTGCGAAGGCTGCGGAAAAAGCACTCAGGCCGTTCTTTTGCAGAAGCGGTTGGAGGCATCCGGCCTGTCAGTGGTCATGACCCGGGAGCCGGGAGGAACCCCCACCGGAGAGATGATACGGGATATGTTGCAGCATCATGCAACAGGTGAAAACATTACTCCGGCGGCGGAGGTGCTGTTGTTCGCGGCCAGTCGGGCACAGCATGTGACCAATGTGATTCGCCCGGCTCTGGAAAAAGGCCAATGGGTGATCTGTGACCGATTTGTCGATTCATCTCTGGCGTATCAGGCGGGAGGACGGGGAATTGCGCTGGAGCAGGTGCTGGCGGTAAATGAGTATGCGCTGGATGGATGTTGGCCGGATGCGACACTCTGGTTCGATGTGACCGTGGAAACAGCTTTGGAACGGATGAAGGATCGCGGGGCACACCCGGATCGATTCGAATCGGAGGCGGGGATTTTTCATCAGAATGTTTCCGAAATGTACGGACGTATCCATGCACGTTTCGGCGACCGAATCGACCGGGTGGATGCCAGCAAATCCATCGAGGAGGTGTCGAAACAGGTGAACGCCTGTTTACGGGCGAAACTGGGGGTGGACCTGTGACGTTGTTGGAGGATATGCGGCGGTTGCTGGACCAGGGAATTCTGGGCCATGCCTATGTATGCCAGGGAGATCCTCTGGTGGAGGGAAAGGCGTTTGCAGAGGAATTGGGGGTATTGTTGATGAGTCAAAGCGGAAAGCATCCCCCGGAGAAAATCCGGCATCGGGTTGAAGCGCGGTTGCATCCAGACGTGCACTGGGTGGAACCGAGAGGAAAGCTGCGCCAAATACGGGTGGAGGATGTGCAGCTTGCCCTGCAACGGATTCACGAAAAGAGTTTTGAGGGCGGATGGAAAATGGTGGTGTTCATGTCCGCGGAGCGGTTGAATCCCAGTTCGGGCAATAAATTGCTTAAAAGCCTGGAGGAGCCACCCGACAGCACGCTGATTCTGCTGGTCAGTGACGCATCCGAGCAGTTACTTCCGACCCTGCGGTCCCGTTGTCAGACCCTGAATGTGCCCAAGGGTCCCGCCGCGGTCGGAGTGTGGCGGGAGAGCCTGATTGAACTGTTGAGTATCGGCCCGCCCCGCTCACTGCGGGCCCGTCTGGATCGGGCGGCACAGTTCCGCGATTTTTTTGATCAGGCCGCGCAGAGCCAACTGGCGTTGGAGGGGAATGAATCTGATGACGAAGAAGAGGTGGACGAGGATGTGGAGAATGCCCGGGAGAGTGAGGCCCGTCGAAAGATTCAGCGAACGGTGATGGTGGCGGTGGAGGAATGGTATCGGGACGTGATGGTCTGCAAACAGGGAGGGA
>JBBDRC010000156.1:0-5387 GCA_040905625.1 Kiritimatiellia bacterium
TTTTCCAGATACCCCTGAATTTGCAGCATGCAGCTCGGGTCGTTGCTGACGATATACTCCGCTCCGGTTTCCTCCGCGGATCCGGTTTTAACCTGGGTCATGGCGGTGGAGATTTGGGGGAATTTGATGGCAAACGTCCCCCCGAAACCGCAGCAGCTTTTGGCCTCCTTCATCTCCACCAGTTCCAGATCCCGAACGTGGGCAAGCAGGGTGCGTGGCTGCTGTTGAATATGCAACTCGCGCAGGCCGTGACAGCCGTCATGCCAGGTCACCTTGTGGGGAAAGCGGGCTCCCACATCCTCCAGCTTCAGCACATCCACCAGAAATTCGGAAAATTCCCAGGTTTTGGCGGCCAGAGCCTTTGCCTGCGCCTCCTCCGGGCGGCCGGCGAACAATTCAGGATAAAAATGTTTGATGGTTGCCCCGCAGGAGCCTGACGGAATCACCACCGCCTCCGAGTCCGCAAACACGTTCAAAATGTGACGGGCCACGGTGCGGGTTTCATCCTCATATCCGTTATTCATGGCGGGCTGACCGCAACAGGTCTGTCCCGGCGGCACATCGACCTGATGGCCAAGCCGTTCCAGCACCTCCACCACCGCAAACCCGATTTCGGGGGTGAGTTGATCCACATAACAGGGAATAAATAAAGAGATCTTCATGGTGAATGTTGTACATGTCTGAAAAGGAACTATCCATCCTAAAATGTTGAAACCCGCTTTTCGCTTGCGGGCCGGGGGTTTCAGGAGTATGAATCATCCACATGACTCCTTTTCGCATTTTATTTTTTGGATGGGTACTCCTGATTTGCGCCTGCACGCAATATCAGGGGTCCGATATGACCGAAAAAGAGCACCCGACCCTCGTGAAAGCACGGGAGCTGGTGCGACAACAGGACGTGGACGGGGCGGAGGAACTTTTGCGGGAATTTTTACGGAAACATCCGGACTTTGCCTTGGCGCATTTACAGTTGGGCATGGTGTACCAATCAAAACTGAAACCCATCAAGGCCGTTTATCATTTTGAGCGCTACCTGGAGGGTCGGCCTGAAACGGAGAAAAGCGAAATTATTCGGCAGGTGGTGGAGGATGAACGGCGGTTACTGTCGGCCACGCTTTCGGCTGCGGAGCCCGGCTCCGATCAGGCTCGGATCCGGGAGTTGTCTCTCAAACTGGCTGAGACGGAACAGAAACTGGCCAAGGCCGAGCTCACATTGCAACAGCTTCAACTTACCCGTCCGGGTGTCTCCCGTGAAGCTCCTCCGGAATGGGCGGGCCAACGATTGGCTTTGCTGGAGGAAATTGAACGCTTGAAATCCGTTTCGTCTCCGCCCGCCACGGAACGTTCAGCATCCTCGCCCGCCGCAGAGCCAAAAACCTACACGGTGAAGAGGGGAGACACGCTGAGTGGAATTTCCCTGAAAATGTATGGCCGCGCATCGAATTGGAGGAAAATTTATGAGGCGAATCAAAACCGTATTCCCAATATGAATGTGCTTTCACCCGGGGTTGAACTGGTGATTCCGGAATGAGTTCTTCACGTCACACCGATTTTATCGACACCGATTTGCATGCCCCCCAGGTCCCGCGTCCGGATTTACAGGCGGAGGAACGGGCGGATATTCAGGAATTGGGTCATTTGACCCGTCAACGGGAACGACTGGAATCGGAAGTGGCGGGCACCGCCCGTGAACTCGAAAGCCTTCGTCAACAACAGGAGAATTTGCTTCAGCGCAAGCAAACCCTTGAAAGTCTGCGGCAGCGGCAGGGCCGGTACGTGGAGGAAAAACAGGATGTATCCAGACGCATTCATCAATGCCTGCTGCTGCTCGACAAGGAGGAGGTTCGGGTATCGCAGTTACAGGAGCTGTATGTGAACAGCCGACACTTGTTTTCCAAGCTGGAAGTTCAACTGAATGAGCTGGGGGAAGGCGGTTGGCCGGAGGATCGATTTGACCAGGAACTCACCCGCGCCTCGGATATCCTCAAAGGAGCACGAATGGAGTTCAAGCGCGCCCTGGCACGCCTTGACGCACTCGACTGGACCAGCGATTCCGAAGGCGGACTTTCAAGTCCGGGTGCCGACGCAGGCGATTTCGGGTATTGGCTTAAAGTCGGAGTGGCCATTGCCCTGCCAGTGGCCCTGTTTTGCGGAT
Organism: Kiritimatiellia bacterium; assembly: GCA_040905625.1. Classification (GTDB taxonomy): domain Bacteria; phylum Verrucomicrobiota; class Kiritimatiellia; order SS1-B-03-39; family UBA6053; genus UBA6053. Next base: position 2,156 of record JBBDRC010000156.1, read on the forward strand.
TATCCGCTCTGGCGGTGGTTTGGGCCTTGACGAACCTGGGAATAAAACCATAGTAAGATTTGAATGTCTAATTCCTCAGATTCCACTTTCAGTAAGACCTCCGCCGAACCCGGCGTGACTCCGGCACGTCGGATTGTGAAGACTCTGAAACCTCTGGAACCTCTCGCGCCCGAAAAGCGGTATGTGCCCATTCACAGTTCCCACGTTTCAGTGTTTACCGGCTTGTTTGCCTGGGCGATTCAGCAAAACCGACACGGCAAACGGGCGAACCGCAAAATAACATTCAATCAACAGAGTTTTGGGCCCAATGGACTGCAGGCCCCCACGCCGCAATCCCGCACCAAAGCCAGGTTCAACAATTATTTCGCCCTCGGCACCGCCAAGGAATTACGTCCCGTCGAAAGTGGTCACCACTTGAACGTGCACCGGAACCGGCTGATTTTTCTGACCGTGCTCGGGGCCGTGGTGATTTATTCGCTGGTGTGGATGACCCGATAACCCGGTGGGACCTGCGGCGATGGCTGAAATCGATCCCCAGGTCTTTCGGCAGGCGGGCTTATCTGTCCGGCGGCAGGTTCCTCTCTCAACCGTGGGAAGTTTTCAACTCGGAGGCCCCGCAGCCTTTCTCATTGAGTGCGGATCCCCAAAGGAATTGGCGGCCGCGCACTCCATCTGCGCGGACCAACACATTTCCGCGCTCCTGCTCGGCGAAGGCAGCAATCTGTTATTTTCCGACCGAGGCTGGCCGGGAGTATTGGTTCGATATGTCGCTCCTTTCCGTGAACCGGAGGATCTTGGAGAGGGAATCTGGAAATTCTGTGCGGGCATCCCGTTGCAGTCTTTGGTTGACTGGGCGATTGAACATGGACAATCCGGACTCGAAGCGTTTACCGGAATTCCGGGAACGCTTGGCGGAGCGGTGGTTGGAAATGCCGGGGCCTGGGGCGTGCAGATGGAGCATGTCCTGCTGGAGGTGCATGGATGGAACGCGGAGGGGGCCCTGCAGTGCCTGCGGACCCAGAATTGCGGTTTCGCCTACCGGGATTCTTCGTTGAAACATCAGGGATTTTGGGTGTCGGAGGTGGTGTTGAAGACCACGAACGGCGATGTGGAGGCTCTGCGCCGGGAACGGGATCGCATACTCGCTCTCCGCGCCGAACGGCATCCGGACTGGAGAAATCTTCCCTGTATAGGCAGTTTTTTCAAGAATCTGGAGCCCACATCAGCGGCTGAGCGTCGTCAGGCGGCCGGATGGTTTCTCGAAACCGCCGGTGCCAAAGAACAGCGGGTCGGAGGGGCCGGTGTGTTTGCCGGACATGCGAATATCCTGGTCAAGCGGGAGCCCGATTGTACGGCTGCGGATGTGGCCGCGCTGGCCCGGAACCTTCAACAGGCGGTGAAAAACAAACACGGGCTGGATCTCGTGAGGGAGGTGCGTTATTTAGGCGACATCCCCGGCGAAAAGGGCGGATCCGGATTTTATTAAAGTATATGAAGCAATTCGCGGGGGTGATCGATGATGTGGGTCGCTCCGGCCGCTTCCAGCTCCGCACGGTCCCGGAACCCCCAGGTTACCCCGATTGTGGGCATGCCCGCATTGCGGCCGGTCATAATATCCGTGGAGGTGTCGCCCACATAAAACACCTGTTCCGGTCGCAGGTGCCACTCCCTGAGAATCGCCAAAACGGAATCCGCATCTGGTTTGAGAGGAATTCCATCCCTGGCCCCGTGAACCGGGTCAAAAGGCACATCAGGGAAGAGGTGCCGAACCATTTCCCGGGTGAATTCCTCGGGTTTATTACTGAGAACCCCCATGCGGACACCTTTCTTGTGGAGTGTATCCAACAACTCGGGTATCCCGGTATACGGAAGCGGATTGTCCCGCCAGTGAACCGCGTATACCGCCTTCATCTCCGTCACCACGACATCAATAAGGTTGAGATCCCTCGACAGCTCATGTGGCAGGCAACGTTCCGCCAGTTTCCGCATGCCGTCCCCCACAAACAATCGGTAGGCGTTTAGGGGATGCACGGGAAACCCGCGGACATTCAGAACCTGATTCATAGAGGCCGCAATATCCGGTAGTGAATCCACCAGGGTTCCGTCCAGATCAAAAAGAGTTGCGATGGTTTTTGCTTCACACATGTGGGATGTTCCTATTGGATACCCCTCACCATTTATGAAGCCATTTGACAATTCAAATCCACGCACTCGTTATCAGCGCAGGGAACAAGCCGCCGCTGACGCTCTGCGCGGACTCGTGCGGGACCTGCTCACCGATCAGTTTCCCGGAGCGGCCGATATGGAAGAAGAGTTTATACTCCGCCTCTACATGCGGGTACGCCTGAACGCGGAGGGACAACTCAGATTTGAACCCGATCTGCGAAGTCAGCTCATCGGGCAAATGGAGGAAATGCTGGAGACCACCGAAGCCTTTCGGATGGGCACGGTGTACGATTTTCACGAAAACAGCTATGATGCCATCGCCAGCCGTCCGCCGGATGCCGAATCCGTTTTCGCCGGGTACGATCCCTTTGGACATCCCACCTGGGTTTCGTTTGATACAGTATCTTCCGGCATCAAAAAGGAAAATGAGTCTGTGCACGTGATCATCCAATCCGGAAAGGAACTCAAGAGCAGACAGCTTGCGGAATATGGAAAATCCAGTCATGCGTATTCCCTGTTGGGGCAGCTCTGTGTGGGATATCTACCTTTACCCGCCGCCTACCAAAAAATTGCCAACGCCCCGCGCCTGGCCGTAACGCTTCAGGTAGTGGAAAGCCGGAACAGCCGGGGAGGGTTTGAGTTACATTTAAACATACTCTGCGGCGGACTGCTCATAGAAGAATTCGAGACCCTGCTGGAGGAACCCGGTCTCCATTCCTTCGCTTGCAAGCTTCGGGAAGCAGAACAAAATCTTTCCCGACTGTCGAAAAAAGCACAACAGGCCTGGAGACATCAGGACACCCAAACCCTGAACAGCATCCTCAAGCAAATCCCCTCCTTTCTGGGACGCACAACAAACCAACTACAAACATCAAATTGATGAACCGCGACAAAAACAACAAAAATTGATAAAGCAACAGGTGATTTGTGAATAAATTAATATAACAACAGGTGATATATTTGGTTGACTTTCCCGCCCCGGTAGTCCATGGTTGCTTTATGAAAATAACAAATCAGATACCAAGTGTGTGGGCGGGCGTGGGTGAGAAGCGGAAGCGGGGGTTGA
>JBBDRC010000157.1:0-30812 GCA_040905625.1 Kiritimatiellia bacterium
ATGGGTATTGCGGCGGGGGCGCCGCGTGCTGTGAGTGGCGCATTCGGCCAGTCACATTCCTTCCAGTTTTGGAACTGTGGACGGTGCTCGGCCTGCCCGCCGGCATGTCACGGCGTAGCGAAGCGAAGACGGAACACCCGAATGCGCCACTCCCCCTGCTATGGCACCATCCGTCTCTGAACTCGCTGACATACACCATCTTCACCCGACAATTTCACTGTGACAGAGCACTACCTCACCTGCCCGCTGGTGACTTTCACAAAATCGCTGATTTTATTTTCGATCTCCTGCCATTCCGATGCGGGGTCCGATCCTTTGACGATACCGGCGCCTGAATAAATATTCACCTGCCGGCCCCGCACCAAACCCGAGCGGATCGCCACCGCGAATTCGGTATAATCCAACCCGAAACGTCCCACCGGGGCGGCATACCAGCCCCGGGAAAACGGTTCCAGCACCTCCAACTCCCGCAAGGCGTTGGCCCGGGGAGATCCTCCCACCGCCGGGGTGGGATGCAACGCTTTCACAATGTCCGCATCCCCCACATGTTCTCTCAAGGTGGCGTTCAGGCGGCTGAGCAAATGCTGCTTCCGCTCCAGCTTCAGGACTTTCGGATGATCATCCGCCTCCACCCGATCCGATAACAAATGCAACTGACGGATCAGATCCCGACGCACCAGTTCCTGCTCGTGACGGTCTTTCGGGTTGTTCATCAGTTCCGCTTCGAGCGCGTTGTCCTCTTCATCGTCACTCACCCGGGGCCGCGTTCCCGCCAGAGCCTCCGTCTGCAGGCGGGTCCCTTCTCTTTTATACAAACACTCGGGAGGCGTTCCCATAAACGCGACTTTTTCGGAGGGTTGAATTAAAAAATGATAGCAGGTGGAGGTGACGGTTTCCAGCACCGCCAGGATGTGAATAGCCGGAACCGGAATCGCAAAGGTATATTCCGCTTTCCGGGCAAGCACCACCTTGTCCAGTATCCCGTTTTCAATCAATCCCAGGGCCGACGCCACATTGCTTTCCCAGCCCGCCTTGTCGGGATGATCCCGGCGGCACATCAGGGTGGGAAGCTCATGGGGAACCGCCAAATGTGGAATCACCCCCTGCCAGGCGTGCAAAAGGTCCTGAAGCGATTGTTCCACGTTCCGCCGAAAATACAAATTACAGGCCAGCACCGTTTTGTTATCCCGTCTGCACACTTCCGCGAAGGGAATCCAAAACCGGGTTTTGCCCATTTCCGGCCACGGAGGTTCATCCACGGAACCATCCGAAAAGGAGAAACCGCCCACATACACCGGTTTTTGGGTGCCAAAATGCTGCAAAACCTCTGTAGCTTTGTCAAACAGGGCTTCCGGATGCTCCACCGACCCGGACGTGCACTCGTGACAGCATCCCACACCGGCAATCACCTCTCCGGTGTCCCGACCGGACCAGTAGAGCTGACGCGGAAACTGTTGCGCCAGCAACCACCGAACAGGATCACAGTCCTCAATGCCCACCTCGATACGCACCCCGCGTTGCATCACCTGATCCGGGGCGTTTGTCCAATCCTTGAAGGCCTTGCGGATGCGCATCGGCATCTCCGCGCAGGCGAGTTCAAGCTGTGCGCCCCGCAGGACCGTCATGAGTCCTCTTCCTCCGGTCGCACTCCGGTATACAACGTGGCCACCCCGAAGGTCATGGACTCCGCCTTGACCTGCTCGAATCCCGCATCCCGCATCAACGCGCAAAACGCCTCCCCGCAGGGAAAAGTTTCCACGGTTTTATTCAAATAGGCGTAGGCGTGGGCATCCCCGCTCACCCAACCACCCAGTTTAGGCAGAATGTGACGAAAATACAGCAGATAGCCCCGGCGGACAAGTGGATTCCGGGGAACCGAGCACTCCAGAATGCACACCACCCCGCCGGGCACCAGAATCCGCCTCATATCCCGCAGCGCTGTTGGCACATCCATCACGTTGCGGATTCCGAAACTGATAGTGACCACATCCGCGGACGCATCCGCGGCCGGACAGGCCATGGCATCACCCGTGTACAGCTTCACCCGGTCCTCCACGCCCCGCTGCCTGATTTTTTTACGTCCCACCTCCAGCATTTCCTCCGACAAGTCATATCCGTCCGCAGACTGAATATCCGCTTTTCCATCCAGCAAAAATAAAATTTGGTCCGCAGTGCCCGTCGCCAGATCCACGATCCGTACCGGCCGGTCGGCTGGCACATACCGGCGCATGCGTTTTCGCCAGCGGATATCCTGCCCGAAGGACAGGGAGCGATTGAGGAAATCGTATCGACCGGCAATACGGTCGAACATTTTCCATACATCTTTGCGGCTGGGGGAATCGGAAGTGGGATCGGATGAATTCATAATCTTGTGAAAGGGGGATTAACATAGTAGAATTTCATCCCGATGCAACCTCTGATCCACGCAACTGACCGAAACAGCCTCCTCACCCATTTCCCGGATGAGCCGGAAGTCTGGGTGGTGGATGTCCGACAGCAGCGGATACACCGATGGCGGGCGGATCGGGGCTGGGACACCGCACCCGTTTCCACCAGCCGGGCGGGACTTGGCAGCCGGCCCGACTCCCATTGCACCCCTCTGGGTGCGCATCGCGTTTGCGAAGTCATCGGAGTGGGAGCGCCCCTTGGACAACCCTTCATCAGTCGGAAGCCGACGGACACCCCTCTTTCCACCTGGACCGGGGGAGAAGGCGATCGCATTCTCAGCCGCATTCTCCGGCTGGACGGGCTTGTGCCCGGACTCAACCACACCTCCCGCGACCGCTATATTTACATTCACGGAACCCATCAGGAGGAAAAACTGGGCACGCCCGCCTCCCGCGGCTGTATTCGAATGGGCAATCAACAACTCGCGGAATGGACGGACGCACTTGGAAAAATCCGCCCCCTGGTCTGGATCGGCACCCTCGAATCCATACCGGGGCAAAGCGAAACAGAGGAAAAATAAATGGTGGCCTGAGCCGGATTCGAACCAGCGACACAAGGATTTTCAGTCCTCTGCTCTACCAACTGAGCTATCAAGCCACCTAAAGGTGATGGTGATTTCAGGTATCACCCGACCGCGGAAAAGACAGTCTTATAGTCGATTTTCCGGGAAGATGTCAACAGGACATCCGCTTTTTTTTCCCTCTTCAGGAAGCCCTCAAGAAAATCCCGAATGACCGCTTGCATTTACAGGCCATGTTTTTAGAGGTTATGGAAAGCAGTCGTTTCAGCATGCATCACCCTCAGATCGTTTAAACTCATTATGTCCCAACCCAAAGAATCCTGGAACAGTCGAATCGGTGTCATCCTGGCAGTCATGGGCAGCGCGGTGGGACTGGGGAATTTTCTCCGTTTCCCCGGTCAGGCCGCTCAGAATGGCGGCGGACTGTTCATGATTCCGTATTTGGTGGCGTTTGTAATTGTCGGAATCCCCCTGGCCTGGTCGGAATGGGCGCTGGGGCGTTATGGCGGTTCGATGGGGTACAATTCAGCTCCGGGAATTTTCCAGGGGGTATTTCGCAACAGGAACGGTGCGTATGTGGGCATGCTGGGCACTGTAATGCCGCTGCTGATTTACACCTACTATGTGATAATTGAGGCTCTTTGCCTGTATTATGCCTGGAACTACCTCAACGGTGTGCTTCCCGCACTGGGAGGCGATATCGGTGAGGTGGGCGGATTTTTCGGAGCCTCCCTGGGCGCTGGAGATCACGGGGCGCTCTTCACCTCCGAACAAGCCCCCATGCTCGGGTTCATCTTTTTCTGCTTTTTCCTCAACTTCGTTCTGATCTACCGGGGAATCAGCCAGGGAATCGAAAAATTCTGCATCTATGCGATGCCCCTGCTTGTTCTCTGCGCCTTCATCGTCCTGGGCCGGGTGTTGACTCTTCCGCCCAACCCCGCCCATCCGGAACAGAATATTCTCGCCGGGCTGGGCTACATGTGGAACCCCGTTCAAGAGGAAGGAAAGACCCTGCTCTCCTCCCTGGCTGAACCTGAAATCTGGCTCGCCGCCACGGGACAGATCTTCTTCAGTCTCTCCCTCGGTTTCGGGCTGATTCTGACCTATGCCAGTTACCTGAAAAAGGATGACGACGTTTGCCTCTCCTCGCTCACCTCCGCCGCCGGCAACGGGTTCTGCGAGGTGGTTCTCGGCGGCATGATCGCCATTCCCGCCGCCTTCATCTTCCTCGGACCCGCCCTCCTGTCTGAAAACATCAGCACCTTCGGACTCGGCTTCACCGCCCTGCCCAATGTGTTCAACCAAATGCCGGCGGGAAGTTTTTTCGGCTTTCTCTTCTTTTTTCTGTTGTTCCTTGCGGCGGTCACCAGTTCCCTTTCCATGCTGCAGCCCTCCATCGCCCTTCTGGAAGAGGGCCTGGGGCTGACCCGCAAACCCGCAGTGGCTATTCTCGGCTTTATCACCTTCACCGGCACCTTCTTTATCACCTTTTTCAGTAAAGATGTGCTCGCCCTGGACACCATCGATTTCTGGATGGCCAATTTTTTCATCTTCATCTTCGCCACCGTGCAAACCATCGTGTTCGGATGGGTGATCGGCCCTGAACAGGGGTATACCGCCCTTTCCGCCGGAGCCGAAATCTCCGTTCCCCGCTGGATCATGACGGTGATGATCCGTTACATCTCCCCTCTGTATCTGCTGGTGGTCTTCGCATTCTGGTGTAAAAGCGCCCTGCCGGAACGCTGGGACTCCATTGTCAATCCCCCGAAGGGAGAACCGCCGGTCGTTCTTCTCTCGATTGGTTTCATCGTCATGGTCCTCGTTTTTTTCAGTTTCGTGATCGCCGGAGCCAATCAGCGTTGGGATTCCGATGAACCCCGTTCCGCGGAGGACCCCTCATGACGCCTGGAGGCTGGATTGTAATGATTATCGCGGCATCCGGAATGACCGCCCTGCTCGTTTGGTGCGTGTGGAAAGTGTTGTCCACCCCCCAAAGCACCCGGCACCTGCACAGTCCCGCAGACATTGATCCCGAAGATGATTGAGATGATTGAGTTCGCTTCCCTCTTGATTCCACAAGCTCATCGCATATGGGAACACCATGATTCGTAGTCTCCCGGCATCCATTCTATTGCTTTGCGCCCTCATCAGCCCTCTCACTCAGGCACGTGACCGGCCCGTTCACGATGAAAGCATCGCCAGCACCCGGAAATTTTCACTGTTCAGGGGGCCCAGTCGAGACGGGCCGGAAGCGCAGTGGGAACGGGTACAGGAATTAGTGCAAAACAATCAGCTCCGCAAAGCCATCCGTCAATCCCGGTACCTGGTGGAGGTCTGGCCGGACCACGCGCTTGCGGCGCGGGCCCAGCGACTGCGGGCGGATCTCCTTTTCGCCCGCGGGGAGTATGTGGAGGCGTTTCATGCCTATCAGGCCTTGATTGACAACTATATCGGCAGTTTCAGCTATGATGAAATTCTGAAACAACAGTTGGAGGCGGCGCGAAAAACCGAACAAAAGGTTTACAACGCCTTTTTCGGACTCAGCTCCTTTACCCAACCGCTGGAGGCCGTTCCCCTTTACCGCCAAATGCTCACGAATGCCCCCCATATTGAACAGGCGCCCCGAATCCTGTTCGATATGGGAGAAATTTACTTTCAAAAAAAACAGTATCTGGATGCCATTCAGGAATTCCGCCTGTTGGAGGAGCGGTATCCGAACCATCCGCTTGCTGAACAATCCGCCCTGCGCATTGCGGAAGCCTACAGTCGTATTGCCAAGCGGAACCCCACCGATATCCGCCCCAAAGAAGGGGAATATCTTACCCTGAGTCAATTCCTCGGCCGCTATCCGGAAAGTGAACGCCTTCAAGAGGTTCGTGATCGCAGAAAAGCCGCTTATGATCATCTGGCCAAAATGAAATTCGAACAGGGTCAATTTTATGAAAACGTCATGAATCGTCCGGAGGCGGCCCGCATTCAATATCAATCCGTCCTGGAACAATTCCCTGATTCATCGTGGACAGGCGCCGCCAGAGAACGTATTCTGAATCTCAGTTCAAAAGAAAATTAACCAGGATCCTTATGCGAACGTTACAGATGATGTGCACCCTCCCCCTGATTTCCCTGCTCCTGCTGCAGGCGGGATGCGTGGGATATCAACTCGGAACCATGCTTCCTGATGATATCCAAAGTGTGTATGTGCCGACGGTGCAAAACCAGACACAGGAACCTTTGCTCGAAAACGACGTGACCGGTTCCGTCCTCTCCGCCATTCAGCGGGACGGTTCGCTGAAAATCGAAGTCGAAGATCAGGCGGACGCCGTTTTGTATGTGGTCATAACCGACTTCAGCCTGGAGCCCCTCTCGTTCTCTCAAACCAATCGGGACCGTCCCAATGAATACCGCCTAATACTGAGGGCCCGGGCCGAAATGGTTCGGCGCTCCACCGGCGAGGTGCTGGTCCGGGATGACAAACTGCAGGGGCGCAGCACCTTCACCCTGGCCGGAGACCTCACCAGCGGAAAACTTCTGGGACTTCCCGGAGCCGCCGATGACCTGGCCCGCCGGATTTCAGCGACAATCACCGAAGCCTGGGTGGACTGACTCCCCCTGCCGGAGGACAGCCCCCACTCCCGCTTACTTTATGAACGTATCACCTCACATTCTAGCCGTACTGCTTCTCACCTGCGTTCCCCGATTGAGCGCCCAGGATGCGGAAACCCAGTATTTGCGGTTACAGGAGGGCTATACCCAACGGGTTCAGGACATCGTGCAACGCTTTGAAACCCAGCAAAGCGAGCTCCTGAACAAATTCATTTTGGCACTGGTCCGGAAGGAACAGGACTATCGGGATGATGGCGACCTGGACGGGTTGATGTACAGCCGTAATCTGCGTGAAGAGCTGTTGGAAAAGGTTCAGTTTCCCGGGAAGGATCCCGAAGCCCCCCAAGCGGTGCGGGAAATGTTGATCACCCTGTTTCGACACCGGGACGAGCTGATCACCACGTTCCAACCGGAACTGGACCAATTGAACCGGATCCTGTTGAATGCGCTTGAACCTTATCAGCGGGAATTCACCCGCCAGGGGAAACTGGAGTTGGCGATCGAGATACGCACCCTTCGGGAACATCTGGCGATCGCGCTCGGTGAGGATCGTTCCTAACTCCGACCCGTGAGCTTGAGCGAACCCCAGATCAGCAAAGATGAAGGTCTGGTTCTGCGTTGGTTTCCGGTCACCGACAGCTCCCGGGTGGTGGTGTGGTTTACCGCCCGCCACGGAAAAGTCAGCACTCTGATAAAAGGCGCCCAGCGTCCCAAATCCTGGATGTTGGGTCAGTTTGATCTTTTTTACACCTGCGAAGTTTTGTTTTACACCCGGGCGAACGATGATCTGCACCTGATCCGGGAATGCTCGGCCATTCACCGACGTTCCGCGTTCCGGACAAATTGGCGGGCGTGCGCGGGCGCGTCGTTCGTGGCGGATATGCTCTACAGAATCTCACCGCCTCTCGCATCCGCCACCCGCATCTATACCCTCGCCTCCCGCACCCTGGACCTGTTGAACTCCACTCCGGAAAACCCGTCCCTGCTCTTCTGGTTTGAATTGCAGGTGTATCGGGATCTGGGCCTGTCCCCCGAATTCAAGCATCCCGGGGGAACTTCACTCGTATTCGATTATCAGGCGGGTTCCATCCGCCAAACCGACCCGGGTACCCGCGGAGCCTGTCATCCCGTCACTGCGGGCACACTCTCCTGTTTGACACGTCTCCAGGAATCGGAGCAGCCGGAGAAACTTTCGCGGTTAAAACTTCAACCCGCCCAGATACAGGAAATCACCGGTCATCTGGATCGGTTTTCGCGATGGCACCTTGAACAGCCTTTCCCGTCCCGTTCCCACGCAGTGGAATTGATGGGGCGGGTTTAAAACTAGTACTAGACCCGCCCCCGCATGACAAAACCGGTCATGGAACTGCAGAACAAGCCTTTGTCGGCATGCGCGGCGGCATCCTCCAGCCATGAGTCGGCATCCGACTGCGAGGCCACTCCCGCCGCGACCATTTTCTGAAGCAGTGCGGGCAATCCCCAGATGTATCCGGCGATCTCCCAGTCCCGCACGCATACTGCGTCCGCGTATCCCTCGATCTCTTTGAGTTCCGCTTTTTGGAACCATTGATGAAGCTGCCGGCCGGATCGCCCGTTGGTGTGATGATCCCGGGCGAAGGCGGTGATTTGATCCGTGAATTCAGGCTGCGGATGGTCCAGAACCAGGGTCCCCCAGTCCACATCAATCGCCACCACGTGTCCACCGGGACGGGTCACCCGAATCATTTCCTTCAGCACCCCCATGGGGTCCAGCAGGTGTTGGAAAACCCTGTCGCTGCGCACAATATCAAATTGATCATCCGCAAAGGGAAGGGAGGTAAGATCCGCCTGTTGAAAATCAATCTTCGCTCCAGCCGACTCCGCCCGTTTGCGGGCGACGGCCAGGGTGTCGGAATCCAGATCCACACCCGCCAGTTGCACCTTTCCCTGCATCGCCTGATATATCCCGAGCAGATCATCTCCGGTTCCGCAACCCGCATCCAACAGAGACTGGCCCGGCTGTAGATTCATAAAACCGTATGCACGCTTTTTGTACTCTCCGAACAATTGAATGATACGGGTCAAATAATCAACGGGCGTGGTTTGATAGGCAGTGGAGGATGTGGGAGGTGTGGTGGTCATGGGAGAGGTCAGATGTAAGAGGTCAGGGGTCAGGGGTCAGATGAGAGGTCAGGAGTCAGGAATCAACGGAAAAGGGTAATTCCAACGTAAACGTGGATCCTTCACCCGGAGTGGATTCCAACAACAGAATACCGCCGTGCCGCTCCACGATCCGTTGAGAAATATACAAACCCAGCCCGGTTCCTTTCCCCTCTTCTTTGGTGGTGAAGTAGGGCTCAAAAATTTTCTCCTGGATGTCAAACGGTATCCCGGTGCCGTTGTCGGAGATTCGGATACAGACTCCTTGTACCCGTTTAGTGGCCTTCAACATCACCTGACCGGTTTTGGCGCACACCGCATCAAATGCGTTGTTCATTAAATTGATCAGGGTGCGATGCAACTGCAGACTGTCCGCCTGAATCAAAACCCTGTCCAATCCATCCATGGTGAATTGGAGCGAAATTTTTCGACTTCCCACCAGCGCTTCCGCCTCCCGCCTCACCTTCTGCAGAAATGGAACCAACTCACACTCTTTTAACTCCAGATCATTGTTTTTTTCTAAATTTCTCCAGACACCCAACAAATCGATGCAACGGTCCAGTCCATTTTCGATGACTTCGATATACTCCATGGCCGACCCGCTTTGGTCGGAGGAGTGAACCGTGGATTCCAATTTTTTCAGTTCCTGCGTCAGCAATTCAACCGAACTGATCACCACGGTCAGCGGACTGCTTAAATCATGCGCGAGTTCTCTGGAGGCCTGACCCAATTTAGCCATATTTCGTTTTTCCTCCAGTTCGGCCATCAGCGATTCGGTTAAATTATGCAGATTCCGCTCCATCTCGAATTTCCGGCGGGTAAATTCGGAACGCCGCACGTTATCCGCCACCACCCGCAACATTTCGACGGTATCAAACGGTTTTTTTAAATAGTCATTCGCCCCGAGCCGAATGGCGGATCGCGCGGTTTCCAATGATCCATATCCGGTCAACATAATCACCGACACATTCTCATCCAGGGAACGAATGCGTCTCAAACCCTCGATTCCGTCCACCCCGGGCATCCGAATATCCATCACCACCGCATCCGGTTTAAAATCCGTCAGGGCCTCCACCCCTTTCTCCACCCGGTCCTCGCAACGAACCTCGTAGTCGCGTTTCAACAGTATCCGCATGCTTTCACGCGGACCCAGCTCATCGTCAATAATGAGCACCCTCGGTTTTTGTTCTGTCTCCGGGATCGGTTTGTCAGAAGTGATATCCATAACTTACACTCACCAGGTGCGCTTCAAAATCATAGTCGCCATTAAACAGGGGATTCATATTGTCCTGAATACGGCGTCCGGAGAAGAGCCCCAGCGAATAGGCGAAATCCACCCGGTGGGATTCATTAAAATACCCCGCGCCCACGGAGAGGACCCCCTGATCCTCTTCTGCCGTGGTGGGCAGCATGGTCCGGGAGGGGATGGGGGATTCCAAATACATGTAGCCCGTCCTCAACTCCCATTCCGGATTGAGTTGCCAGGCGGCGGACACCCCATAGGTCCAGTTGTCATCCCAGTCCGTGATAATCTCATTGGAGGGCAGCAGGGCGGTGTTCACCCCGGCATCCAATACCAGGCGGTCAAAAGAGGATTGTCGGGCCCACTCCACATTCGTTTCCAGCAACAATCGTTCAGTGACTTGTATGCCATACGCAAGAGCCACCACCATGGGGAACGTGATCTCGGTTTCAAAACCGCTCCTGTCTGCAGCCGGCACCCCGGCGGGAATTCCGGTCACGTCCACATGTCCCTCATAGTCCACCTTGATGGGCGAACGATAGGTAAGCGCCATCCGTTGGTTCTCCGCAACTGTCCAGGTGAGCGCGAGCGTGGCGCCGACCCCGACCCCGTCCGCTTCAAACAGGGTTTTCCCGTCCGGCAGTCCGGGAGTCTCCAGGGCCAGTGCCCAGGGATAGCTTTGCCGCAAATCCAGTTCCGACCATAACAGGTTGACCGAAAACCCGAATGACAAGCGCTCATGCAGCCGGGTGGCGAAGGTCGGCACCAACTCAACCGACGTGAGTTGTGTAAAGTAGGGAGCTGAAAACCGGAAAATCGTGTCCTCATCCAACTCGGTGGATCGTCCATAGGGGGAATTGAGACCGATTCCGAATGCCCAGCGTCCCTCATCGGCGACGGGTTGGACGGCATAGATATTCGGCAGGATTGCCCAGGGGGATTTTGATTCCGCCGTGCCGGCGGGTCCTTCAAACTCCATCTTGGAATATCCGAATGTCAGAGACCCCATCAGCGAATAGTCCGTGAGATCAACCAGATTCGCCGGATTGTGTGTGATGGCGGACGCGTCAGACGTGTACGCGATCCGGCCTCCGATTCGTCCCAGCGCGGCGGCCCCCGCGGGAGGATTCCGCAGTCCGTCCGCATGGAGGCTGCAAAAGAAAAACAACGGAAGCATGCAAGCGACAAAGCGGGAGAAATGTAACGTCTTCATTAGGATCTCTGATTAAGGGGTTGATTAAGAAAATTCAAGGATCGGCTGAGATTATATTTGCAACTTTCATGCCAAATAAGAAAGCGAATAAAAACATGATTTTTTACTGTTTTTCGCAGAAAAAATAGACCATACCCGGACAATTATGAACACATGCGCCGGATATCGCACAAATATGAACACTCAATTGCATTTTATATGAAATCCGCTGGAAATCGGGTTGTTATCACCGGCATGGGAATCCTCGCCCCCAATGGAAACTCGCTGGACGCATTCTGGAGGAACACCCTCAACGCGGTCAGCGGGATAGCCGAAATCACCCGCTTTCCCATCGACGACTTTCCGGTGAAAATCGCCGGTGAGGTGAAAAACTTCAACCTGGAACGGTTTGTACCCACCTCGGTCAAAGTGAAACCAAAACGGATGGGGCTACATACCCAATTCGGTATCGCGGCCACCCATATGGCGATAAGACATGCGGGTTTATCTATTGGCCAGCTAAAGGATATTGAACCAATCGGTGTTTTCCTGGGTGTGAGCACGAGTGCAATTGATGTGATAGAAAAAGGGAAAGAAGTCCTGATGAATAGAGGACCAAGTAAAGTAAGTCCATACATCGTGGGCGCATGTCAACCACACGCAGTTGTCAGTGAAATTGTTGGCACCCTGGGTATCGCAACCATGCGCAGAACATTGGCTTCAGCATGTCCTGCAGGTTTGGAATCCATAGCTAATGCACTGGAATATATATCCACCGGCCAGGGAAATATTGTCATCTGTGGAGGAGTGGATGCCCCAATCACTCCACTAACGATGGCATCGTTTCATTTGTCCGGAATGATCCGGGACCATAATCGGCCGCCCCATGAGGCAAGTCGTCCTTTTGATGCTGATAGACAGGGAGGCCTTCCAGCGGAAGGTGCCGGCATTTTTGTGGTCGAAAGTCTCAGAAATGCTCAGAGCAGAGGTGCTTTACCTTTGGCTGAAATTATTGGTTACGGAAATTTCTCGGATAATTTCGGGGCCATCCCGGGTGAGGGTCTAACCGACTCAATGCAGATAAGTCTGGATAATGCGGGCATACTTCCGGAGGACATTGATTATATTAATGCTCACGGACCAAGCGACCCCATAATCGACAGGATGGAAACGGAGAATATTAAAAAGATTTTCGGAAATAGAGCTTATCGTATTCCGGTAAGCTCCATAAAAGGAGTCACCGGGAATCCGCTGGCCGCTGCGGGACCCATGCAGGTCGCGGCAACCGTCATGGGGATGAACGAAAACCGCATTCCGCCCACCGCAAATTATCACACACCGGATCCCGATTGCGATTTATATTATGTTCCAAACCGCCCCATTAAATCCACTATATCCCGTGCGATGATAAATCTGCATGGATTGGGCGGTGGGAACAGCACATTGATTCTTAAACACCTGTAGCACAAAATGAATTTATTTATTTTCATGATAGGCTGTTCACTTTTGGCAACAATACTGATGGGGGTTTTTGTACTCATCGCTCAACCTAAACGCAAACCTAATCAACTGTTCGCGGTTCTTTCCGCTGTTATTTTCATCTGGCAAACCGCTTTATGGGGTGGAGCTTTCGCAAATACCGTTTTCCAGGCGGAATTCTGGATCAGGTCCAGTTCTATACTGGGTGCATTGATACCTCCCGCCATGAATTTGTTGAGAATTTCCATTGTATATTCCTCATTGTCTTTATGGGCTATTCTGAAAAAAAATCGTGTTTGGTTTACAACATGGTTTTGTGTGTCTCTATTATGCCTGTCCGGATTCTTTCTGAAAACCGCAACACTTCCCGATGAAGAGGGTATACTCGTTATTCCTGATTACGGAGCGGGATTTATCCTGTATATATTATATTTTTTGATATCATTCAGCCTGTTATTCAGTAAAATCAAGAGGGACTGTAAAACATTTGACGGTGTTAAGCGTACCGAAATTGAATATATTCTATTAAGTTGCGGAGCCGGTTTGTTTATAGGGGTTTTCTTTTTAATCGTACCGAATATTACAGGATGGATTGATTTAGGAGCATTGTTGCCACTATCGGTCATTACATTTATTGCGATTACAGGGTATGGTATCGCGACCCAGGGTATTTTGGATGTTCCGGTGTTGGCCCGTCGTATCATTGCGTATACGATGTTGCTCCTCTACCTTATCTGCCTCTATTTTGTTGTGTCAGTCAGCAGCCGTCAATTACTGACTTGGTTACATCAGCCAACACAACCGTTTTCGAATTTACTGGCGACGCTGTTTGTGGTGTTTTCCGTTTCTCCCGCACAGGGATTTGCCCAAAGACTGGCCAATCGCCTGTTTATCAATACCCCTCCCCTGAATGTCGGCAGTATTCTCCGCGAGGCCGGAAGCAGCTTGAATTCGGTCCTCACCGTCGATGAACTGTGTATCCGGTTTCACCGGATTCTCACGGAAAAACTGGAGACCCGGGACATAACGATTCTGATTCGTCAAAAAGAGGAATTTATCCAAATCTATCCTTTGGACCAACACCATCGGCAATCCCGGAAAACGCCTTTGCCGAAACTGGTGGCCGGAGAATCCCGGCTGTTTGTGCGCGATTTAATCCAACGTCACAAGCTGACCCCGCATACTCGACGCCTTCTGGAGGAATTGAAAAAAGAAAATGCCGCCGCGGCCATCAATTTGATCCGAAACAGCAGCCAGCTCGGCATCCTCCTGTTGGGAGAACGCGCTTCCGGTCGGTTATATGCGCATGAGGAGGCCATCGCGGTGGAGGGTCTGCGGGATCTTTTTTCGGTTTCCTATGAAAATGCCCGCCTGTACACCGAACTTCAAAACAGCCGAATTTATATGGATTTGCTGCTGAAAAATCTGGTGAACGGGGTGATCGCCACGGACGCGGCCGGCACCATCACCACCTGTAACCACGAGGCGGCCGCCATCCTGCGCATGACGCCCGATGAAATCGCCAACAAATCCATACACATTCTCCCCACTCCCCTGGAGACCCTTTTGCAGGAGGTGTTTAAAAAAGACAACGTGATCAAGGACCGCGAAGTCATTCTCCCGGGGAAGGAGGAGGGTATCCGGTTTCTGAATGTGGGGGCCGCCCTTTTTCATGATCTGGAGAACAAGGTGATGGGGGGGTTATTGGTTCTCCAGGACCGCACCGCCATCCGCGCGCTTGAGGATCAGGTGAAACGATCGGAACGGCTCGCCAGTCTGGGCACGCTCTCCGCCGGTATGGCGCACGAAATTAAAAATCCCCTGGTCACCCTTAAAACTTTCACCCAATTGCTCCCGGAACGGTTTGAAGACCCGGATTTCAGGGAAACGTTTTCAACTCTGGCGGGCAAGGAAATCGGACGTATCGACACCCTGGTCAATCAGTTACTGAGCTTCGCCCGGCCCGCCAAACCCAAATTGGATCCGGTGCACATGCATGTGCTGTTGAGGAGCCACATCAAATGGTTTCGTCAACAGGCGGAGGACAGTAACATCGAAATCGAAGAGCGCTACGAGGCCGGGCAGGATGTGATTCTGGGTGATGAAGATCAACTTCGACAGGTGTTTCTGAATTTACTGCTGAACGCACAGCAAGTGATGCCGGAAGGAGGTGCCATCACCCTTCGCACCCGGATTTCCGGTTCCTCTATTCAGGTCACGGTCTCCGATAACGGCAAGGGGATCGACCCGGACGATCTTGATCATGTGTTTGATCCCTTTTTCACCACAAAAAGTTCCGGCACCGGATTGGGACTGGCCGTTGCCCATCAGATTTTAATCGAACACCAAGCTGAAATCAGGGTTTCCAGCCAACTTGGGAAAGGCAGCACATTTGATCTCTATTTCCCGTTACATCAACCGGATACGCCCTCATGAATGTTATGCCTCCACCCGTGATTCTTTTCTCCCGGGACACAAAATTGCGTGACCGAATTCAGCCCTTGTTCACTGAACTGATGGAGTTTCAGATATGCGACTCGTATCTTGAGTTCAGTCGATGGCTCGACCAGACGGGCCCCTGTGTGGTGTTGCTGGACATTCGACTGCCGGAGGACGCGCCGGAAATAGACCATATCCTGCGTGACTTCCCGGATCAGGTGTTTATCGCCCTCGGAAAACCTCATTCCGCTCCGATGCTGCATCCGGCTGTATGCGGAATGTATTCAGCCATGGATCCGGAAACCACACCCTCCGTTTTAGCGGGACGCGTCGAGCAGGCACAGCAATATCTTCAGCTTCTCGAGGAGAACCGTTTTCTGAAACGGGAGGTGGTCACCGCGAAAACCAGACCCCGTCCGGAACCTCCTCGCAGGGAGTCCGGGGGGATGTTTTCCACCCGCGAATGGATTCGGATTGTCCGGTGTATGAACAATGTGGATGTGCTGCAGGAACGATTATTGGAGGAGCTTTCCACCAGCATGCAGCTTTCCAGGGCCGGTATCGTCCTGCGAACACATGGCGAGGCCCCCTATCTCATCCGCGCCGGCTGGATGTTGGCCCCGAATGCCAAATCAATCCAGTTTCAACCCAATGATCCTTTTGTCCGCTGGTGTGAGAAACATG
The DNA here is from genome assembly GCA_040905625.1 of Kiritimatiellia bacterium. GTDB lineage: Bacteria > Verrucomicrobiota > Kiritimatiellia > SS1-B-03-39 > UBA6053 > UBA6053. The sequence continues at coordinate 15,748 of JBBDRC010000157.1, forward strand.
CTCATCTGGTTTCCCGATCCGGTATCGATCAATTATCCTCCATTCAGGATCAGGCCATGCTGGTCCGCGTTCTTGACAAACTGGGCGCCGAAATGATTGTGCCCCTGCGGGGACGCGACGGGTTGCTCGGCTGGTTTTTCACCGGACACCCGCTGACAGGGAATCCGTTTGATCCGGAAACCACTGACCAGTTGATTCTGGCTGCGGATTTAATGGCCGTCTCCCTGGAAAGCGCCCTGCTTCATCAGGAAGTCAGCCTGCAGAAAGCCCTCGCCGAAACCCTGATCAACGCATTACCCGTTGGCATCATTTATTCCGATGAACGGGGTCTGATCCGGTGGTGCAGTCCGGTGGCGAATTTCCTGCTCGGCAGCAAAGAACAGGACCACACCGGCAAAAATCTGCACTCTCTGGGCCCCCACATCCACGAAGCGGCCAATATGCTGTTCAAAACCGCTCAATCAGGACCGGTGATCCGGGACTGGCAGGATCCCGTGAATGGACGCCCGCTCCGCGTCACCGCGATTCCGATTGCCAACCAACAACACTATTCGGGCATTCTGATGACTCTGGAAGACCGGACCTCGGAAAATCAGATCAAGGATAAGCAGGACCGTTTGGATCGGGGTCTGTTCTGGAATCAGCTCGCCGCCAGTATGTCCCACGAAGTCCGGAATCCCCTGGTGGCCATTAAAACCTTTGCTCAATTACTGCCCGAGCGCTACGAAGATCCCGAATTCCGTGCCGAATTCAGTGATCTGGTCGGAAAAGAAATTAACCGGTTGAATGCCATGATTGACCAGTTAAACCATTTCGCCCACCCGCAGGAACTCAACCTCATCGATCTGGATGTCTGCCAGGCGATTCAGTTCGCATGGGTGCATTTGCAAAAATTCCCGCCCGATGATCACCCCTTACCGGAAATGCACGAGGAAATCGAGCCATGCCTCCCGGAGGTTAAAGCGGATCTGAACGCTCTGTCCGAATGCGTGGGCCACCTGTTGCGGAACGCCGTGGAGGCTTTGTCGGGGAAAAAAGGCCGTATCCGTATTTCGATCTACACCGACACCGATCTGGAACTGGGCCGCACCGTGAATATTCGCATTTCGGACGATGGTCCCGGTGTTCCCCCGGAGTTGAAAGATCAGGTGTTTTCACCTTTCTGCACCCAGAAAGCGCGCGGCCTGGGGTTGGGGCTCTCGATTGCCCATCGCACCATGGCCGACCACAATGGCAAACTGGAACTCACCAGCAACCCCAGAGGCACCACTGTGGTGCTGATTCTGCCCGTCACCCAACCCGGGGAAGGTTCATGAAACGAATTCTGGTCGTCGACGACGATTCAAGCACCCGGGAGTCTCTGCGGCGATTGTTTGAGAACGAATACACCGTGCTCCTGAGTAAAAGCGCCGCGGAGGCTCTGGGGGTCCTCGCCTCCTCGTCTGTGGATCTGGTGCTGCTGGATGTGATCATGCCTCAAAAAGACGGCCTGACCCTGCTGCGCGAACTTTTGGAATTATTTCCCGAGCTGCCCGTCATCATGATCAGCGCCTCCACCGATACCCGGCCCGTTGTGGAAGCGATTCAAACCGGTGCGGTCGATTTTGTCACCAAACCCTTCGACATTCATGAACTGCGTCAGTTGGTGGCGCGTTCATTTGAACACCGCCGACTCAAAAACCGGGTGCGCGCGATGGAAACCGATCTCTCCAGCCTCTATCCACTCGAAGGTTTAATTGGTGAATCCCCGCCCTTTCAGGCCGCCTTGTCCGATGCCCGCCGCGCGGCCAAATCCGATGCCACCGTCCTGATTCAGGGGGAAAGCGGCACGGGAAAAGAGATGGTGGCCAGGCAAATTCATACCTGGAGTTCACGCAATCATGATCCCTTCGTGGCCGTTCACTGCGCCTCCATTCCCGAGTCTCTGATCGAGAGTGAGCTTTTCGGCCACGAAAAGGGCGCGTTCACCAACGCCACTCAGCAGAAACCCGGACGATTTGATCTGGCGGGTTCCGGCACCCTCTTTCTGGATGAAGTCGGGGAGATGCCAGCCTCCACCCAGGTGAAACTGCTGCGGGTCCTCCAGGAGATGGAATACATGCGGCTGGGCGGAACCCGGGTATTACACACCAATGCCCGGATTCTGGCCGCCACCAACCGGGATCTGGCCGGCGAACTCGTTACCGGACGTTTCCGCGAGGATTTGTACTACCGCCTGAACGTCATCCCCATACGCCTCCCCGGCCTGCGGGAACGCAAAGAGGACATCCCCCTGCTCGTGAAGTTTTTTGTCTCCCATTTTCAGGAACGTCTGCATACCGAAGCCCACTCATTCACCCCCGAAGCCATGCAGGCCCTGTGTGACTACTCCTGGCCGGGAAATATTCGGGAATTACGCAATATTATTGAACGCGGCATGGTGCTGCACGGCGACCAACCCGTCCTGGATGTGGATGTGCTCCCCATCGAATTTCACACCTCCCCTCCCCATTCTTCCACGCGACTGGGCACTCTGCAGGAAAATCTGTCCGCCTCGGTGGATCAGGTGGAACACCAACTGGTGCTTGAGGCCCTCCGCAGTTGTGGAGGCGTGCAAACCAAGGCAGCGGAAATGCTGGGAACCACCCGACGCGTGCTGAAATACAAAATGGACAAACTGAATATACAGCTTCCCCTGGAGGATCCCCTGGAGGCTCCCCTGGAGGATCCCGAAAAGTGAAAGGGCTGACGCAACTGGGATTCTGCCTGAGTGTTTGGTTCATTGCAGGCTGCGCACACCGTCCTCATTTCCAAATCCCCCGGGAAAAACCTGACCGAAGGGTTCAGATGGAGGTTACCGGGTATTGTGACTGCCGGATCTGTACCGGCTGGAAACGCAGTTGGTGGCGGCTGGGTCGTCCGGTCTTCACTTCAGGCCCCAACAAAGGAAAACTCAAACAGATTGGCATCACCGCCTCCGGAACCATGGCGCAGCGGGGAACTGTCGCCGCCGACACCCGGTACTTACCTTTTGGCACCATCCTCTATGTGCCCGGTTATGGCTGGGGGCGGGTGGAGGACCGGGGAGGGGCGATTAAAGGGGCCAGGCTGGATCTTTTCTTCGACTCCCACCAACAGGCTCTCGACTGGGGTCGACAACCTCTCCCGGTACAAATCTGGTTTCCATAATGGCGCGGGCTTACACCCCGCGGGCTTTGGGATCCCAGATGAATTTATGAATCTGCAATTGCAGGCGAACGTGCAGCCCGTCATCCAAAATCCACTCCGCCAGATCCGCAAACGGAACCGCATCCCAGACCGGCGAAAATAAAACCGGGCAGATGGCGGACAGATCCTCCCGGAGAATCAGCTCTTTGGCCCATTCGTAATCCAGTCGGTCCTTGATCACGAATTTGAGTTCATCCGTCGACTTCAACAGCTTCACGTTGTCCATGCGGTTGCGCGCCATCATTCCGGAGCCCGGACATTTCAGGTCCATGATCCGCCGCACTCTCTCATCCACTTGGGAAATATCCAGACTCCCCGAGGTTTCCAGCATGACCTCATAGCCGGCGTCACACAACCGCCGCATCAACGGATTCGCCCCCTCCTGCAACAGCGGTTCTCCGCCGGTCACCTCCACCAGTTTGCAGGGATATCCCGAAATACTGTCCAGGATCTGCTCAATCGACATCTCCGATCCTTCATAGAACGTATATTCAGAATCGCACCAGGCGCAGCGGAGATTGCAGAAGGACAGCCGAATAAAAATACACGGCCACCCCGAGCGCTCCCCTTCGCCCTGAATGCTGAAAAAAATCTCGTTTACCTGAAGCGCGTCTGACATGGGATGTTCTGTATCAGACTATGCCGTCAGAACAAGTCAAACCGGGATCGGGACTGATTCGTTTCAACTGAAATCCAATAATCCCACTATTTTCAAGTGCTGGATCGATTACTCATAATTCTGAACTCCCTTGCCGAAAAAATTCCGCGGCAGGGACTGCCGCGATACGATCGGGTCGCCCGCTTCCTCGAAATTCCATGGACCGACGGCGCCCCCGCCGTCCTGTTCCGCATCTCAGGTGGGCGGGGGCGCCCACACTCCAAATCCCGGCATGGACCGCCATTCCGGGATGCTCTCCTGCATGAAACCAAACGGACAAAACGTGGGACTCAACTGATAAAATAGTTCTCCGCCCGGCGGGCGATTTCGGGATAATCCACATTAAAATCACAGCCTTCGCGCAGAGCGTAAAGCTCGGTGGCGCTGGCGCTTCGCATGCCTTCGGGTAAGGCCTGGTACATTTCCCGGGCGCCACTGTCGCCGTCCTGTTCATAATAGGTGACATAACGGGCAATATCGTAAAACGCATACGCCGTCCGGGCCACCATTTTCTCACAGTGAGGGCATCCCGGACACATGGGAGCCGGGGTGAGGGAGGCCACCTCCCGCAGGGCTTTGCGTTGTGCCTCGGGAAGCGGATCTTTGAATACACTCGCCGCCAGGGTGTTTTCGTCGAGTTGGCCCAGGTTGTCCATGGAGGAACAGATCGTGGCAATCCGGGGATCGCTCCACACCGCATGCAACAGCGCCTGATGGGTGGTTAACCCCACCTTCTCCAGTTCCGGCTGTTTCTTGGGTGCCTTGGCAAAAGGTTTCATCTCTTTCATGCTGATCAGGCCGATGCCGGCTCTGTGACAGGCATCCAGGGCCTGATCCAAGTTCCCACCCTTTTCCATGAAGGGATTGTAGCGCAGCATAATGGCATCCACAAAGCCCCCTTCCGCTGACGCATTCAGAAAATCCACCAGTTTGCCGTCATGACAGGAAAACCCGCACATTTTGGCTTTGCCGGATTCCTTGATTTTTTTAAACACTTCTTTCAACCCGCCTTCCCCTTTTACCCAGTTCACGGCGTCCTCTCCGTATTCCCTTGGCCCGAGACCATGAATAAAAAATAAATCCACGTAGTCGGTCTTCAGTTTTTCCAGGCGGCGGTCCAGTTGTTCTATCAACTGCGCAGGTCCTTTGCGGGGATGATCCTTGGTCACCAGGAAAAGATCTTTACGCCGTTCGGGATATTTGGTGATCCAGGTTCCGATGTCCTCTTCGGATTTCCCACCTTTATAGCAGTCGGCGGTATCAAAATAGCGGATCCCGAGCTGCCAGGCCACATCGAGATACTGGGGATTATGGGCCGCCATCATACCTCCCAGATTGAGAATCGTCACCTCCGGTCCGTTTTTGCCCAGCTTGCGGCGCGGCAACACCCGTTGGGCAGAGTCTCCCGCAGCCTCTTCCGGCTCCGCCCCGCGCACCCATCCCGGGGCGGTGCCTCCCAGGGCTATTAGCGATGAGATACCTATGCCGGTTTTTAAAAAATCACGGCGGTCTGTGGAATGGGGTTTTTTGCTCATGGGGAATCTCCGTTGGGGGGTGTTTGTTTGGTATTTAATTTATCTGAAAGGGTTTTCAGCTCTTTTTCCAACTCGCGGATCCTTTTTCCCATCTGCATCAGGGTTGGTTTGACCGATGCCGGGAGTGCCGCGCATTCCACACAAAGTCGTCGGGTGGCGTTCCGGCCTTTGAGGGGATAGGTGTAGGGTTGCCCGCAGATTCCGCAGCGCAGTTCCCTCGACGCGGGACGTGGACGGCGGGGTTTGGGAGGATCAGCCTTGGTGGTCATCGCCGTACTCCTCGTACATTTCGGGTTCCGGTGTGCCTACGGCTTCAATGGACCCGCCTTCCTCCGCACGCAGCATTAACTGACGTTCTTTCGAACGGGTCTCGCCAATCGGACTCACCCGCACCGCCGCCTGATCCTCCACCGGACAGGAATTCTGACAGATCCCGCAGCCAATACACAGGGACGGATCCACGTAGGGACGCTTCAAGGTGATTTTAGATCCGTCCCGGCGGGTCACCGTCTTTTCCCGGGTGTAGATGGCCTTGGGTGAAACCGGGCACACTTCCTCACACACCACACAGGGGGTGTCCATGGCCCAGGGCAGGCAGCGTCCGCGATCATAAAATGCGGTTCCCAGTCTTACCGGTCCCTGCTCTGCAAAATCTCCACGGCCGGTTTTGGCATCCAGAGAAATAGGCTGAATGGCCCCGGTGGGACAGACCTGACCACAAAGCGTGCAGTTCAGTTCGCAATATCCCCGCTCCATATCCAGCACCGGGGTCCACATCCCCTCCAGACCGGCCTCCAGTCCGGCAGGCTGCAACACATTGGTCGGGCACACCCGCAGACACTGGTCACACTTCAGGCAGCGCTGCAGGAATTCCGCTTCCGCCAGCGAACCCGGGGGACGTATCCTCTGACGCCAGCCCCGTCGTTTGGTGGTGCCCACTCCCCGGAGCAGGGAAAACCCCGCCAAGCCCAGCAGGCCCGCCATCACCGCACGCCGGCCGGGAACCGGGGCTTCTTCATTTTCACTTTCAGACCCGGGCATAAATTTGAAGTGCAGGGCATCGTACGGACAGGCCTCAATACATTCGAAACAGACAAAGCATTCGCTTTGCCTTAGAAAAGTGTGCGGGTCACAGGCTCCCTGACATTTCTGCAGGCAAAGATCACAATCGATACAGCGTTGCGGATCGCGGTGAATCCGAAACAGGGAGAACCGGGAAAACAGTCCCAACAACGCTCCCAGCGGACACAGAACTCTACAGAAAAACCGGGGGTAAAACCGGTTCAAAGCCAGCAGGAATAAAAACAGACCTCCGATAAGCCAGGTCGCGGTGTATACATGGGGGGATAAATTCACGGTGCCGGGAGCCACCGCATCCACCCCCGCCACGCCGGCGGTGTTCATGCTGCGGTGCAACAAACTGATCGGATCCAGCAGACCGATTTGCAACGATCCCAGGGCGGCCATCACCAGCAATCCGGCCAGTAAAAAATATTTAAGATGCTGCCGGGAATAAAAGCGGTTGGCTTCGATCCTTTCTGTTTTATTTTTTCCACCCGGCAACGCCGCCGTGAGCTGATGCAGGGTTCCGAAGGGGCACACCCAGTTACAAAACACCCGCCCTAAAAGCACTGTGGGGATGATCACCCAAAGACTGAGAATCAACCCCCGGTAAACCGTGGACGTGCTCAACGCAGTGGCCACACTCACCAGGGGATCCAGCTCCAGAAACAGCGACACCGGATAGCCTTTGAGATAACGCAAATCCGTGACCACAACCAGAAACAGAAACAGCAGTAAAAAGAAGGTTTGTGAGAGGATCCGCAACTGCGTAATCCTGCCGTCAAACATATGAAACCGCCGCAATTTCTTTTTCGGCATTTTCGAGATACCCAACACATCCGGATCCGAAGGACTCATGCCGTCACCTCCTTCACGCGCAGATTCCGCCAGTCCGCTCTGCCCAGGCCCCGTTTCTGCGCCAGATGCACATAGGTCAACTGAGAGAGATCGCGGCCTAACAACTGCTCGTAGCCGCAGGCATCCACCGCGACCATGTCCGTTCCCGCTATCACCGTATTCAACACTTTCACATCCGAGAGGCGGCCACCGGTCGGACCATTGCTCTGCAGAATCCGCATGCCGTCCAGGATCACCAGAGTCGGCTTCACCATCAGCGCAAAGTCGGAAATGATGCGGTGAATATGTTGATGAAACTGATTCCGGCGTCCGCCCAGCATTCCATACCAGTTTTTCATACTCATGGAGGCGGAACAGAGGTTATGGTCCTTACAGGGTGCCAGCCCGATGACTTTGTCGGCCCTGCGGAAGGGCTCGTAAAACATCGGCCATTCCCGCAACACATCGCCCTCCATCGACAGGGAGGAAAAGGTGTGCTCCTCCGGATAGATAATCTCGAGATTCATCTCCGAAGCCACTGCGGTCAATCCACTTTTAAGGAAACAGCCCTGCGGACTGTTGATGGGATTGTCGGCAATAAAGATACGCGAGGCGCCGGCCTCCCAGACCAGATGCGCCACCGCCCGCAGAGCATCGGGATGGGTGGTGGTTCCCAAAGCCGCCGGACGGTCAAAGGCGACATTGGGTTTGATCAGCACCGCTTCCCCCGGTTTCACAAAGCGGGACATGCCGCCCAATCCCCCCACCGCCGAAGCAATAAGCGCCCCATGATCCGCGCCCCGCGCCACGACCAGTTCCGGCAAAACAGACGAAGGATCCATCTGAAATCCGGGCAGCGAAATCCCCGCAGTTTTCTCAAAACCCGGCACCCGCACCGACCGGTCCCAAAGCCGGGTTCCCAGCAGCGCACTGCCCCCCACCAGCGCTCCGGCTCCCAGCATGCGTTTAAGAAACTCCTGTCGGGTCATCTGCGGACCCGCAGAAGAAGACCTCTCTTTCATTGCGGGGCCTCCACGGAGGATGTCAGTTCCCGCAGCAGATTTTCCGCCGCTGCCACTTCCCCCGCATCCATCGAACCGCCCACCAAAGGTCCCTGGATATAAACCGCTGCCGTTTGACCAAAACTTTCACCCACAAACCAGGCGGATCCCTCCTCCACATCTCCCTCTGTTTTCAGCAGCTTTCCAAAACGCTGATAAAATCCCCGCAGATTCTCCCAGGCCTCCCGTGCGGCTTCCGGCGTGTCGGCCCTCATCACGAAAACCCGGAATACCGACCCTTGCCTTTCGATTTCAGCTTCAAACACGCCCCGTAACATTTCCTGTCCATAGGCATTTTCGCTGATGTAGGTCAGCGTCCCCGCCCGCAACCCCTCCAGCGACAGCGCCTCCTTTGCCTCCAGCCCCCGCTCGTCTGCCGGCAGGCGGACCGCCAACTCACGTGCAACTTTATTCACCAACCGCTGCACGGCGGCAGAATCCGAAGATCCATTCACCTGCACATAGGCATCGCCCCGGCGGAAATAACATCCCAAATCATCCCGCACCCCGTCCGACACGAAATCCAGTGCCTCCCCTGCTCCCGCGTTTTCCATAGAGTAAATGCCGAACGCATCCAGCGGACTTCCCATGGTGTACACAAACACATCCACAAATTCTTCCGGCTGATCCTCCACCGCAAAGGTGCGGCATTGCAACACCTTAAATCCGAAATCAAAATAGGCGGGTGCCCGGCCATTGATTTTCTCGTAGAGCGTTTCCGGGATATACACTTCGGTGGCTGACAGAGCGTGCAACCAGTCGAGTCCCTCCAGCAGAGCTTTGGATGAAGCCGTTTGATCGGAATAGGTGACCGTAGGCAGATAAAGGGCCTGGTCGTAGTTTTTTCCTTTCCAGAAAATCCATGCCCCCAGAGTTGCCAACGATGTTATTAGCGCTACCGCACTCAGACGTTCCCATAATGGAACCTCTGTTCGACGAAAATCTGAAGCAGTCTGTGCGTGTGACATTTCTCTGTTCTCACTTCACTTGTTCCCAAGCAAAGTTATTTAAATACAGACCTGCCCTGCGGTCAATGATTAAAACGGATCTGTATTGTCTTATTTTGATTTATTAAAGGAGCGCCAACAGCCAGCCGGCATTTTGTGGTTGCCGCCCGGCAGGCGGTGCTCCGTCATTAATTCCCATCGCCACGGCCAGGCGCACCATGAGCAGGCGACCCTCAAAATCGACCAGCATTCATCAGGAAAAAAATGACGAAATGCAAGGATGCCCCCCTACAGAAAACCCACTTGACAATCCATGAAGTTATAACTATTATTATACCATGACAAAGAAAACAAAAGTACGCAAGATCGGTAACTCCCATGGCATTCTTCTTTCCAAGGAGACCCTGCAACATCTTCGGGTGAAGGAGGGGGACACGCTCTATCTCACCGAAGGCCCCGACACCTCTCTCCGCGTGACCGGCGGCGACATGAGTTTCGAACAGAAAATGAAGATTGCGGAACGGGGTATGAAGCAGTATCAAAATGCCTTGCGTGAGCTTGCGAAATGACCGAGCCGAATTGGTTGGACCTGGATTTTATGCTGAGCCTGCAAACGGAGTTGCTGGCAAAATTTGGTGGGCTGGAGGGCGTTCGTGAACCGGGTTTGTTGGATTCCGCATTAAACCGTCCCCTGCATCTTTTTGCGTATGACACCCCCACACTCTTCGCTCTTGCGGCATCATATACATACGGGATCGTCAAAAACCATCCCTTCTTGGACGGCAACAAACGCGCAGGATTCATGGCGGCTTATACATTCTTGGGCATGAACGGCTACCACCTTCAGGCCCCCGAAACCGACGCGGTGCTGATGACCGTGGATCTCGCCGCCGGCAAAATCGAACCCGATCTCTATGCCCGCTGGCTGGAACAGCACAGCAAACGGAAAAAACGTGAGGGCGAGGTGTCCTGGAGGCATGTCCTCGACGAAGATATCCGTGTGAAGGGCATCATCGCCGGGCGCATATCAGCGGAATCATCTGACTCCCTCACTCGATAGATTACCAATCGCCAGCCAACATAGGGACACTCAACCATTCGCTTTGTGCCCGTTTCTTAAAGCGTTCGGTAGTTCCCTTCGTCCCCGGAGGGAAAACCCAACGCTCGTTTGCAACGGTCCACGGCTCCGCAGTTCTCCCTTCGGGACGAAGGGACCCCAAACTCCCATCTCCGATCTCCAAACTTCTATCCCCCACTCTTCCTGGAAATTCCATGGACCAACAGCGCCCCAGCCGTCCTGTTCCTCAACTCTGGTGGGCGGGGGGGCCCACGCTCCATATTCCGGCATGGACCGACGGCGCCCCTCCGTCCTGTTCCTCAACTCTGGTGGGCGGGGGGGGCCACGCTCCATATCCCGGCATGGACCGACGGCGCCCCGCCGTCCTGTTCCGCAACTCAGGTGGGCGGGGCGCCCACGCTCCATATTCCGGCATGGACCGACGGCGCCCCGCCGTCCTGTTCCTCAACTCTGGTGGGCGGGGGCGCCCACGCTCCATATCCCGGCATGGACCGACGGCGCCCCCGCCGTCTTGACACCCCCCGGAGTAAAAATCAAAAATACGGACTCACCGCCAAAGGTCGGAAATGGCTGGAGGAGAACCGCGAATGAACCACGCCGTCGCCTTCGGCTTTGGCGGGCACAGCATAAATGGAGGCGAATACATATGGACAGCGAAACTGCCTCTATGACCCAGGAATCGGCCTGCCGGGTGGTGGTGCCGGGGTGAGTTGGGAACAGACAGGTCACAATGCTTTTCTTGAAAAGTCTGTTTTCTGATGGGTGACCCCACCCCCCTTCGCTACCAAAGGTGAAAGGATTGGCAACCCTATAAGCCATTCAGCGAACTCCTCCTTCACACGCTGGTGGGACACTCCTTTTCCCTGAGCCCAAAGTTCGATGTTCGATGTTCAATTGCTTGCCCGCCGTAGCTCGCAGAGCGCAGGAGGGTTCGATTTTATCGAGGAAATTCCTCCCCTCACCCATAAAACAGGGTGGACCAGCGGTGGGAGTTGATGAGTTCCTGTTTCTGAGCGGCCCAGGTTTCGGGGGATCCTGAGATGTCGGCGAGCACGTCGTCGAGTTGATCTTCCAATGAACTGAGTCCGGCCACGTACACGTGGGTTTTCTCGTTGAGAATCATCGCCCACACTTCCGCCGCGTGCACCCGCACCGCCCCGGCGATGTCGGCCGGTTCGTCGAAATGAGGACGCGGGCTGAAGGCTTCGATGGCTTCGAAGGTTTCCTCATCGTAGTAGTTGATCAGGTCATCATTTTTATCGTTGAGGTACAGTTTGTCCAAGCCGGTTCTGGCACCGTAGAACAGCCGGACTTTGCCTTTCCAGTCGCCCCGCTCACTGTAGATATGCTTGAGAAAGGCCCGGAAGGGCGCAATCCCGGTGCCCACCCCGATCATCAGCAGGTTGCAGGTTGGATCTTTGGGGGCGAGGAATTGTCGTCCGTAGGGGCCCACGATCTGCACCTCATCGCCCGGTTTGAGGTCGCAGAGGTAGTTGGAGGCCACTCCGGGATGTTTTTCGCCGCTGATCTCATCAATGTAAAAGCAGCGCCGCACACAGATCGAAATTTCCGCCATATTCTGATCCTCGCCCTGACGGGAATTCGCGATCGAGTACAGGCGCATGTGATGCTCGTTGCCAAACGAGTGCGGTCCGGGCACCAGCACGCCGATGCTTTGTCCCTCCAGATAATTGAAGGTGGCGGAGGAAATATTCAGGGTTAAATGCCGCACTTCATCCGTGCTCTCGGGGGTAATGCGCTCCGTGTCGGCGACCACGGCGGTGTAGGGATGGCTGATATCATATTCGGTTACGTTCATTTTTTAACTCCGTATTTGGTTGATTGGGGAATTGGTGGATTGGGAAAATGGGGGATGGTCACTTCTGACCTCTGACTTCTGATTCTGCGGCAGGGACTGCCGCGCTACTGTGTTCTGACCTCTCCCCTCTCCCCTCTGACCTCTTCTGGCATTTCTTCCAATTCGCGCAGCCGCAGGTTTTGCCGCATTCGCCGCCCTCCTCGCGGAAGCGGCCGAATTCGGGGTGTCGTTGGGCGAAGCGGCGGCCACAGAGTTGCATCAGCATCCAGCCTCCGAAGAGGAGGAAAATCAACAGACTGGAAATGAGCATTTTGGTGATCATCCGCCCAGCCCCGCAAAGCCCATAAAGGCGAGGGATAACAATCCGGCGATCATCAGGCTCATGGCCGCGTCGCGGGCCAGATCCGGCACTTCGGCCAGTTCCAGTTTTTCCCGCAGTCCCGCCATCAGCAGAAGCGCCAGGGTGAAGCCCGCGCCCGCGCCTAATGCGAAGGCGAGCGACTGCACGAAGTTGTATTCGCGGGCGGTCTGAAACAGGGCCAGACCCAGAATCGCGCAGTTGGTGGTGATCAGCGGCAGGAAAATTCCCAAGGCCCGGAAGAGTGCCGGACTGAAGCGCTTGATGGCCATTTCCACCAACTGCACCGCCGAGGCGATCACCGCAATGTAAGAAATCAGGCGCAGAAATTCGAGATCATAGCGGCTCAGCACCACATTCAGCCCATAAGCGCAAATCGAACTCACCAGCATCACGAAGGTGACCGCGATGCCCATGTTGCCCGCGGTTTTGATTTTTCCCGACACCCCCAGAAAGGGACACAGCCCCAGGAACATCGCCAGCACAAAGTTATTGATCAGAAAGGCGTTGAGAAAAATAAACAGGGGGGAACTTGGATCCATTACGCGGCCTCCGCCAGGGTTTTACGCTTCCGCACGTATGAAAAAACCATCAGCCAGGCTGCCAGTACAAAAAATCCGCCGGGGGGCAGGACAAAGATGGACCAGGGCTGAAAGCGTTCCGGCATAATCATCACCCCGAACAAACTTCCGCTGCCCAGCACTTCCCGCACCACGCCCAGACAGAGCAGCGCCAGGGTGAATCCCACTCCCATGCCGGTGCCGTTGACAATCGCCTTCAGTGGGGTGTTTTTACTGGCGTAGGCCTCCGCCCGCCCCAGAATGATGCAGTTCACCACAATCAACTGAATAAACGCGCCCAGGGCCTGATACAGATCCAGACTGATCGCTTTAATTCCATAATCGGCCATGGTCACGAAGGTGGCGATGATGATAATATAGGACGCGATCCGCACCTGCTTGGGGATCACCTTTCGCAGCAGCGAGACCAAAAATCCGGAGCAAATCAGCACAAAGGTGGTGGCCAGCCCCATCGCAAGCGCGTTCATGGCGGTATTGGTCACCGCCAGGGCCGGACACAGTCCCAGCATCATCACAAACACCGGATTTTCCTTCCACAATCCCTGCGCGAAGGTTTCCCAGGTCACGGGCTCTACTGCTTTGTCGTTCATGGACCTTCCTCCAGTGCCTGTGAGAGTTTCGGCAGCCAGGTCCGGGTGCTCTCCCGCAGGGCTTTGCCAATGGCCACCGAACTGACGGTTGCACCGGAAATGCCGTCGATCTCCCAGGGGTTCTCTTTTTCTCCGCTTTTCACGGTGACAATGTCATGGGTGAGGGACGCATCCAGGGATTTGAAATTTTCCTGAAAATCCTCGTCCCGGATAATTCGGTCCCCCAGACCCGGGGTTTCATTGCTGGACAAAACTTTCAGACCGATAATCTGTCGCGTCTCGTGATCATAGCCGTATAAGACCCGGATCACATCCGCATAGCCTCTGGCCTCTCCGGGCAGGGCGAATCCCACCCGCTCCCCTTCCCCGTCAATTCCCGCATACAGATTGGCCTGATCCACGTTATCGTCATCCAGTTGTTGCAGACCCTGTTCGTCCAATCGATAATTCACCCGGCTCACCGCCCCCGGCAGCACATCAAACACCGCCGCCTCCAGCGCCTCGCTTTCGTTGCGGGCAATATACGGTTTGGTGAATTCATAGGTCATGGCCAGCAGAATTCCGGAGAATACCGCGATCCCCCCCAGGGTAACGATCAGCCGGACTCCCGAAGCCGGAGCGGGAACAGCGGGTGGAGTACTGTCCGTCATGCCGTTTTCTCCTTTCGTTTCCGCACCGCGCCGTAGACACGGGGCTGGGTCAAGTTGTTAATCAGCGGCGTGGCCGCATTCCCCAGCAGAATGGCGTACATCACACCTTCATTGAGACCGCCGAAGAGACGAATCATCACTGTGATCACACCAATCATCGCTCCATAAATCCATAACCCCGTCGGGGTCACCGGAGACGACACCATGTCGGTAGCCATAAACACCGCCCCCAGCATCAACCCGCCCGACACCAGGGTGAAAAAGGGACTGGGATAGATCTCGGGATTGCGCAGATAGAAAAATCCGGAAAACAGAAAAGCGCTGCCCAGCACCGCCACCGGAATCCGCCAGTTGAGCATTTTGCGAACCGCCAAATAGATGCCGCCCAGTAAAATCAGCAAGGCGGAGCTTTCACCCGCCGAGCCGGCCACGGTGCCCAGCAATAATTGGATGGAATCCGTCTCCAGGTGATCAAATTTCATCATCGCCAGCGGGGTCGCCCCGGTGTAGCCGTCGATGCGCAGGTTTTCGATCCACTGCGCAAAACCCTCGAAATCGGGTTGCAGAAAGGGAGGGGTCAGGGTGGTGGGAATAAATTCGTGAAAGCGGCGGTGGGCCATGCCCGGTGTCCAGGTGGTGATCGGAACCGTAAAGGCGGCCTGAGCGAAGGCCCGTCCCACCA
>JBBDRC010000158.1:0-30802 GCA_040905625.1 Kiritimatiellia bacterium
TCGCGTTTCATCTCCGCCGCCACATACACCATCTCGTCCAGCGAGGGGGTGATCAATCCGCTTAGACCGATGATGTCCGCGCCATGTGTTTTCGCCTCCTCCAGAATGCGGGCGCAGGGAACCATCACTCCGAGATCGATGACCTCGTAGTTGTTGCATTGAAGTACCACGCCCACAATATTTTTTCCGATGTCGTGCACGTCTCCCTTCACCGTGGCCATGATTACTTTGCCGTGCGCCTCGCGCTTGGCGCCGTCCGCGGCCTCAAAAAACGGCTCCAGCCAGGCCACCGCTTTTTTCATTACCCTCGCGCTCTTCACCACCTGGGGCAAAAACATTTTCCCGGACCCGAACAGGTCCCCCACCACATTCATCCCGTCCATCAGCGGCCCCTCAATCACTTTTAAAGGATGACCCAGTTCCACCCGGGCGGCTTCCGCGTCCTCTTCGATATATTCGGTGATCCCGCGCACCAGCGCATGAGAAATGCGGTCGGTCACCGGCTGCTCCCGCCAGCTCAGATCCTCCACCCGGCTCTGCTTCCTGCCGACAAATCCCTCCGCAAATTCCAGCAGACGTTCCGTGGCATCCTCCCGCTTGTTAAAAATCAGATCCTCCACCCGGCTTTTCAGATCGGGATTGATTTCTTCGTACACCGCCAACTGACCGGCGTTGACGATCCCCATGTCCATTCCCGCCTGCACCGCATGGTACAGGAACACGCTGTGCATGGCCTCGCGAACGGGGTCGTTGCCCCGGAAACTGAAGCTCAAATTGCTGATGCCGCCGCTGATGTGAACCAGTGGAAAGCGTTTTTTCAATCCGCGGGCCGCCTCGATGAAATCAATCGCATAGCGCGAATGCTCTTCAATCCCGGTGCCGATCGCGAACACGTTTGGATCGAAAATGATATCCTGCGGCGGAAATCCGATTTCCTCCACCAGAATCTCATAACTGCGACTGAGAATTGTGACTCTCTTCTCCAGAGTGTCCGCCTGTCCGTCGGTGTCGAAGGCCATCACCACCACCGCCGCCCCGTAGCGTCGCGCCAGCGTGGCCTGCTTTCGGAAGGGCCCCTCCCCTTCCTTCAAACTGATGGAGTTGACCACACATTTGCCCTGCACACAGCGCAGACCCGCTTCAATCACCGACCACTTGGAACTGTCCACCATCACCGGCACCTTTGAGATATCCGGTTCGGCCATCACCAGATTCAGGAAGGTCTTCATGGCCGCTTCGCCGTCGAGCATGCCCTCGTCCATGTTCACGTCGATGATTTGCGCACCGTTTTCCACCTGTTGACGCGCCACGTCGAGGGCCTGTTCATAGGCCTCATCTTTGATTAAACGGGCGAATTTTTTTGATCCGGTCACGTTCGTCCGCTCCCCCACGTTCACGAAATTGGTTTCGGGCCGAATCACAAACGGTTCCAACCCGCAGAGACGGGTGTAGGGCCGCACTTCCGGGATTTTACGCGGCGGATACGGTTTCACCGCCTCCGCTATAGCCCGAATATGATCCGGAGTGGTCCCGCAACAGCCGCCGATGATGTTCAACAGACCATCACGGGCAAATCCTTCGATCACCTTCGCCATTTGCTCCGGAGTTTCATCGTATTCTCCGAATTCGTTGGGCAATCCGGCATTGGGATGACAGGTGATGCCCACCGAAGCCACCTTGGAGACCTCCTCCAGGTGCGGACGCAGATCTTTGGCTCCCAGCGCGCAGTTAAACCCCACCGCCAGCGGATTCAAATGACTCATTGAATACCAGAACGCCTCCGGAGTCTGACCCGAAAGAGTGCGGCCGGATCGGTCGGTGATGGTTCCCGAAATGAGCAGCGGAACCGGTTTCCCCCAGGCCTCCAGCACCTCCAGCACCGCGAATCCGGCGGCTTTGGCATTCAGGGTGTCGAAAATGGTTTCAATCATCAGCAGGTCCACCCCGCCCTCCAGCAGAGCCATGGCGGCCTCCGCATAATTTTGTCGCAGTTCCTCAAAGGTCACATTGCGTGCGCCCGGGTCCTGTACCTCCGGAGACATGGAAGCGGTGCGGCTGGTCGGCCCCAGAATTCCGGCCACAAAACGGGGTTTGTCAGGAGTGGAGAATTCATCCGCCATTTCCCGCGCCAGCCGGGCTCCGGTCCTGTTCAGTTCCACCACCAGATCCTCCATACCGTAATCCATCTGCGAGACCCGGGTGCTGTTGAAGGTGTTGGTCTCCAGAATATCCGCCCCCGCATCCAAAAACGAGCGGTGAATGTCCTTGATAATCTCCGGAGCGGTGATCGACAGCAAATCATTGTTCCCCTTGAGATCCTGACCCCAGTCCGCGAACCGCTCCCCGCGATACTGCGCCTCATTCAACTTCCGGCGTTGAATCATGGTGCCCATGGCCCCGTCCAGAACGAGGATTTTTTGAGAAAGCAGATCGTGTAGGATATCAGATGAATTCATAGATAATGCATATATCCGGATAAACGGATATATCAAGACTCAACCACGGATGATTTACTCATATTCCGGTTTCTCATCGAGATCGGAAATATCGGCGGCGGAAAACCGCCCGGTGATATGCCCGCCCAGAATGGCACCGCTGTAGTACAAAAGGCCTCGATCCGGTAAGAAAATCGCAATGTTCGTGCCCAGATAGGTGCCGTAAGCCGGATGCAGAATCCGGTACCCCTCCCGCTGCAGCTCTGGTGATTCATAGGCACGGAGGTACCCAAGCGCATCGTTGGATGCCCGGGCCTCATGATTCAAGTTAAAAAAGGGAACCAGATAGATAAAGGCATAGGTCCCTTTCAAGGTCTCGCCTGCAAAATCCTTGGCGTGTCCCCCTTCGTGCACGGCAATGGCGGGAATATCGGTATAGAGGCTGATGGTATTCGAATAAGGGTTATAATGATCCCCCCCGAAAAAACGGCCGGGCAGAAAGGTGTACTGCAGCCAAGAAAACATGCCGAGTGTATAGCGCCATCCCGCGCCCATGGATTTGTTGGCCACAATTCGGCGGAATTCATTACCCGGAGCATATTGGTTCAAGCGAACTTTGACATGATCCAGTTCATTAACGGCCAGGTACATAGCCAGAACCGCCTCGGTTTCTTCTCCGATGTGATGATTGTCCACCCGCACATCCCACAACACCAGTTTACGCAGCCAACTGCCCGGCCACATCCAATCCGAGGCGTCCAGAAACCGGTTGGGTCGTCCCCGAACAATCTGCACCTCCGCAAAAGGCTCCGGCGGCAGCCGGGAATCCTCAAGACGCACTCCTTGACGGTACGGCACCGTGGCGCAGCCCGCCCCTAAGAGCAGAAAGACTACCGGGCAGATCCGGATGATTTTTGATAACAATACGAACATCATTCAGAATGAGTTACTCTAATATAAATCAAAAATCAATCCTCCAGAGCCCGCCGGGCGAATCTTAGCACACTATATACGTTAAACGCTCTCCAAGGTGCCCCATGCCCCAAAACCGGTATCTTTCCAAGATTTATGACAATTTTTCTGTTTTCTGCCGGGTGAACCTTTACTAAGGGTGGCCACAACCTCAACCTGGAGATCTCAATGCCGGCCTTTGTTTATGTCATTATTTTGTTTGTTATCATTCTGCTTCCCGCTTTGTGGGCGGCAAGCGCCTACAATTCGTTAGTGACCCTGCGCAACCGCTTCAAAAATGCGTTTGCGCAAATTGACGTTCAACTGAAACGGCGTCATGACCTTATTCCCAATCTGGTGGAAACCGCCAAGGGGTATCTCACGCACGAACGCGAAACGCTGGACGCGGTGATTTCCGCCCGTAATCAGGCACAATCAGCGGAATCAGCCGCGGCGGCCAATCCGGCGGATGCCGCGGCCATGAAAAACCTCATGGGCGCGGAATCAGGACTGTCGGGTGCCCTGGGCCGCTTGATGATGGTGGTCGAGGCCTATCCCGATCTGAAGGCGGACAAAAATATGGCCCAACTCAGCGAGGAACTCACCTCCACCGAGAATAAAATCGCCTTTTCCCGTCAGCACTACAACGATTCTGTGATGATGTACAACACCAGGCGGGAAGTCTTCCCCACCGTGATCGTGGCCAACATGTTCAGTTTTAACGAAGCGCAGTTGTTCGAAATCACGGAAGATGCCGAAAAAGCCGCCCCGGAGGTTTCGTTTGGCTAATCCACCGGCGGCCCGATCCGAACTGCGCATTCTGCAGACTTCTGCTGGCACCCCGGTTCCCGACCCTTCAAAATTGGATCCTGCCTCTTTAACTCCCGGAAAGCGGCTGATGTTGAAGGAGGTGAAAACCGGACATTGGGTCAAAATCACCGCGATACAGCTCGAAAGCAGCTTCCGTCACCGGCTGTATGAGCAGGGGCTGCATGAAAACCTCCGCGCCCTGGTCCTCCACAACGACCGCCGGGGCCGGGTATTATTGGATGCGGACGGGGAAATGTTTCTCCTCGGACGTCAGGAAACCAGCCGCATCGAAGTCCGTGAGTTGGTTGTCTAATTAAAGTCTTCCATAAAACCTAAACGTACTCGTAATCGTAATCCCAATCGAACCCCATCCGTTGTCCGGCGAAGCTATCCGTTGGAAATCACCCCACATCCGCTGTAAAAAAACAGCATCAGCGCCCGGTTTTCCCGATTGATTTTGAAGATGACGGTGATTCTCTATTCTATTCTATTCTCATCATCCGTCGATGTTTTCCAACCCGGAGGGACGGGGATGATTTTCAACCGATTTCCAGAGAAGTCGGGCCGATAGCGCAGGAGATAATCGGCGCGTTTGGGTTCTCCCCGGATGATCTTGCCGCCCACCACCCGGATTCGACCTTTGGGATTGGTGAAGGTGCGTTGTTCGGCGATGCTGAACGGCGCGGCATCCCAGCCCGCCGCCTGGAGCAGGGGGACGACATAGGTTCGGCAGGTGTCGGCTTCGTTCATTGTGAACTCCGTAATTCATGGCTTTTTTCAGTCCGTTGTCGACATTCGGGGCGATCGGTCCGCTTTGTGGACATGTTTTTAAAACATGTGCATTTTCGATACGAAAATGGACACGTTTCCCTGATATGTCCATCATGTGGATAGGTTGCCTGTGTCGAATTCTTCATGCTTTGAGCACCTCCAGCAGGGCGGGATGTCGGTAGACCACCTCGCGACCGACTTTTTCTCCCTCCAGAATGCCGATACGTTCAAGCTCTTTCAAGTAAACCGATGCGGTCTTGCGCTCAGCGAGGCCGGCATCCACGACGAACGCGATTTTGCAATAGGGCTGGCGGAAAATCAGGTCAATCAATTCCCGGGTGTAGACCCGCGGCAATTCAGTGCGGCACCGTTCGACGGTTTCGGCATGGAGGTCGGCGATGGCCCGAATGCGTCCGGTGGTCCATTGCGCGGTTTCCTCGACCCCCTTGAGTATATACGACAGCCAGGCATCCCAGTCTCCCTCTTCGGTCACTTGACGCAGCAAGCGGTAGTAGACGGGTTTGTTGCGGACAATGAAGCGGCTCAAATAAAGCACAGGTATGTCGAGCAGTCCGGACTGGAGCAGCAACAGGATGTTTAGAATTCGGCCTGTGCGTCCATTACCGTCGGTAAAGGGATGAATCGCCTCGAACTGGTAATGGGCAAGCGCCATGCGGACCAGCGGGTCCAGATCATCAGATGCTGACAAAAAAGTTTCCAAATTCCCCAGTTTTTCCAAGAGGCCCCGCCCGCCCTGCGGCGGGGTGTAATGGATTTCACCCGTCATGCGGCTGCCGATTCGTACAAGCTCTTTCTCATTGCGGAACTCAAGTTCCGGCATACCGCGTAATACCCGACAGACTTCAAGAATCGTTTCCAGCGAAAGAGGGCCGTTATGCAACAGATCGCTGCCCCGTTTGAGGGCGGTTCGGTATCGCAAGACCTCCTTGGTGGCCGGATCGGTGACCTTGGATTCATCCATGGCCGCCCGGAACAGTTCGTCTTGCGTGGTGACAATATTTTCGATTTCAGAGCTGAGGCGGGCCTCTTGAAGAGGGATGGCGTTAATCAGGATCGTTTGATCCGGAATCAACCCTCCCACACCTTTCAATTCAGCCAGAGACCGAGTGGCGGCAAGACATTGCTTGAGAACGGATTTGGATTCCACATCCGCTTTAGGGGGCAGACCGGGCAAATCATCATAAGGTTTTGAGGGGTCAAACGCCATCAACCATTCCTCCCGGTCGATCCTTCACCAGCCCAGTGAACCTTACGCCCCCTGGGATTGGTGAAGGTGCGCTGTTCCGCGATGCTGAACGGCGCGGAGTCCCAGCCCGCCGCCTGGAGCAGGGGGACGACATAGGTTCGGCAGGTGTCGGCTTCGTTCATGATGATAAAATAGAAAATGCTCTATACCTTGAAACCCTGCCTTATTTTCATCTGATCGACAACACTTTTTCAGGTAAACACGATTTATAAAATGTCGTTTTGTGTCTCCATGAAAAGATGTCTGACTTTAAAACGGAACCTGTATTCGTTCATCCACCTCCACCTCCCGGACGGGATGCTGAAATTGAATGCGTGCCGCGCAGAGCTTCAAAGTCCCCGGACTGTCGGGGGGCGCGTAGATGGGGTCGCCGACAATGGGGTGTCCGAGATGGCGCATGTGTACCCGCAACTGATGACTGCGCCCGGTTTCGGGGAAGAGGCGGACACGGGAGCATTCATCACTTTGCTCTATCACCTGATATCGTGTAATTGCGGGTCGGCCTTTTTCGTTGCAGACGTAATAATAAGGTGCATCCACCCGGCTCCAGTCTTTGCGGATGGCCCCCTCCACCACCCCTTCCCCGGGATCAAGCCGTCCGTGGACCAGCGCCTCATATTCTTTGTGCACCCGGCGATACTCAAAGCGCCGTCCCATCTTCGCCTGCGCCTCGCGGGTGCAGGCAAACACAATCAGTCCCGAAGTGTCCCGGTCCAGGCGGTGGACCAGAAAAATCTCCCGCTCCGGGAACTGTTCACGCAATCGCGTCCACAGACAATCCTGCAAATCGGGACTGCGTCCGGGCACCGTGAGCAGTCCGCCGGGTTTATTGACGATCAGCAGTTCCCCGTCATCAAACTGCACCGGAATGTCGGTCATTTCACAAACCCTGTGGCGGCGAATCCTGCAGGAGATGTTCAAATCCCGCGATGTGGGTCTGTTCGACTTTGCCGCGATACGTTCTCTGCAGAAACCGATCAAATTCCTCCTCCACAAAGTGCTGCCAGCTTTCGGACTCTTTTCCGGGCAGCGTGGGATAAAAGCAGACTCCGCATTCGCGGGCCGCCTTCAAATCACCGGGAGAATCTCCCATCAACAACACCTTGTCCAGGTCGTATCCGCCCTGCTCTATGGCCAGTTCCAGTTGATGCGGCTTGCTGCCCAGATCCAATCCGGCAATTCCGTCCACCAGACGGTCAAACCCCGCTCCGCCCCACTCCTGTTGCAGGGCGTGATGCGGACTGAGCGACACCACCACCAGATCCGCCCGCTTCCGCAGGATGTCCAACGCCTCCCCCACCCCTTCAAAAGACGGGACCGGACGCATAGTCTCCGCGATGTCACGGTTCACCGCCCGGCTCCACTCCAACACCGACCCCAATTCGGGTTCGGATTCGACGGCTTTCTCCAACTGCTCCTGGGTGAGTTTGGATTCCGATTCGACCCAGTGTCCCAGCGGTTCCACCCACGGCAGTGAGATCCCGGAGGCTTTGAACGCCTCCGTTTGCATCACCATCTCAAAGGTTTTGTAGAGAGCCACAAAGCGGTTGCTGCCGCGCAGGGGAGAGCGCAGGTTGATGTAATCCGCCAGTGCGCACACTTCCGTCCTGAGCGACTCCAGACTCCAGTGCCTGAGGGTCACGGGATGGAAATGCTGATGTTGTTTGACCTCCATGGTGTCAAACACACAGCCATCGGAATCGATTGCAATCAGAAAATCGTGTCTCGATTTAAAATGGAAATTCATATCGAAAAAAACACACGAGGATTTATAACCACCCATCGGTGGCTGAAATCAAACCCCGCTGAAGGCGGAGAACCCTCCGTCAATCGGCACCACGATGCCGGTGACGAATTTCGCGCCCGGGGACAGCAGCCAGACCAGGGTGCCCATCAGGTCCGCGGGCTCACCGAAGCGCCCCTGGGGTGTATGGTCCACGATCTGTTGTCCACGCGGGGTCAGGTCTCCGGATTCTGTCCGCAACAGAAACTTGTTTTGTGCGGTTTCGAAGAACCCCGGGGCGATGGCGTTCACACGGATGTCGTGGGAATAGTTCTGGGCGATGTGCACGGCCAGCCACTGGGTGAAATTATTGATGGCGGCCTTTGCCGCAGAATAGCCAACGATCTTGGTCAGCGGGCGGAAGGAATTCATGGAGCTGATGTTGATGATCACGCCCGATTTCTGATCCGCCATTCCCTTGCCGAACACCTGCGAGGGAAGCACGGATCCCAGGAGGTTGAGGTCCACAACAAATCGCAACGCGTCTGCCGGGATGTCGAAAAAAGACATATCCGGACCGGTGGTGGCTTCTTTTTTATTGCCACCCGCGCCATTGACAAGAATATCCACACGCCCAAAGGCGTCTGTGACCTCCTGATATGCGGCTTTCACAGCCTCCAGCTCGAGCACGTTGCATTTCACCGCGATGGCCTCGCCGCCGTCGGCCTTGATCTCCGAGGCCACTTTCTCCGCGGCTTCGAGTGCAAGATCCAGCAGAGCAATTTTGGCGCCGCGGGCACCGAGTTCACGGGCCATGGCGCCGCAAATGACACCTCCGGCACCGGTGATGGCGACCACTTGGCCGTTTAAATCAAAAAGAGGGTCGTTGTATGTTGACATGATGGTATTCCTTATACGATGTAGGTGGAAGCGGAGGTGTTTCCGCCGCGTCCGGTCCAGTTGGTGTGAAAAAATTCTCCGCGGGGTTTGTCCACCCGCTCATACGTGTGGGCACCGAAGTAATCCCGCTGGGCCTGCAGCAGATTCGCGGGCAAACGCTCCGAACGGTATCCGTCATAAAAGGCCAACGCGGCTCCAATCGCCGGCATGGGAATGCCCATGGCCACGGCGGAAGAGACCACCCGGCGCCAGGCGGCCTGCGCATCCTGAACCGCGGACTTGAAGAAGTCATCCAGCAACAGATTGCTCAATTCCGGATCTTTTTCGAAGGCTTTTTTGATATCGCCCAGGAAAGCGGAGCGAATAATGCAGCCGCCCCGCCACATCATGGCGATACCCCCGTAATTCAGGGACCAGCCGTATTCCTCCGCCGCCGCGCGCATCAACTGATAGCCCTGCGCGTACGAAACGATCTTGGAGGCATAGAGAGCCTGCTTCAAGTCTTCAATCATGGCGGCTTTGTCCCCGTCAAAGGCGGCCGATGGGCCGCTCAGGACCTTGGAAGCCTCCACCCGCTCATCTTTGATCGCCGACAGACAGCGCGCGAACACCGCTTCCCCGATCAACGTCAGGGGCTGTCCCAGATCCAACGCGCTGATGGCGGTCCATTTTCCGGTGCCCTTCTGCCCGGCGGTGTCCAGAATCTGATCCAAAGTATAGTTCCCGTCCTCATCTTTGTATCCGAGAATATCACGGGTGATCTCAATCAAATAAGAATCCAGAACCCCGGTGTTCCATTCCGTGAACACCCCGTGCATGTCCTCATTGGACAGACCCAGACCCTGTTTCATCATCTGATAGGTCTCGCAGATCATCTGCATGTCCCCGTATTCGATGCCGTTGTGAACCATTTTCACAAAGTGTCCGGCACCGCCGTTTCCCACCCACTCGCAGCAGGGTTCCCCGGCATCGGTTTTGGCGCTGATGCCCTGGAAAATCGGCTTCACGTGTTCCCAGGCCTCCGGAGAACCGCCCGGCATAATGGAGGGACCTTTCAAGGCCCCCTCTTCGCCGCCGGACACGCCGGTTCCGATGTACAGCAGTCCGGCCTCCTCCACCCGCTTCAGGCGGCGGTCGGTATCGGGAAAATGAGTGTTGCCCCCGTCAATCAGAATATCCCCCGGCTCCAGCAGCGGCAGAATCTGATCAATAAACGCATCCACCGCCCCGCCGGCTTTGATCATCAACATCACCTTGCGCGGACGCTTAAGCGATTTCACCAGTTCCTCCACCGAGTACGTGCCGATAATGTTTTTACCGGCGGCGCGGCCGGAGGTGAAATCATCCACCTTCGAGGTGGTCCGGTTATAGCAGGCGACCGTAAAGCCCTTGCTTTCCATGTTCAAAATCAAATTCTCGCCCATAACGGCAAGACCTACAACACCGATGTCTGCTTGTGACATTCAATAGCTCCAAGTTTTTGGGGTTAACAAAGTGAAAGTTGTATAAAAGTTTCTGTACGGCGGTGCAAGGCAATTCCGAAGAAAGAAGAACAAGAGCGCCGATCTCCGCATCAGGCGCGGGAAATCAAATTGTTTCTGTGCAACACATGCACAGTGGCTTCGGGAGGGCAGCAGAGGCGGACATCGAGGGTGGAACTGCCGATGCCGCGGGAGGTGTAGCCCTGGAGCTGACGATGGGACCAGGCTCCGCGGATCATGCGGCGGGGACAGTCATGCAGATGCGCCAGGACGGGAATCCCCCCCGGCAGACAGAGCTGACCGCCGTGGGTGTGTCCCGAAAGCTGCACATCGAATCCCGCCTCGGCGGCCTCCCGATAGGATTCGGCGGAGTGGGAGAGCAGAATCGAAACCGGGGCCGCTTCCACCTCGGTCTTCATCAAAGAAAAATTATGCGTTCGATAAAAATGCGGATCATCGATCCCGCCCAGCAAAATGGAGGATCCGTCCCGCTCCAGTTTCATGCACTGATTCATCAGTACCGGAATCCCCATCTCGGGCAAACGCAGCATGATTTCCACGTTGTCGTGATTCCCCAGCACCGCCACCACTTTTTCTCCCAGCGCGGGCCTTGTGCGGGCCAGATGATCCAGAGATTCCTCGTAGGGTCCGGTGGTCTCCCCCCGAAAATCGCCGGTGAGCACGCACAGATCGAACGTCACACCCGACAACAGATTTTCCACGATTTCAGGCAGTTCGGGAATAAAATCAAAATGAAAATCACTGAGGTGAAGGATGCGATACCCTTCGAAGGTCTCCGGCAGGTTGGGCAATTCAATCTCCCGTTCCACGATCTCCGGGTTTCGTGCGAGCATCCGGGCGCGGGAAAGCAGGCCCAGACTCCACAGGCCCGTGAGGATGATCTGCCGGATGCACCGCCGCCGGATTCGGAGTACCGCTTTGATCCAGAGAGGATGCTCCATTCCATAGAGACGAAGTTGCCCCTGCAATCGTTTACGCAGATGTGTTTCACCCAGAAGATCGCGAAGTCGCTCGTAGTCCGAGGACTGATAATGCGTCATCTCCCGAAGGTGCGAAATTAATTCGTCCAGCGAGGCGGTTTCAATGTTCAATTTCTTCACAGGGCGGATTCCAGCACGGTGCCGACCTGCAGGGGGTGGCCGTTGAGAAAGGAGCGCCCATCCATGGGCTTTTTGCCCGGCGGTTGCAGGACCGTGAGTCGCAAAGCCTGTTCACCACAGGCCACCAGAGGACCCTCCCCCGCGGTTTCCAAAAGAGTTCCCGGTTCGGCGTCTCCACTTTCCACCCCGGCTTCCAGCACTTTGACCGATCCCAATTCCCCCAGCCCGAAAAATGCGCCCGGCCAGGGTTGGAAGGCCCGGATTTGACAGTGAAGAACCGATGCCGGTTTCGTCCAGTCGATTACGCCATCGGCTTTCGCGATTTTCCGACATTCAGTGACCTCCTCTTCATTCTGAGGAGTGAAGGTCAGAGTTTCCTCCCGTAAACCGCGCAGAAGCTCCGGCACCAGATCCGCCGCCAGATTGGCAAACCGAAGGGTCAGGTCTTCACTGGTATCACCGGGACCGATGGAAACTTTTTGCTGAAACAGGAGATCCCCCGCATCCATAGTCTCCCCCAGCCGGATCACGCTTAGACCGCTTTCGGAACAGCCATCCAGAATCGCGGTTTGGATGGGACTGGCCCCGCGGTACTTCGGCAACAGAGAAGGGTGAAAATTGATGGAGCCGTACACCGGAAGATCGAAAATGGATCGGGGGAGGTATTGTCCGTAGGCGAACACCACCGCCAGATCCGGTTCCAAAGCGGCAAGCGCTTCTTTCGCCGCACCGATTTTTTCCGGATCCAGCACGGGGAGTCCAAGCTCACATGCCGCTTGTTTCACCGGTGAGGGCATCAACCTGCGTTTACGGCCGCCGGGCCGGTCCGGCTGGGTGCACACCGCCACCACCTCGGAATCGGATTGAGCCCGCAGCGCTTTCAGTGCCGGAACCGCGATCGGGGCGGTTCCAAAATAGATGATCTTTTGAATGTTCATGCAACAGTTCCCTTGTAGCCCATGCGGTCGTGCGGATTCAACGCTAATGTATCACGGATGCCGAATTACGATCCGTACAACACCTTCCACAGAAACAATGCCTGCGGTGCGGCGGTGGGAGCCTGATGGTTTCGTTCCGGTTTGTCGAGCAGCGTTTGAATGTCATCGACAGTCAATTCCTCAAGACCTGTCCGGATCAGAGCGCCGGCCAATTGGCGGACCATCTTGTACATAAATCCGTCCGCCTCCGCAATCAAACAAAGATCCTGTCCCTCTCTCTCTAGATCCAGGCGATGCAGGGTGCGAACCGTGGTCTCCTCCTCCCGTCCCCGATTGGCGGAGAACGAACGGAAATCGTGCTCGCCGAGCAATACCTCCGCCGCCCGGACCATCGCACCCACATTCAGAGGCGTGCGGACATGAAGGCGGTACCGGCGAAGGTCCGGAGGCATGACCGGATGCGTATAGATGAAATATCTGTATTGCTTGCTGAGGGCATCGAATCGGGCATGAAAATCCGAAGCCACCTGTTTCACCTCCAGAATGCGGACATCCCCGGGCAGCACCCCGTTCAGGGCTTCCCGCCATTTGACTTCCGAATAGTCGCGATGGGTGTCCACATGAAACACCTGCCCCCGGGCATGGACTCCGGTGTCGGTGCGGCCACTGCCGTGAATCCGTGGGGGGGCACCGTCACTGATGTGGCCAATGGCCCGCTCAATCACCTCCTGAACGGTCCGGCGGTCCGGCTGCATCTGCCAGCCCTGGAAATCCGTTCCGTCATAGGCCACGGTCATGGCCAGACGCCGGGCGGAGGAGACCGGCGCGTTATTGTCCGATGAGAAAGTCATATTCCGCGCGAAGTTCCAGATAGCGGGTCTGCTGGGTCACCAGTTGAACCCGGGCGTTTTCGAGGTCGTTTTGCGAACGGATGAATTCCAGGATATTGATTTCCCCGTTGTCCCAGCGATCCTGATACAATTCGTATTGGCGCTTCAACAGTCTCACCCGCTCCTCCTGCAGGGTAACGGAGCGCTCAGCCTCGATCACCTGCTGGCCCATGGTCTCTATTTGCCTCTGCACATCCTGCAGAGCTTCGAACAGGCGTATTTCATTCTGTTCCACATTCAGCTTCCGCTGGCGCGCCTCGGCCCGGTCCCGGCGGTCCAGCCAGGGCCACTCCAGAATCAACTCCCCCCTCGTCTCAGATGTCGAATCGGACGGCGTTTCATTTTCCTCCATGGTGACTTCCACCCGCAGTTCGGGAAGCCGTTTGGTGCGGGCCACCCGTGATTCCATCCGGCTCAATTCCAGGTCGAGGCGCGCACTTAAAATCTGTTCATGGTTTTCCAGCGCATACTGCAGATCCTCCTCAACGGAAATGGGTTCCACCGCGAAGTCCAATTCCGTCTCCACCGCGATCGGCTGCGAAATCGGCATCCCCACCGTATTCGCCAATTCCAGCAAACCGCTGTGTATGGAGCGTTTCGCGGACAAGACCTCCAGTTCACTTTCAGGTATACGCAGTTCGGCGGTGGCGATATCCAGGGGATCCTCTTTCACCATCGCGTGCTCCAGATTCCGCTTGGCCCTCTCCAGTTGCAATTCCCGCAATCGCAGGGTTAATTCGTTACGAACCACCGAAAAATAGCGTTGTACAACGGTCAAATAGAGCCTGCGTTGTTCCAGACTCAGGGCATTCGCCTCCTTCGCCTCCTGGATCCAGGCCCGCTCCAGCGGCAGGCGGCCCTCCAGAAAACTCCCGCCCCCCAACAGCGTTTTACTCAAACTGAGGGCATAATTGTTAAATTCGTCTCCCGCCCGCTCCTCCGTTCGCGCGGTGAGACGGGCATTCAGATCCGCGGGCAGCGTTTGACTGATCGACCCGGTGGTGCGCCCCGGATCATCCGTTTCCTGCCAGGCGCGACGCACCTGGAATACCGGATCGTAGGCCGCTCTGGCAATTTCCACCGACTCCACCAGATTGGAATAGGCCAGTCGCTGCCGGGCCAGTCCGGGTGCGTGTTCAAGGGCGAAAATCTGATAATCGGACAGGGAAAGCGGTTCAACTTCTTCCTCCGCGGAAAGAAATCCGGTAAAGAGGAAGGCCAGAAGGATGAGGGAGTGGCACTGGAAAAAATACATCATAAAGCAGAGATTGATGAGTCGGTTTGCGGATCTAATTCGAAGTGGAAGTGCACTTGTGAACATGACGTATCCGTGTCATAGGCTATTCTGAGCGAAATGTCCACCCGAAGAGGCAAGAACGTGTTGACGGATCAGAACATCCGCGGGGTTCTTTCGTTTCAGAGCCATCATTCCGCCCTCTCCCCGTAAGGATATCCGCCACCGCTCGAACTATTGACACTATGAAACGTATTCTCTTATTACAACTACTCTTTTTGTGCCTTGCAGCCCCCCTCCCCGCCGAACCTTCCGTGGAAGTTGCGGGCCACCGGTATCCCGGAAAAATCCGTGCCGGCGAACAGTCCTGGACCCTTCGGGGAACCCACCATTTCCGCTACAAACACATTTTTTCGGTGTTTACCGGAGCCCTCTACACCACCGATGATCCAGCGGGAAAACGTCTGACATTCACCTACACCCGCACTCTCAACGCCGACGACCTGCGGGACCAGGCCATGAACACCCTGGAGGCAAACAATCCCAAAGAAACCCTGGCCGGGTATGAAGCCCCCCTCTCCGAATTGCAAAGAGCCTATCAAAATGTGAAAGACGGCGATTCCTACACCCTTACCGTCATCACCGGTAGAGGAATCTGGCTGCACCTGAACGAAACAGAAGTGTTTTTCAGTGACAATTCGGATTTCGGCTATTGGTATCTCGATATCTGGCTGGGCGATCCGCCAATTTCCAACTCCCTTAAAAAAGCGCTTACCCAAGGTCTGTCTTCATGAAAAAACATCTGCTCCAATGGGCCGAATCCGGCACCATGCCCGACAAACTGCTTCGACTGGGGATTCGTCAACTGTTGTCCGACCGACTCGAACATCTGCAGACTTCCGGTGAATCGACCGGGAGCTTTCTGCAACGCCTGGCCGACGCCCCGGTGGCGGTGGACACAGACGCCGCCAATCAACAACACTACGAGGTCTCCACCTACTTTTTCCTGAAAGTGCTGGGCCCCCGCCTGAAATACAGCTCCTGCATCTGGACCGACGGCGTCGACACCCTCGCCAACGCCGAATCCGCGATGCTCGACCTCACCTGTCAACGGGCCGAACTCAAAGACCGAATGGACATTCTGGAACTGGGCTGCGGCTGGGGCTCCCTCACCCTCTGGATGGCCGAGCGTTATCCCAACGCCCGCATCCTCGCGGTCAGCAATTCCGCCACTCAGCGCGCCCACATTGAAACCCAGGCTTTGGACCGCGGATTCTGCAACGTGGAGGTCCGCACCTGCGATGTGAACGACTTCGATCCCGGGCGCTCCTTCGACCGCATCGTCTCCGTGGAAATGTTTGAGCACCTGCGCAATCCCGGAACCCTGCTCGATCGTGCAGCCGCCTGGCTGAAACCCGACGGAAAAGTATTCGTGCATGTGTTCACCCACGCGGGCGCTCCCTATCTGTTCACCGACCACGGAAACACCAACGACTGGATGGCCAAACACTTCTTTACCGGCGGCATGATGCCCTCCCCGGATCTGCTCCCCGCCGCCACCCGCACCCTCGAATTGGAAGCGGACTGGATCGTGAACGGACTCCACTACAGCCGCACCCTCGAAGCCTGGCTGGAACGTCAGGACCGCAACAAAAACGCCCTGCTCCCCATCCTGGCCAAAACCTACGGCGAGGATCAGGCCAACGTCTGGTTCCAACGATGGCGCATGTTCTGGCTGGCTTGTTCCGAATGTTTCAAATACAATAACGGAAATGAATGGCCTGTTCACCACTACCGGTTCAAACATGTCTAAAATCGCCGTTGTGGGCGCGGGAATCGCCGGACTCACCGCCGCCTGGAAACTGCAGGACCGCGCGGACATTACTCTCTACGAGAAAAACGACTATATCGGCGGCCACACCCGCACCCTGACCGTTCCAAACGGCCCCGACGAAGGCACTCCCGTGGATACCGGATTCATTGTCATGAACCACCGGAACTATCCTCACTTCAGTGCGCTGCTGGAGGAATGGGAAGTGGAACTGGAGGACAGCGACATGTCCTTCAGTTATCACGACCTCAACAACGGCTACGCCTACGCCGGCACCACACTGCGGGGCCTGTTCCCCACCCCCGGACATTGCATGAACCGCGCCCACTGGACCCTGATCCGTGAACTCCGACGCTTCGGCAAAGTGGGCACCGACGCCCTCACCCACGGCTCCGCCGCCACGCAATCCCTTGGCGACTTCCTGGAGCAACACCGCTTCGCACCCGTGTTCCGCGACCGCTATCTCTTCGCCATGGGCGCGGCCATCTGGTCCTCCCCCCCCGAACGGCTCGCCGATTTTCCCGCCGAACCCTATCTGCACTTCTTCCAGAATCATGGGCTTCTCACCCTCAAAGACCGACCCCGCTGGCGGGTGGTCAAAGGCGGCAGCCAAAGCTACGTCCGCAAAGCCCTCTCGCGACTGAAAGCCGCCGTGCACACCGCAGAGACCCCCGAAGCGATCTTCCGAAGCCCGGAAGGGGTGGACCTTTGCTTTTCCGACGGTCGGAAAGAGTCCTTTGACCACGTCATCATCGGCACCCACGCCGATGAGGCCCTGAAACTGCTCGGCGACCCCGACGCATCCGAAACCGCCCGCCTCGGCCCATGGACCTACCAGGCCAACCAGGTGGTGCTGCACCGCTGGGAAGGCGTCATGCCCGCCCCCAAAGCCTGCTGGGCCTCCTGGAACTTCGCCCGGGAACCGGCATTCAACGCCGCCGAACCCGTCAGCGTCAGCTACTGGATGAACCGCCTGCAAAATCTCACTGCCCGCCACTCCTACTTCGTCACCCTCAACCGCAAAGGAGAGATTCCAGGGGAAACCGTCCTAAACCGCACCACCCTGCATCATCCGCAATACGATCTCAAGGCCATGGCTGCCCAGGCACCTCTGCGCGAGCAAAACGGACAGCGCAACACCTGGTTTGTGGGCAGTTACTTCGGCTACGGATTTCACGAGGATGCGGTGCGCTCCGCCGTGGACGCCTGCGCGAAACTGGAAAAACGACTATGAACTCCCGCATCTTCGAAGGACACACCGAACACGCCCGCCTCGACCCGGTCTCGCACCGCTTTCAAAACAAACTCACCTTCCACGCCTTCGACCTCTCCGAACTTCCCTCCCTCTCGGAAAATGTGCGGGGCTTCGGCTTCAACCGATTCGCCCCCCTCAGCCTGAGGGAACAGGATTTTCTGACCCCGGAGCCCGGCTCCCTCACCCAAAAACTCCAGCCCTGGATTGAAAAAGCCGGGCTGTCCCGTCCCCCTGACCGCATCACCCTCGTCACCTCCCCTCGCTGGCTGGGCTATGTGTTCAATCCTGTCAGTTTTTATCTGCTGGAACAGGAGGACGACGGTTTAGTCGGATTGATCGCCGAAGTCAACAACACCTTCGGCGATCGGCATGTGTACGCGGTGCCGCTGGAAAAAACCTCCGGCATTCACCAACAGAATCACGTGAAAGAATTCCACGTCTCCCCCTTCAACGACCTCACCGGAAGTTACCGCTTCACCGTGCGGCATGAAAACGACGACCTGTACATCGGCGTGGACCTGTACCGGAAAGGCATCAAAATCCTCGAAGCCTGGATCGAGGGAACCGGCAAGCCCTTTACCGCCGGAAATGTGTGGAAAAACCAGCTTCGCCACCCCCTGCGACCCTGGCTCACCCTGCCCCGGATTATTTGGCAGGCGATTCACCTTAAATACCGACACAAATTACCGGTTTTCAAACGGATCAAACCCACTCACCCCCACACAACGTCTTGCATACCCGCCCGGGGTGCAACGCCTGGAATCGCACGCCATGCCCCAATGGGCTCGTCTGAATGGGGAGAGGGCTTCGGTTGCCGCCACCCGATGAATCGGGAGGCTGTGAAGCCTCGTAAACGAGGGACTCTGAACAGGGACTCTGAACAGGGACTCTGAACAAAGCAATCCCTCCGATATTTCCCATTCGGAGTTTGCAGTACAGACAAATCCGGTTTAGACAGACGGACCATGAAATTTTCGCCGCCCTCCCATCCCGCCTATCAACTGATCGACCAACGCTACCTGCCCATCTGGAACAGTCCGGCCTATGTGTATCAACACCGCAGCGGTGCCCGCGTCCTGTCCATCTGCAGCGACGATGACAACAAAACCTTCGGCATTGTGTTCCCCACTCTGCCCACCGACGACTCCGGTCTCCCCCATATTCTCGAACACTGTGTGCTCTGCGGCAGCGAACGCTTTCCGGTCAAGGAACCCTTCAAGGAGATGCTCAAGACCTCCCTGCAGACCTTTCTGAACGCCTTCACCTATCCGGACCGCACCTGCTATCCGGTGGCAAGTCAGAATCTTCAGGATTTTTATCATCTCACGGATGTCTATCTCGACGCGGTCTTCTTCCCCCGCATCACTCCGGCGGTGCTGGGTCAGGAAGGATGGCGGCTGGAATGGAATGCCAACAACCAACTCGAATTTCAGGGCGTGGTTTTCAACGAAATGAAGGGAAGCTACGCCAGCGCCGAATCCCGGATGGACGAAGTGGTGCGGCAGGCCCTGTTCCCCGACACCACCCACCGATTCGACTATGGCGGCGATCCCGACCATATCCCCGACCTGAGCTTTGAACAGTTTATCGCGTTTCACCGCGCCCACTACCATCCCGCCAACGCGTTTATCGGATTTTATGGCGATGATGATCCCCAGGCCCGGCTGGAGCGTCTGGATGAGGTGCTGTCCCGGGTTCCCCGCCTCGACCCGCCGCCGCCCGGCGCCCTGCAGTCTCCCTGGACGGCTCCCAAAACCATCGAGGATGCCTACCCCTGCGTGGAGGGCGGGGATGAGGGTGTCTTCTGTCAGCTCAACTGGCTGCTTCCCGGCGACATCACCGATCCGATGAACGCGCAAATGGTGTCCCTGGCCGCCTCGCTGCTGCTCAATTCCCCCGCCAGCCCCCTGCGACTGGCTCTGCTGGACAGCGGATTGGGGGATGACCTCATCGGCGGTCCCATCCTCTATCTGCAACAACCCGCCTTCGGCGTGGGACTGCGCGGGGTGCAGCCCGGCAGCGAACAGGAGGTGTTCGACTGTATTCGAAACAGCCTCGAATCCATCGTGCGGGACAACTTCCGGCCCGATCTTATGCAGGGTGTCCTGAACATGACCGAGTTCCAGATTCGGGAAATGAACACCTCCAATAAAGGCCTCAGTGCCATTCTGTCCGGAATTCAACCCTGGATGTATGGCGGCAATCCCCTGGATGCCCTCGACCCCGAACCCCGCCTCGCCGCCATCGCCGGAGATCTGAAGGACAATCCCCGTCTCTTCGCGGAATGGATTCAGGTGAATCTGCTGGAGAACCGCTCCCGGGTGGATGTGATCCTCCGCCCGGACGATCACTTGACGGAAACCGAACGGAATCGCGAAAAAACCCGGTTACAGGAGTTGCAGGAACTGTTCGCCGCCGAACCCGAACGATTGCAAACCGCCAAAGACCTTGCGGGAGCGGTGCGGGACTTTCAACAGATCCCCGACAGTCCCGCCGCCCTGGCCACACTGCCCCGGCTCGGTCTCGGCGACATCAGTCCCCTGCCCGCCCCCCTGCCCTTCGACCTCGCGGAGGAATCCGGGGTCGAAATCAGCACCACCGGCGTGCACAGCAATCAGATTGTGTATATTCAACTGGCCTTTGATTTTCATCATCTCACCCTCGACGAACTGGCCCTGCTCCCCCTGTACAGCCGCTGTCTCACCGAACTGGGAACCCACACCCTTGATCACCTCCAGTTCAACGAGCAGGTGGCCTGCCACACCGGCGGCATTTCCGCTCAGTTTGAAACCTCCGACACCTATTATTCCGACGATCCGCTCGCGGTGATGATCCTGAAATCCAAATGTCTCGAATCGAATCTGGTGAACACGGTCAACCTCCTCACCGACATGCTCACCCGCCCCCTTCTGGGACCTGCGGACAGGATTCACCAGCTTCTGCTCGAAGAGCGCTCCAACGAGGAGGCCGACATCGTGCAGTCCGGAAATCAAGTGGTGCGTCTGCGGCTCAAAGCCACCTTCTCCGCCATGGAGCGGGCCAGCGAGGAAATGGACGGGGTCCGCTACCTGATGCGGTTGCGCGACTATGAAACCCTGTCGCCCAAAACTCTGCTCAAGCGGGTTCAGGCCCTGCATCGTCGCCTGATCACCCGCCACAACCTGCGGCTGCACATCGGGGGCGATCCATCGGGGATCGAACAGGCCCGGGAACAACTCGGGCACCTCCTCTCCACCCTTCCTCCGGGAACGAACGATCCGACCGCGCAATGGCCTCTGCTGGATCTGGCAGGACCCGAGGGGCTGGTCACCTCCTCGCCGGTGCAGTTTGTGGGCCTCGCCACCCAACTGCCGCTCAGCGGCGCCGCCACCCATTTCAGCCATTTCGTGGCCCAGCGCCTGATCAATAACGATTATTTGTGGGAACGGGTGCGCATGCGCGGAGGAGCCTACGGATCCGCCTGCGCGTTTTCCCATCTCGACGGACAACTCACCTTCACCAGTTACCGGGATCCGCACATTCAGCAAACTCTCGACATCTACCGCGGCGCCGGACAGTGGCTGCAGGACCTGGACCTTTCCGCAGGCGACCTCGAACAGGCCGTCATCGGCACCCTCGGCAAACTGTCTCCCCCGGAGCGCCCCTCCTCCCAGGTCTCCAAAAACTTCTTCCGACATCTGCTCGGACTTACCTTCGCGCAGCGACAACGCTTCTGGCAGGATATCCGCGACACCACGCCCGACCATCTCCGCGCCTTCGGCGCCCAGCTCACGCAAGCCATGGAAACCGAATCCGGAATCTGCGTCCTCGGCGGCGAAAAAGCCTTCACCCGTTCCGGGCTTCCGCTCAACCTCACCCATCTCCAGGTCTGAAATTCTTCGTACTCCTAATCATAATCGTAATCATAATCGTAATCGACGAATGGTTGAGGTGGAATGCGATTACGATTAGGATTAAGATTAGGATTAGGAGGAGAATGACTCATCCCCATAAAAGGACGTTTACGGCCTGCGTTTCAGAACCCGGATTTCCTCTGTGCAGGGCTATGGGAGCCACCCGATGAATCGGGAGGCTGTGAAGCCTCGTAAACGAGGGACTCCGAACCGGGGCTTCCAGGCCTTGGAAAAAAAATGTGCAATCAAAATTCCCAACTTTCGGCAGACGGCCGGGCACATAAAAAAGCCTGTGACGTGCACAGGCTTTTTGAGTTCAGATAGGTCGGAACCTTACTTTTTCTGCAGGTGTCTGCGGAATCCAACCAGTCCCACAATTCCCATCAGCACCGCCAGCAAGGTGGTGGGCTCGGGGATTACATTAGTTGTGGATACAGACTGGACAAGGAAATCTTCCGTTCCTGTATTGAGTGTTGATGTTATTGTGTATGTAGAAGAATTTCCATATGCACTCGAAGGAATACCATTTAACGGGGTGGGTGCTAATGTCCCGCTGGGTGGAGGTGTATTCCATACCCTAACGAAAACTTGATCGCCGGTATTAATGTCTGTACCCAATGTAAGTGAAACACTTCCTCCATCAAACTCCCCACCTCCGAGTCCAAAATCATCTATTAAAGTTGTGCCAAGTAATTCATGAAATGAGGAATCAATTGCATCAGATGAATTTAAATCAATGGGTGATGTTGAAAAACCGTTCGTTATTCGAATCAACTGGACCAAATCTCCAGATTCAAGTAGCGTTGATTCATCAGTGTCAAACATATACTGATTATTATCGAAATCATTATACCAAAATAATGTCATAGCTAAAGCGGCTCTTGAGCCGATAACCATTATGATTAGAAGACTTAAGAAAAATTTACTACGATTATTCATATTAAACTGTAACTCCAATTTTCAATTAAAGATTGTATGGAATTATTGGCTCCCAAGTACTGTCTAATGCTTTATTTCTAAACCAAAATCCTTGCCCTGGTTTAACTATAAATACTGCTATTTCGCTGCTTTCATCAAGCCATTTTCCATTTTTTGTTTCATCAGCCAAACCATCAGCTTTCCAGAAAATCTGATACTGACCGGTATTTGAGTCCCAAAACATAATTTGATCTGAACCACGATTCATGGAACGGCCGCCTGTTGCAGCAGCTGCTAACGCAAAATTGGCATCGTTGATATCCATTTCAACCGGGTATGGAAATCCGAATTGATTAAAACCGCTTTTAGTTTCCAAAACAACTTCGGTGTCGGGAACGCCACCACTTATAATAAGCTCCTGTGCGACATTTTGCTTAGATCTGACCCAAAAACCAAAACCGGCATATACTTCCAACGATGCTATATTCCCATTGGAATCCTTCCACTCGTTTGTATTTTGATCTTTCCAAAATGTTTGATAAGATTGTGTAAGTGAATCCCACGCTAGAATTTGATCAGATCCACGATTCAACGAACTTCCACCAGTAAGCTGATCCCCTATAAAATCGTTAAGACTTATCGGGGACTGAGCATTTAAAGGTGTTCCCACAAAAACAAAGCTTGCTGCAGGAACATTAAGTTTCACCATCCCCACAACATTGGAATACACCTCATTCTGCGCGTGGGCACTGAGGAAAAGGCTGCTTAAAAGGGCGAAGGTCAGGAGTTTTGCTTTCATGATGTTTCTCGGGGTTATGATGAGAAGTGGTATAACATATTGCAAGATACACCCGATTAGGCTATGAAGTCAAGCGGAAATCCGTATCAACTCTCACATATTTTTCAGCCACCCTCCCCCGTTTACAATCGATTTATCCCTTCAGGAAGCCTTCCACTATGACGTACTCCCCTGTTTTCCTGCTGTTTTTGTCCTATTTACTGGGTTCGATCCCCTTTGGGCTGCTGATCAGCCGCGTTCAGGGTGTGGATATTCGAAATCAGGGCAGCGGAAATATCGGAGCGACCAATGTGTTCCGCATGGTGGGAAAATCGTGGGGGATTCTGTGCTTTGTGCTGGATTTCCTCAAGGGGCTGCTGTCGGCCTGGCTGTTTCCGCTGTGGCTGCTGTCGGCGGACACCCTGGAGGCACAGCCCTATTGGCCGCTGCTGGCGGGGGCGATGGCGATTCTGGGTCACAATTTTCCGGTGTGGCTGCGATTTAAAGGCGGCAAAGGCATCGCCACCTCCGGCGGCGTGACCGCGGCGGTGGCTCCATGGTGTCTATTGACGGCCCTGGCCACCTGGCTCCTCTGCATGGTCGCCAGCCGCATTGTCTCCCTCAGTTCCATCCTCGCCGCCGTGGCGGTGGCTGTCAGTGCCTGGTTCTTCCACGGCGATCAGCCGCTCCTCGCCGGCATCCTCACCGCCCTCGCCCTGGTGGCGGTGCTGAAGCACAGGTCAAATATTCAGCGCCTGCTCAAAGGGGAGGAACACCGGTTTGGGGAAAGGAGAGGTCAGAGGGGAGAGGTTAGAGGTTAGAGGTCACCACTCAACCGCGTGATGGTCGCTGCCCTCCCACCACGTGAGCTGCGCAACGTGGCCAAAGAACGCGGGCTTCGCCCACTCAACCACTCAACCACCCAACCACTCAACCACTCAACTGCCCCCCTACCCTTTCTCCACCAAATCGGCGAGGATTTCGAGGCCTTCTTTCAGAATCAGATCTTTTTCCGGGCGGATGTCCCGGCGGTCCTCTTCTTCGGCGTCGAGGTCGTCGTCCTCCTCGTCCACGGCGATTTGGAGTCCCTGACTTTGCAGCTTGTCCAGTTCCCGGTCCTCTTTCGTTTGCTCCAGGCGTTCCTGATAGTTCAGTGAGATTTCCCGGCGCTGAACCCGTTCGGCCAGTCGGTCCACTTTATTCTGGTGGATTTGGTAGTCCTCGTGGTCACTCAACCGCTCCATAGAGAGCTTCGCCAGTTCGGTGTTGGTTTCCCGCAGATCGCCGTAGGGACTGAAACGCAGGGGTTTCACCCAGCTCCAGGGCATGACGTTGGGGAGATATTCCTCACCCAGTTCCATCACATCCGTGGGGGAGCGGATCAGAATGTCCGGGCTGACACCCTTGAGCTGCGTGGATCGTCCGTCCACCCGGTAAAAGCCGGCCGTGGTCACTTTCAACGCTCCGTACTGATCATTGCGCCGATCCAGCGGCAGCAGGGTCTGCACCGACCCCTTGCCGTGGGTTTTGGAATCGCCGACAATCACCGCGCGTCCGTAATCCTGCAACGCGGCGGCCAGAATCTCCGATGCGGAGGCGCTCAAACGATTCACCAGCACCACCAGCGGTTTGTCAAACACCACCCCGCGGTTGGGATCCGACATGGCGCTGACCCGTTGTCCGGAGCGCACCTGCACCACCGGACCCGCGTCGACAAAAAAGCCGGTCATTTCCACACAATCCCGGAGGCTGCCGCCGCCATTGTTCCGCAAATCCAGCACCAGCCCCTCCACATCCTCTTCGTTCAGCTCCTCCAGCAGACGCCGCACGTCCTTGGCCGAACTGGTGGGCTCGCTGCCGTTGGTGCTGCGGCTGAAATCCGCGTAAAAATCGGGAAGATTGATAATGCCCAGCTTCCGCACGGTTTCATCGCGCTCCAGTTCATACACCTTTGAATGCGCCTCTTTTTCCTCCAGCTTGATTTCGTCGCGCACCAGATCGATCAGCCGAACCTGGGTGCCGGTGGCATCGCTGGCCGGAATCACGTGCAGAATCACGGTGGAGCCCTTCTCTCCGCGAATCAGGCGCACGGATCGGTACAGGGGCCAATAAAGAATGTCCACGGGCTCTTCTCCCTCCTGTTGCACCGCCACGATTTTATCGCCCGACTGCAGGCGCCCGTCCCGGTCCGCCGGCCCCCCTTTCATCACCCGCTGAATTTTGGCCGCGCCCTCGTCATAGGTCAGTTCGGCCCCGATCCCGGTGAGTGACAGCCGCATTTGAATGTCAAAGTCCTCCTCCCGCCGCGGGGAAAGGTAACTGGAGTGCGCATCGTAGGCTTCGGCCAGACTGCTCAGGAAGGCCCCCAGCACGTACTCCGAGTCGTGTCCGTTCAACACTTCACTGAAGCGCTCATAGCGTTTGCGGATCCGCTCCTCGGGAGTCAGATTCAATTCGAGATCCACTTCCTCCTCCGCGTCCTCCTTCGTGTCCGCGATTTCGTCCGCTGTTTCGTCCGCTTCGGGAGCCGCCTCTGTTACCACGGCTTCGTCCGAAGCTTCCTCCTCTGCGGCCCGGGTTGTCCCGTCGGAAGTTTCGTCAGCGTTTTCCTGTTCGGTATCGGTTTCCCCGGCGGCTTCAGCCGCTTTTTGTGCTTTCTCCGCCTTTTCCGCTTTTTCCAGGGCCTCCTCCTCTGCTTCCATTTCACGAATTTGGCGGCTTACCAGAATGCCCACGTACTCGTTTTTCACTTTTTTGCGCCAGAGTTCGTCCCATTCCGCATCGTCCTTGGCCCAGGGCGCGTCCTTGCGCCGCCACACGAAACTCTCTTCTTTTTCGAAATCGAATCCCTCGTCCAACAGTTTAGTGACGAAGGCCACCCGGTTTTCGGCCCGCTCCTTAATCAGTTCAAAGGCGGCGTAGGCGAATTCGGGATCACCCTCTTTAAAGGCGTTCTCCAGAGTGGCGGCCTGTCGGCGCAGGTAGGTCACATCCTCCGCCTTCAGCAGCGTGCGGTCAAAATCGAGGGCACGAAGATAATTATCCACAGTGCGGCGCATCAGGCTTTCGGAGAGCGGTTCGTGACTTAAATGGGTCACCGGCATGGCCTGACCCAGCAGGCGCATGATTTCGCCGGCATCGCTTTGCGGAACCACCGCCGCGTTCACACCGGCCAGACAAATCAGGATCAACCCGATCAGACAACTTCGTTTCATATTCACTTTCATAAAAAATTCCAAGGTTACTTCTTATAGTCGAGGTGGAGTAGACCCCCATCTATACGATTCTGTTC
Source organism: Kiritimatiellia bacterium (assembly GCA_040905625.1). Classification (GTDB taxonomy): domain Bacteria; phylum Verrucomicrobiota; class Kiritimatiellia; order SS1-B-03-39; family UBA6053; genus UBA6053. The sequence goes on from JBBDRC010000158.1 coordinate 26,489, forward strand.
AAGAACTACTACCCTTTATCCGCGAATTGACAACAAATCTATGAATGATCTTGGAAAATCATTCCTTTTTCGGCAAGGAGACAACCCTAACCCCAATTCAGGAGCCTATGACCTACACCTTAAAATCCAATGCCGCAACCGCCCTGCTCACTCCCACCAGCATGGGGGTCCGCCTGACCCCGGAAAACGGACAGCCGTTTCACACCGCCACCCACCTGCAGATTCAGGTGACCAGCGCCGAATCCAATGTGGTCAGTGTGTCCTCCCACCTGGGGCTGCCGGTGAAGGTGCTCAGTAAATTCGTGGAGGGCAGTCCGGTGTCCCGTATGATCCTGGACAATCTGGCCGCCCGCCATATCACCGTGGAAGGTCCCCACGTGCCCCAAGACGGCCCCTGGGGATATCGACATCAGTTCAATCTCGCCGATTCCGGATTCGGCTCCCGCGGTCCCCGGGTGGCGAACGACCGGGCCGGAGAAGTCGGCCGCACCCTCCGGGTGGATGATTTCGATCTGGAGCGCATCTTTGCGAAGGAGGGCGTGCAAATCGTCCATTTATCCGGTCTCATTGCCGCTCTCTCCCCCGACACCGGACGCTTTTGCCTCGAAATCGCCCGCATTGCCAAAAAGAACGGCTCCCTGATTTCGTTCGACCTCAATCACCGCGCCACCTTCTGGGAAAACCGGGAAGAGGAGTTGCACGGCATCTTTGACGAGATCGCCTCGCTCTCCGACATCCTGGTTGGAAATGAAGAGGATTTTCAGCTCTGTCTGAACATTGCGGGACCCGAAGCCGGTGGCGAAGGGCTCAACGAAAAAATCGAGTCCTTCAAGGGCATGATCGGCAACGCGAAAACACGCTATCCCGACACCCGTATTTTCGCCACCACCCTGCGCGAGGTCGTGCATGTGGGTCATCACCTCTGGGGCTGCATCGTCTCCGCCGGGGACGACTGGCATATCGTCGAACCCCGGGATATCTATGTGCTCGACCGCATTGGCGGCGGAGACGGATTTGTGGGCGGACTGCTCTACGGCATTCTCAAAGGCTGGGACGCGGAAAAAGCCGCGCAGTTCGGCTGGGCCTCCGGGGCGCTGGCCGCCACCCTCCTCACCGACTATGGGCAACCCGCCGACGAGGAACAGGTGTGGAGCATCTGGAAAGGCAATGCCCGGGTGCGGCGCTGATGGGGATTCCGCTTCTGGCCTTCCAATCCGACTGGGGAAATCCCGGCATCACCGCCGCGATCCTCTCCTGGCTGGTGGCTCAGTTGATCAAATTCACCACCGAAGTGGTGAAGTCCCGGAAATTTGATTTCACTTATTTCGTCAGCACCGGGGGCATGCCCTCCGCCCACTCGGCCAGCGTCTGCGGACTCGCCACCAACATCGGTGTGCGCACCGGCTTCAGCACTCCCATCTTCGCGTTGGCGTTTCTGTTTGCCATGATCGTGATGTTCGACGCGCAAAGTGTCCGCCGCGCCGCGGGGGAACAGGCCAAAATCCTCAATCAGATCGTGGATGAAGTTCTGCACCAGCATCACTTCTCCCACACCAAGCTCGCCGAATTGCTGGGCCACACCCGACTGGAGGTCTTTGCCGGCATGTTGGTGGGAATTGTGGTTGGGGTTCTGGTTTAATATCCGTGTTCAGTTTTGTGATTACCCCTGTTCGATCTTTTATTACGTGCGGGATTGCAGTTTGCACAGGAAAGCGGTTTAGTATGAGCGCACACTATGACTGACACCCCTCCACCATCTGAACTCGGTCCCCAGCGGGAACGAATTGTCCATGCGCTGATCCAGGATCTGCGCATGCCCCCCCACACCCCCAGGAATCCGCAGGCTCCCCGGTCCCTGGTGGATTCCATACGCATCTATGGCGTTCTGCAACCCCTGCTGGTGCGTCCCGGACCCGAGGGCTACGAACTGGTGGCCGGATTTAAACGACTGCAGGCCGCAAAGGAGGCGGGACTGACCGAAGTGCCGGTCCGGGTTTATCGGGTGGATGACAGTGCCATGCTTTCCCTCTACGAAACCTCCAATGTCCGGGGCGACACCCGGCACAAGATCAGTGTCCCGCCGGTGGGCGAATACAAACCCACCGGAAAAATGGGAGGATTGCTGGAGGATGAGTTGAATCGAAGTCAGAACGATATTCCCCTGAAAGGAATTCTCACCGTCTCCGGCATCCTTCTGTTGCTGATCTGGGGCGGCCTCGCCATCCGGAATCAATGGAAGGACCGAAATCCCTCAGGACCCGACACTCCGGAGAACACCATCTCCTCCACCGATGCGATCTCCGCGGGAGACGATATTCCGTCCCCCCCCGCCGACGGCGACCGCCCCGCAAAAATTCCGGTGCGGCGCTGGCGGAGCCTGCTCGCCGGGATCGACGGCATTGAAGTGCGGGACGTCTCCGGAGTTCCCAGGGTGGTTTTCGCGGAGCCGGTGTTCAGTCAACTGGTCACCATCGACCCCGCCCAGAAACCGCGGCTGCAAACGTTGGCCCGCCTCGTTCACGAAACCAATCCCGGGGCGCTGCTTATGATTATCGGTCATACGGACAACGATCCCATTCGGCCCAGCAGCACCTATCGCAGCAATGAATACCTGAGTGAACTGCGCGCAAATGAAGTGGTCAATTTCCTCAAGGAAAGCCGCATTTTTCCCGCCGGTCAACTCCGTCCCATTGCATCGGGCGCAGACGCGCCCCCCTTTCCGAACCACAACGCGGCCGACAAGGCACGGAATCGCACGGTTTCCATTGAAATCATGCAGCCTGACCGCTGAACCTGAACCCACCCTCACAAGGACCCCAACATGAAAACAGCCACTATCGAAACCAACAAAGGCACTATCGTCGTCGAACTGTATGAACAACGCGTTCCCAAAACCGTGGCGAATTTCGTCAGTCTGGTGGAGAAAGGCTTTTACGACGGACTTAAATTCCACCGGGTCATCCCCGACTTCATGATTCAAACCGGATGTCCTCAGGGAACCGGAACCGGCGGCCCCGGCTACACCTTTGAAGATGAATTCCACCCCGAACTCCGCCACAGCGGACCCGGCATCCTCTCCATGGCCAACGCCGGCCCGAACACCAACGGCTCCCAGTTCTTCATCACCCACGTCCCCTGCCCCTGGCTGGACCGCAAACACGCCGTCTTCGGCAGCGTACAATCCGGACAGGATGTGGTCAACAGCATCGCCCAGGGCGACACCATAACCAAAATCACCCTCTCGGATTCCTGAGGAGCGGGAATACGTCACGGGTCAGCAGTCAGTAGTCACGGGTCATAGGTCATGAGTCATAGGTCATGGGTCAGCGCCGCCAATGACGGTGCCGACATTTAAGAAAAGAGACTCAATCTCATAATCGTACCCGTGCTCGTAATCATAATCGATGTGCCAATTTCGATTAGAATTACGATTAAGAATAGGATTAAGACTGCGATAATTCATTCGGGCGAACCCCTGGGTATGCTTATCCCGCTGCCGACTGCTGAGGCACGGGCTGGGGGATATACTGGACGCGAAGCGCTTTGACCTTCAGCTTGGAGCGCTTGCCGCCGTCCTTGGCCTCCCACTGCTCAAATTGCAGGGCTCCCTGCACCAGCACGCCGTCCCCCTTGCTCAGCCTGGTTTCGGCGTACTCCGCCAGATCCTCCCACATCACCACCTCGACGAAATGCATGCGGTTCGCCCATTCCCCGTTTTCCTTGCGGAAGTTTTCCGGAATGCCCACGCCCATTTCCCCCACTTTGCTTCCGCTCTTTTTCAAGTTGCGAATCCGGGGGGCAATGGTGACTTTTCCGAGTATCTGAACATTATTCATGCTGATCATTTTCTTTCTCCTGTTGGTTGACGACGTGAAAAGGAATTTTTCACGTTCACCTACCCGAAAGCGTCCAACAGTTTATTTTCCGCGAAAAAATCAACTTATTTTAACTCAAGGTGTAATTCGTAAAGGTGAGGAACCACGGATAGCCTTGCCGGACCTCGGATGTGGGTATGGAGGTGAGGAACCACGGATAGCCTTGCCGTACCTCGGATGTGGGTGTGGAAGTGAGGAACCACGGATAGCCTTGCCGGACCTCTTCAGGTACGAGTCATGAAACTGAGAACGCTTTAAGTTGCAGATTCCGTTTTCCGAAATTGACCGCTAAACCGAAAGGAACTCCAAGGGATTTCATAAAGGCTTGTGTTCTGGAGCAATTGAAACCATTGTCGTCAAAAAGTGCTGTATAGCATAAGACGACTTGATGATTGATCAGGAAACAATCGAGAGGCCCTTGTCCCAAACTGGTGTTTTT
>JBBDRC010000159.1:0-5349 GCA_040905625.1 Kiritimatiellia bacterium
TCCACCTCCACGCCGGCACCGCAAACCAGTTTGACCCCGATGATGCCTCCCTCGTTTGAACGTGAGGTGAGAGTACCTGTTCAGAAGGAAAGCTCCGCCGGGGAAACCCGTTCGTCCCCTTCCACGTCCGGGGATGCGGAATCCGCTTCCGAAGGGCCCTTTCGATTAGAGTTGGAACCATGATCACGAGCCTGTCCGCAAGGTTTCTGAGACGTCTCCTGATGGGGGTTGTACTGGGTTCCGGCCTGTTCCACGGATGTGTGCGGGTGGAAGCGGCCCGCGATTCCGGTGAGGGGATTCGCATGCTGGTCACCCGGGATATCAACGGAGTTCAAATGCAATGGGAAAGTGTGGAGGGAAAAGGGTATACCGTCTATTACCGGGAACCCTGGATTCCGAAGAATAAATGGAAGGAACTGCCGGGTGGTGTTGAACTGAAAGGCACGGGCGAAGTCATTCGGCTTACGGACACCTCCGAAGACGCCCGTAAACGTAAATACCGGATTGAAACACTGGAACCCGTTCGCAAATCGAAATAAGCATCTTTAAACAGGTCTGGGGGACTCCGGTTTTTTATCCACGACGAGATCCGCGATTCGGGAAAAGAACCTGTTTTTCCAGAGTGATTTTCGTTTCTCCAACCGGTTGCACATCCCTGGAATATAACTTCCCTCCCGCAAACGTTCAAAACAGGCGATCGCCTGTTCATAGCTTCCAAAGCGGTCATCCGGATTTTTTTGCATCATTTTATAAATGAGTTCGGAAAGGGTGCTGGAAATTTCCGGATGACGCTTATGCAGATTCGGGGTGTTTTGTTTCAGGGACTTGGCAATCACCTCCTCCCCGCTTTTGCCTTCAAACGGCGCTTCTCCGGCCAATGCGTGAAAAAGGGTGGCTCCAAGCGAGTACAGGTCGGATCGAAAATCCTCGCTGAGCTGGCGGGATTTTTCCGGCGCAATATAATAGGGAGTCCCCCACCGCTCCACCTCCTGACCCTGTTTCATGAAACGCGCCAAACCGAAATCCGCCACCTTTGCGATCCCTTTGGACGTAATCAGGATATTGGCCGGTTTCACGTCCCCGTGAATCAGCCGATTCCGGTAAGCGGCATCCAGTCCCCGCATCACATCAATGGCCAGTTGTATCGCCAATTCCTCCTGAATGGGACCCGAAGCCATTTGATCATCCAGGCTGGCATGATCGGCCAGTTCCATGACAATATACGGGCGCCCCAACACCTTTCCCATGGTGTACACATGAATGACATTGTGGTGAGTGATGCCCGCGGCGGCCTTTGCCTCCTCTTCCAGCAAGGTCCACATTTTGGGGGTGGCGTTTAAATCCTCCCGCAGAATTTTGACTGCGACATCGCGGTTCAGCCCCGGGTCCCGGGCCAGATACACCCTGCCCATGGCCCCTTCACCCAGAAAGCGGTACAACTGGTAATTGCCCAGTTTGGCGGGAACAACCATCTCCGTCTTGCAGTTGGGGCAAAAGATGGGGTCGAGAGGTTTAAACGAAGAGATATCCAGTGAGGTGCCACATTCATGGCAGGATAAGGTCCTTTGTTTTCGGTGACCTTGAAATAGCAGATCTGAATTCATGTTGGCAAAATATCCTGATACGCGTGTTGTACATTAAACACGACTTTCGACTCCAAGTGAAGAGCAAAACCCTGTGAATGATTTATTTTACATTCCGCCCATAAATGTGTATTCTTTCACATACAGTAGACTGCATGAAATCAACCGGAGCGTATGCCATGACGGACCCAGATCAAGACTCAAATCAATTCACCGACAACGATATCATTTTTGAATGTCCGTTTTGCTCCAAAAGCATGGCCATCGATAAACGCGGGATGGGCTTAACCATCAATTGCCCCCAATGCGATGGGTTGGTGCGTGTCCCCACCTTTTCGGAGAGCACAGAGGCCACTCCGGACGCGGTAAACATGCCGGTGGAGGGACTGGCGGACGCCTTGGATGAAAGTCGGGACGAAATCGAGGAGTTGAAGCAAAAAATCGGGGAATTGGAAATCCTGCGGGATTCTCTGGAAGAGCAATCGTTGATTCAGGAGGAAAAGCTGACACTTCTCCGCAGAGAATTTTCAAATATTCAATCCGCGTTAGACCAGGTATCGATGATGATGGTGGATTCCGGGAGTACGAGTGCCACGGACTAAAAATTTGTGCATAAAGCCCCAAGTCATGCACAGGCAACTGTTAATAGTTTAAGTTGTTCAAAACAAATAGTTTATATTAAAATAGTTCACGGATTCAATCCAGTTGTCCACAGCCTGTTTCGGTAGTGCTCACACCTTCTTGATTTTCAACAGGTTAGGGAATTATGAGCGTCTTGACGGATTATCCAAACATCAGCGAGGCCTGCTCAACGGCATCGGAAAAAAGCTCCTGCAGGTTTCCCTCCAGCCTTAATGCGACGTGGGGCAGACCGTCATGTGCGGTTTCGCCCCGGTTGACGATGATGTAGGGGATGCCCGCCCGGGCGGCCATGATAGGAAAGGTGGCGGCGGGCTGCACCTGCAGGGTGCTGCCAAGGGCGATCACCAGATCCGGATCGCACATGGCCGTTTGGGCCCGGGTGAGATCCTGGTGACGCAGATGCTCACCAAACTGGATAACACCGGGTTTCAGGAAGGCGTTGCAGCGGGGGCACAGGGGGAGACGCCGGGTTTCCAGCCAGCCTTCGTACCAGGTGCCTGCGGCCTCTGTGAAGCCACATTCAACACACAGCACCTGATCCATGCGCCCATGCAGTTCAATAAGCAGCTCCTCCGGAGTGTTCGCGCGGCGGTGAAGTCCGTCGATATTCTGAGTAATGACCGCCTGCAGTTTTCCCAGACGGTGCAGTCGGGTAATGGCCAGGTGTGCCGGGGTGGGCTGTACCTGACCCCACTCGCGCCAGTCCCCGCTTTTAAAGGTCCAGTAATCCGCGCGTTTCTCCGGGGAGGCGAAAAAATCCTGAAAGGAGACCTCCGGCCGGCTTTTCCAAATCCCCTGTGGTCCGCGATAATCGGGTATGCCGGCATGGGTGCTGATGCCCGCACCGGTAAAAATGACCATACGGTCGCATTCCACCAGATATTCGACCAGGGATTCAGGAGATTTCATGCGCAATTCAGTCGCCGAGCAGTTTTTCCAGTTCGGTTTCCAGCGTATCTCCTCTGGGATCGAGAGCCACCACCTTGCCGGTTTTGTCCAGGAGGAACAGACTGGGAATCGTGGTGATGCTGTATTGTTCCGCCAGAGAGGAGGCTTGGTCCTGATCAAACAGATTTACCCAGTTGATCCCGTTTTCAGCGATGAACTTTTTTAATGTGTCGACATTCTCGTCCAGTGAAATGCCCACGACTTCGAAGCCTTTATCGTGGTATTTGGCATAGGCCTCTTTCAGTCCAGGCAGTTCGGCGATACAGGGTCCGCACCAGGTGGCCCAGAAATCCACCAGCACCACTTTGCCCTCATAATCGTCCAGGGAAATTTCTTTTCCTTCAAGGGTGGTGCCGGAAAAATCCAGGTCGGTGCCGATACCGGGTTTGCTGAGCATGTCTTGCAGCATGGAACTCACCTGTTGCATGATGGGGTCACCGCTGGATTCCGCCAGTTCAGCGAAAGCGGCTTGAACCGATTTCACGTTGTCAGTATTCCCGGTTTCCATGCTGAACTGTGCGAGCATCATTCCGGTTTGTGCGAGTTCCTGAGAGGGTAAAGGCGTCTGTGACTTCAAGTTGTCGAACTGATTCTGAAGCAATTCCAGCATGGCGGGTTTGTTTTCCGCATAGTAGGCGGATTCAATGGCTTTGGACACCGCCTCGTTCACATCCGCGGCCTCCGGATTCGCTTCAATGTATTCAACCAGATCGGCCAGCATGGCTCCGTGATGTTCTTGGGTGATCTCCTGCAGGCTTTGAGCGGAGAGGGGAGATAGCACAGCGGCGGTTATGGTCAGCAGACAGGCGGTTTGTATCATTTTTGTCATAGTAAAAATCCTTTTGAGTGGGTTGAAAGTATTCTCATGATATCCTCATGAGTGCGAATGGGTACGGATTCACTTCTGGAATCTTACATCCTTTCACACTAAAAGAAAATCACTATTGCCAAAAGAACGAAAGTCGTCATACTGCATACGCAAATGGTAGCAACAGGTACAGCCAAAATACAAAACGAAGCCGGAATTCACTGCCGGCCCTCCTCTTATATCATCAAATCTGTCGAGGACTATCCCGGAAAAATCAAGGTGTTCCACAAAGAAAACGGGGAATGCGACCTGCGGTCGATGTTGGATTTGATGATGATGGGGCTTACCTGCGGCACCCGGGTGGACCTTTCCGTGGAGGGTCCGGGGGAGGAGAATCAGTTATCGGTGGTCACGGAGCTGTTCGAACGTGTGTACGATTTTCCCAATGCGGGGGAGGGGATGTCGTCAGTTGTCAGTTGATAGTTGATAGTTGATAGTTGGTAGTTGTCAGTTGATAGTTGTCAGTTGATAGTTGGTAGTTGTCAGTTGGTAGTTGTCAGTTGATAGTTGTCAGTTGATAGGTGTTAGTTTGGTAAGTGTTAGCTGGTAGGTGATAGGTGAAGGTTGACAGCCCCCCCGCAACTACCAACTACCAACTACCAACTATCAACTGCCTTCGAATTATCACTCAGTTCCTGCTTGCCAAAGCCGCTTATATCCCTCATAGAACCCCGCTCTTAACCGGAAGTTTTTTGCTTCCCGATTTTTTTATTTTACCTGAATCCCCGAGGACCCAGACTATGAGTATTGACCTGAAAATGACCCGTAATATCGGGATTTCCGCCCATATTGACAGTGGCAAGACGACCTTGACCGAACGTATCCTGTTTTACACCGGTCGTATTCACAAGATTGAGGAAGTGCGCGGCGGCGGCGACGGCGCCACCATGGACCATATGGAGCTGGAGAAGGAAAAGGGGATCACCATCACCTCCGCGGCCACCACGGTCGCCTGGAAGGATCACAAGATCAATATCATTGATACGCCGGGGCACGTGGACTTCACGGTGGAAGTGGAACGTTCATTACGGGTGCTGGACGGTGCGATTCTGGTGCTGTGCGGAGTGGCGGGCGTTCAGTCCCAGTCGATTACCGTGGACCGTCAGATGAAACGCTACAAAGTGCCGCGGCTGGCCTTCATCAATAAGCTGGACCGCACGGGAGCCAATCCCGACAAAGTTGTGGAGGATTTACGTGAAAAGCTGCATCTCAACGCGGTGGCCTTCCAGGTGCCGATCGGGCTGGAAGCCGATCTGAAAGGTTCCATTGATCTGTTCACCCGCAAAGCCATCTTTAATAAAGGCGAGC
>JBBDRC010000160.1:0-3087 GCA_040905625.1 Kiritimatiellia bacterium
TCCTAATCATAAAAAGGTAAAATTTCTTGTTTCAGAGCGGGGTTATAGGGGTGAATTATTTTTTGTGCTCCTTTGTGGCAAAAAAACATCTTCAGAGTCATATTCATTCAAACTCTTTTTTCCTCTTTGTTAGTGGCCAAAACCAAGCGAAGGAATTCCTCAAAAATCGCATTTGAATTTGCGAACTACAGTGCTGTTTTTCGGCTTCAAATTGAGATCTGAAACCCAGTGCCGAAAGCACCGCCTCCTGAAAAAACACGCGGGCTTTCTCTTTGCCTCCCGGTCAGAATCGCATATGGAACGGGTATGTTCAATTCCCCTTTCCAACTTGGCTCCCTGACGGTGCCCAACCGGGTGTTGCTTTCCCCGCTGGCCGGGGTGAGCGACGCCCCGTTTCGACGCATCTGCCAGGAAATGGGGGCGGGTCTGACCTATATCGAAATGCTGTCCGCGGCCGGTATGCCCCACGAAAACCGCAAGACCGGCGAGTTGTTGTACCGCGATCCGGTGGAACCGATGCTGGGGGCGCAAATGACCGGGGCCACTCCGGAGATCATGGCCCGGGGGGCGGAGATTCTGATGCAACGCGATCTGCCCATTGAAACCCTGGATATCAACATGGGCTGTCCGGTCAAAAAGATTGTCAGCCGGGGCTGTGGCAGCGCCATTGTCAAAGATCCCAAACGCGCGGGTGCTATCCTGCGCGCGACCCGCGAAGCGGTGTCGGTGCCGGTCACCGCCAAAATCCGCATTGGCTTCACTCAACACGATCATACCGTGGAGGCGGTCTGCCGTGAACTGGCTTTGGCGGGAACGGAAATGTTGACCATTCACGGACGCACCCGTGACGATGGCTACAGCGCTCCCGTGCGCTATGACCGCATTCGGGAGGGATTCGAGGCGGCGGATGCGGCGGCGGAGGGGAGGAAAATCTGGAAAATCGGCAACGGCAATGTGTTCGATCTCGCCTCCGCACGCACCATGGCCGATTCCACCGGTTGTGACGGGGTGCTGATCAGTCGGGGCTGTCTGGGAAATCCCTGGATCTTCCGGCAGATTCTCAATGACAGCACCGGGCAGCCGACAGTGGCCGAGTGGCTGGAATGTGTGCTGCGCCACAGTCGGTATCATGAGGATTTTTATTCCGAGGGGCACTATGCCGCTATTCGCTTTCGCAAGCATCTGCTCTGGTATGTGAGTGGATTTCCCGGGAGCCGCGCCCTGCGTCCGGAGATGGGGCTGGTCGATTCGATGGCGGAGGTGCGGGACCGCCTGAAACGCTATGCGGATTCGCTGCCCGCGGATCTTCGACGCTATGGCGATCCCCGCGAACTGGAGCGGGGAGGGGACTACGATCCTAAAAATGAAATGGACCGCAATCATGACCGCGGTGTCGAATACTACGAGGACGCATGAACCGGATTCTGTATGATTCGGATGAGCTGAGTGAAGGGAGGCTTTTGTTGCGGGACAGCCGCGCGGACCATATCCGCAAGGTACTGAAGTCGAAACCCGGTGATTCACTGCGGCTGGGTGAAATCGATGGCCCTTTGGCAGAGGGACGAATCCTGATTGTGGATGATCAGAGAGTGGAGATGGAGATCACGCAGGGTGAGCGTCCCCGCCGTCCCTCCCTGGATTTGCTGCTGGCTCTGCCCCGTCCCAAAGTGCTGAAACGACTGCTGCCGCAAATCAGTGCTCTGGGGGTGGACCGCCTGTTTCTGACCAACGCGGCGAAAGTGGAACGATTCTACTTTGACAGCCATGTGCTCGATCCCTCTTTTATGCGCAACGCGCTGGTGGAGGGATTAATCCAGTGCGGGGATACCTGTCTGCCCCGGGTGAAGGTGCTGTGGAGTTTCCCGGAATTTTTTGAGACCCCGCTGGCTGGGCATCAGTGCTGGCTGCTGCATCCGGGGGCGGAGAAGTCCCTGTTGACCGCACCCGTAACCGGTCCCCGTCAATTGCTGGCCATCGGCCCGGAAGGGGGCTGGCGGGAGACGGAGGTGAAACGCTTTCGGGAGGCCGGATTCGAGTCTGTGAATCTGGGGAAACGGATTTTACGAAGTGACACCGCCTGCATATGCGCCCTGGGCATGGCGGCGGCGAAGGGGGAGAGGTATGGCCGCTCCTGAATGGCGGATACTGGTGCAGTTGGTGAAACAACTTGCGGTCCCCAGGGGCAGGGCGGCCACCGGACTGTTCTCGCTGGAGGGATATCGCAGCATGGAACGGGCACTGAGGAATCAGGCTCCGATTCGCGAGGTATTGGTTTCAGAGTGCTTCGCGGAGGCGGAGACAGCCCGTGAGCGCGCGATTCTGACGGAGGTGGCCGCGCGCTCCCTGCCGCTGCGGGTGGCCCCGGACGGGGAAGTGAGAGCCCTCACCGGTGGCCGGGGACTGGGAGAGGTGTTTGCGGTGATGCCCGTTCCGGCGGAGCCGGCCTGGGAGGATTTCGTGAGGGGGAAAGGGCGGAGTCTGGTTATGATTGGGTGGAACCTCGGGGATCCGGGAAATGTCGGGGCGGTCATCCGCAGCGCGTTGGCGGCGGGAGCCGGGGGCTTTATCGCGGTGGGGAGCTCCGATCCCTGGCATCCCAAATCCGTGCGCACCAGTATGGGCAGTCTGTTTGCTCTGCCCATTCGGCGGGTGAAAGAAGATGGGGAATGGCTGCGGGCCCTGAGGGAACTTGAATTTGAAACCGTGGCCACCGTGTGCCGGGACGCAGAGCCGCTGCCGGATGTGGTGCTCCGGAGCCCCCGCACCGCACTGGTGCTGGGCAGTGAGGCCTTCGGTCTGCCCTACGAACTGGTGGCCCAACTCGACCGCCGGGTCACGATCCCCATGCCGGAAGGGGTGGACTCTTACTCAATTAACGCCGCCGCCGCCGTGCTCGCCTACACGTTCATGCAGAAGTGAACAGGGAGGGGGCGCATCCTGCGCCGGAATCTATTGCATGACAGCGGTCCTGATCATGACAAAATTTCCGATCATGACAAAATTTCCGATCATGACAGAGATTCCGGCGCAGGATGCGGGGGGGGGGGGGGGGGGGGGGGGGGGGGGGGGGGGGGGGGGGGGGGGGGG
>JBBDRC010000160.1:3097-5290 GCA_040905625.1 Kiritimatiellia bacterium
CCCCCCCCCCCCCCCCCCCCCCCACACCTCTTGTCCCCACCAAACCTCTCCCCCCATCTCCGACTTGCATTCCCTTTCCCGATACGGTAGCGGGAGCGGCATGACAAGCAACCTGAAATCCAGAGCCGACGCCGTAATTCCGGGAGGGGTGAACAGCCCCGCCCGCGCCTTCAAATCCGTGGGGGGGAACCCGCTTTTTGCTGATCGGGCGGAGGGACCATATCTCTATACCCGGGACGGATGCAAGCTGCTTGATTTCTGCCTGTCCTTCGGCCCCATGATTCTGGGGCACGCCGATCCCGATGTGGTGTCAGCTCTGCGGGAGGCTGCGGGACGGGGCACCAGTTATGCCATGACCACCGAAGCGGAGATCGAAATGGCGGAGCTTTTAACCGACTCCATCGGGGTGATGGACAAAGTGCGTCTGGTGAACAGCGGCACCGAGGCGGTGATGACCGCTCTGCGTCTGGCCAGAGGATACACCGGACGGGAAAAAATCCTCAAATTCAGCGGCTGTTATCACGGACACATCGACTCCATGCTGGTGCAGGCGGGCAGCGGCGTGGCCGGAATCGCCTCCGCCTCCAGTGCGGGGGTGACTTCGGATGCGGCGGGCAGCACCCTGGTGGCACCCTTTAATGATGTCGAAGCCGCCGAGACCCTGGTGCGGGCACATGCGGAGGATCTTGCCGCGATTGTGGTGGAACCCGTCGCCGCCAACATGGGACTGGTGTTGCCGGAACCCGGATACCTGCTTCGTCTGCGCGAACTGGCTGACGAAGCGGGAGCGCTGCTGATTTTTGACGAGGTAATCACGGGCTTCCGACTCACCTTTGGTGCTTACGCTGATCTCTGCTGCGCCAAGCCGGATCTGGTGACCCTGGGCAAAATCATTGGAGGCGGACTACCCATCGGGGCGGTGGGAGGAAGACGTGACATCATGGACCATCTCGCCCCGGATGGACCTGTGTATCAGGCCGGCACCCTCAGCGGAAATCCCCTCTGCATGGCGGCGGGACTGGCCAACCTGCGCAAACTCCGGGATCTCGATCCCTACGAAACCCTGGCCGCCCGCACCCGGCGTCTCTCCGATGCCATGAAAGCGGCGGCGGAGGCGAAAGGGATTCCGGTGGCGGTTCCGAGGGAAGGAAGCATGTTCTCCCTGTTCTTCCGGGCGTCGGAACCCCGCAATTTCGCGGAGGTGCAGGACTCCGACACCGCCCGCTTCTCCAAGATCTTTCATTCATTGCTGGATGCCGGCATTTACCTGCCCCCGTCCCCCTTTGAAACCTCTTTCCTCTCGGTGTTGCACACGGATGAACGCCTCGACGAAGTTCTCTCCATTTGGACGAAGGCGTTGAATTGGCTGTAGTACTCTGTCACAGTTAAAATGTCGGGTATTTACGAAAGCAGCAATGTTGATTTTGGCAAGATGAATCTATGCCATTCGACCCCGGGTCCGGGTGTCTTTTTTTCCGGTAAATTGCGAATACAATCGAACCCCGACGTCCACAGAGTTGACAATCGGGAATCTATACCTCACGTTGCAGCCTGACGAAATCCGCCTTCCGCACACTCTCTGAAACAAACGATTTTATGGACACCCTTCACCCCACGATTGATGAGCAACTGAACGCGCTTCTGGAAGCGGAGGACGCGGCGGGTCTGGTGGAGTTCATGCGGGCCCTGCCGCCCTCGGAAACCAGTATCACGGTGACGAACCTGCACGAGGAGGATCAGGATCTTTTCTGGAAACTGCTGATCGCCGGCGACAGTGATCTGGCCGCGGACGTGGCGGAGCATTTCCCGGACGATTACGCGGAGGATTTGCTGGAGGATATGGACGCCGACTCGGCGGCCCGCTTACTGGACCGCTTCGATTCGGATGAGCAGTACGAAATTCTGTCCCGGCTGGACGAGGAACAGTCGGGGGACATTCTGGAGCGGATGACGGCGGTGGAGGCACGGGACGTGGAGCGGCGTCTGAAATACGACCGCTATACCGCGGGCGGGATGATGATGACGGAGATTCTGGTTTATCCCGAGGGGGTCACCCGGGAAAACATCATCAACGACCTGCGTGAAAATTACGAGAAACATCGCCCGTACGAGCATCGATATCTGTTCGAGGTGGATGCGAAGGGGAGATTGATCGGCACCATTCCCATGCGCAAATTCGTATACGCGCCTCTG
>JBBDRC010000161.1:0-5274 GCA_040905625.1 Kiritimatiellia bacterium
GTTGGAGCACCGCTTCGACAAAAACCACAATCTCATAACCCGCAAACAGGCGGGCAAACCCTCCGAGGTGTTTGAATACGATGACCGCAACCGACTCACCGCCAAGGGCCGGGTCGGTCGGGAGAAGCAACTGGTGTTCGAGTACGGAGAAGAGCACGATAAACCCGTGAAAATCCGCAACATTCTGGGCCAGAGTATCGAGATTAAATACGATTCGGAGGGGCGGGTGACCGCGTTCAAGGATCTCAACGGAGGGGTCCACCAATTCGAATACGATTCCCTGGGCCGCCTGCTCAAACGTCAGTACCCGCTCGGCTTCCACGAGACCTGGCTCTATGACAACCATGGACGTGTCACCGAGCACCGGAGCCTCGACGGAAAGCTCAATCGCTATGCCTATGATCAACACGGCCGCCAGGCCTCCTGGACCGACGGAGAGGCGGTCTATTCCAAAGGGTTCGACGAACTGGGCCGCGTGGACAACATCCGCCGGGGCAATCAGGTGATCCAGTCACTGGAGCATCATGTCAGCGCCGGCGGTCGCGTGGTCCGCAGCACCGATGAGATGGGGCAGATGATGGAAAAAGAGTTCAACAACCTCGGCCGCCTCCAGCGCGAACAAAACGCCCTCGGCCAGGAAATCGAGTACGACTACACCGCCTCCGGCGATTTGGCGGGTTGGACCGATGCCCGGGGGGTGTCGGCGGTTCTCGAACGGGACGAAAACGGACGGATCAGCGGCATTGTCAACGACCTCGGTCAAAAAGAGATTCGCGACTACAATTCCGCCGGACGCATCCGCAGCCGCGCCAGCGGCGAGCAGATCATCTCCTACCGCCACGACCGCGAAGGCCGGGTCACCCGAATTGATTACGGCGAAGGCCAGGTCGTCAGCCATGAGTACAATGAGGCCGGACACCTGATCCGTTCCAGCTCCGGCGAGGTCACCACCCGGTATCTGTACGACGACCTGGACCGGGTGGTGGGAATCCAGGAGAAGATGCCCGGAGGCTTTTCCACCGGCCTCGTCTACACCTACGCCCCCGGCGGACAAAAAGCCACGGTGCGATTTGTGCGACAGCTCAACGATGAGGTCATCACCGACGTGACCACCCGCTACCAGCGCGACATCCTGGGCCGGGTGACAGAGGTCTATATCAACGACAAAAAAGAAGTGGTGTATCAGTACAACCCCGGTCAACAGCAGGTTGCCACCAAATTTTACGCCAACGGCGTCCGCCACGAGTACGAATACGATACCAAAGGCCGTCCCCTCAAAGTCAGCGCCTTCCGCGAAGAGGAACTCCTCCGCGGAATCGCCTACAAATGGAACGAACGCGGACAACTCACCGAACGCGCTATCCACACCGGAACCGCCGACGACGAAGTCGAGGTTGCCCAGTAGCGCGGCAGTCCCTTGCCGCAGAACCAAACAGATCAAGTAACTCGGCAGTCCCTTGTCGTAGAACCAAACCACTCAGTCCACGGCTGTATTTTTTAACCACAAAAGCCACAAAAAACACAAAAAGAATCCCCCAATAGCCCCGCTTTGGATTTTTTGACAGGATAACAGGATCATCTGGATCTTATAATCGAGATAAAATACGATCCTGCTGATCCTGTTATCCCGTCTAAAACAAGTATCTAAATAAGAAAGCAGCGTGGAGAGGAAATCGACGATTGAGGATTGGGCGAGGCATCAAGGGGCTTTATGGAAAGCTACGGCAGGACAAGCAGGCAAACACTACGACACCGACCTCGTCGCCCACGTCTTCCCCTTCCGCAACTACCGCAGCGGCGAACGTATGGCGGATTCCCTGCTTCCCCTGTTGCGGGACAGCCGGGAGCGGAGGGAGATGATTGAGGGGCTGGCGGACGTGCGGAAACAACGCACCTCCGACCAGGGCGGAAAACGGGTGGCGGAGGTAGTATCCACCTTTTTCCGCCAAAATAAACTGGACACTGGGCACTTGAGCCCGTATAGCTCCCGCCCTTGTCCCTGAGTATCAGGATCATTTTAATACCTTTCCCCTTTTCTGTCATGGCAAAATCAGCAAAAACCCGCAAATCCGTTACCAAAAAATTCAAAAAGACCGGCACTGGAAAACTGGTGTACCGTTCACCCGGTGCCCGGCATTTGCTGACCAGTAAATCACGCAAACGTAAACGGAATCTTACCAAAGATAAAGTGATGTCCGCCGGGGATGCCAGCCGTTACACCTCTCTCTAATTTTTTATTTATTCCAAGGAGTTCCTATGCCCCGCGCAACTAATGCCCCCGCTTCCCGTAAACGCCGCAAAAACCGCCTGAAAGAAGCCCGCGGTTTCCGTGGCGGACGCAGTAAACTGTTCCGCACCGCCACCGAGGCCGTCGACCGTGCGGACTGCATGGCCTATGCCCATCGCCGTACCCGCAAACGCGATTTCCGCCGTCTGTGGATTGCCCGTATTTCCGCCGCGGTTAAACCCTTCGGTTTGAACTACAGCACCTTTATGAACGGTCTCACCAAATCCGATGTGGAACTGAACCGGAAAATGCTGTCCGAAATCGCCATTCATGATCCCAAAGGATTCGAGGCGATCGTGGATCAGGCCAAATCGGCTCTGAACTGAATTTTCTTTGTACCGGTTTTTTTCGACCCGTGCCTTCCGGCGCGGGTTTTTTTGTGAAGGGGGGCACCAGGGTCTCACGGTTTCAGGTGGTTAGCACCCTGTCACATTGAAATTTTCGGGTATTTGTTTTGAAATAGGTGGAGTGTCGATGAAAACAGGATGACGCTGAAAAGGTTATATTTTTTGCCACAAAAAGGCGCAAAAATTTCCACCCCTATAACCCCGCTCTGAAACGGGAATATTTTTTTTAGTAGGGTGCCGTAAACATTGGAGATTTCACCAGTTTTTTTTCCAAAGCGGGGTTTTAGGGGAGGCGTTTTTATCGTGCCTTTTTGTGGCTGATACCTCTTCGTAGACGAGGTTTCCGGTGCTGGAAGCGCCGCCCCCATGCTTTTATTCCCCCACAATCGCGGACATACCGTCCAGAAAGTGCTGAATATCAAATAGTTCTGCCTGGCGGCGGATGCGGGCGCGGTCCCAGGTGATTTCGCCGGCCTGTTTAATGGCCTGGTTGAGAGAGGCGGGGGTTTGCTGCTCAAAAAAGAGTCCGGTTTCGCCGTCAATCACGGTTTCGGTGACCCCGCCCCGTCCGTAGGCGATCACCGGGGTGCCGCAGGCCATCGCCTCCACCGGGACGATGCCGTAATCCTCTTCGCCGGGAAAAATGAGGAAGCGGCAGCGTTGATACTGTTCCCGCAACACCCCGTCGGATTGCCGTCCCAGAAACTCGATGTTGGGTCCGGCGATTTTCCGCAAATCCGCCAGACCCGATCCGGCACCCATTACTTTGAGTGGATGACCGCTTTCAGTGTAGGCGTGTATGGCCAGATCCACTTTTTTGTAGGGCACCATGGCGCTGATGAGAAAATCGAATTCTTCGCGCGGGGTGTCGGAGATCTGAAAAAAACCGGTATCGGCGGGGGGGTACACCACATCCGCATCGCGGCCGTAAAATTCCTGAATGCGGGCGCGGACATGTTCGCTGATGGCGATAAATCGGTCGACACGATGTGCGGTTTGCTTGTCCCAGCGGCGCAGGGCGGCCAGCACCGGTTTCAGCAGTACCCGCTTGGCGGGGTGGGGGAAGTAGTCCTGGTGAAACAGCCAGGCGTAGCGCATGGGGGTGAAGCAGTAGCAAATGTGCCGGGTGCGGGGAGCGGTGCGAATGCCCTTGGCCACACAGTGACTGGTGCTGATCATCAGATCCAGATCGGCGGGCGGTTTCCAGGAGCGGATCATCCAGGGCATGAACGGCAGAAAATTACGGTAGTGATCAAAAATACCGGGAATGCGCTGCAGCGGACTGGTGTGGATGCTGTGGGATTCAATACGGTCGGACACCGAACCCGGATTGTGAAGCAGGGTATAAATCGGCGCGTCGGGGAAAGCATCGGCCAATAATTCCAACACCCGTTCGCCTCCGCGCATGCCGGTCAGCCAGTCGTGACAAAGTCCGGCCTTCAGACCGGCGGGGAAGGGCGTGCCGCTCATACCTCTTGGCGCAGCCAGCGGGGGATCCATTCATAGGTGCGCAGATCCACTTCGCCGTCGTGAATAAATTCGTCGAACGCGGTTTCCTCCGACACCGGCCCAATCGGCCCCTCCAGAGTGGCCAGTGGAACGGGTTCCGCGCTGTGCCCGCGGATTTTGATGGGGGTGCGGTGATCCATGGTGACCAGCAGCCGGTAGGGTTCGCCGCGGGCCTCCATTTCACGCCAGACCGGGCCCACCACCTGCTCATCGAAAGCTTCAATGGCGGATGTCTTCAGTATGGCGTCCCCCACGTGCCCGCATTCATCCGGGGCTTCGATGTGTACATACACAAAATCCTGACGGCTCAACGCCTCCAGAGCCGCCTCGACTTTGCCGGCATAATTTGTGTCCACCCAGCCGGTGGCTCCCGGAATGGAGGGGGTGTCCAGACCGGCCAGCACCCCGATCCCTTTCACCAGATCCACAGCGGTGATAATGGTGCCGGTGAAGTTGTACAAATCCTTGTAGGTGGGCAGACGCAGGGCGGGGCCCTGACCCCACAGCCAGATTTGGGTGACCGGCACATCGCCGCGTTCGATGCGGGCCTTGTTGACCGGGTGGTTCGCGAGGATTGGTTTGGAGGCCTCCATGAGATCGATCAGATCCTGCGCCCTCGGGCCCCGGGGAAGGTGGGGAGTGATGTCCTGGGTGAGAATATCGTGGGGCGGCATGGTTTTCGGCTGGTCGGGCCCCTGATTCCACACCACCAGATGGCGGTATTGCACTCCGGGATGGAAAGTGAGGCCTTCGCGGCCCAGTTCCGCCTGCAGGGTTTCGATCAGCGGGGTGGCATCCTCATTGGAAATATGCCCGGCGGAATAATCCACCATTCGGTTGTCACCGATATTCACCAGATTGCAGCGGATGGCCACGTCGCTCGGAAGCAGGGGAATGGCGGCACCCGCCGCCTCAATGGGTGCGCGTCCGGTATAGAATTCCCGGGCGTCATATCCCAGCAGCCCCAGATTGGCCACGTCGCTTCCGGGCGGCAGGCCGGGAGGAATGGTGTCCGCCAAATAGAGAGTCCCCGCCGCCGCGATTTTCCGCATATTCGGGATGTTGGCCGCCTGTAGAGGGGTTTGATTGTTCAGTTCGGGGCAGGGCCAATCCCCCATGCCGTCTCCAATT
>JBBDRC010000162.1:0-5263 GCA_040905625.1 Kiritimatiellia bacterium
TGGTGCTGGCCCACATCCGTGACCACCACCGCGTTGCTTTCGGTGAGGCGGTCGAACACATCCAGAATGTGCTGCATTTTCAGGCCACCCTGAATTTTGTAATTCAGCGGAAAGCGTTTTTTGTATCCGTCCAGGGTGGCCAGCCAGTTTTTGGTCTCCAGCGGACGAATCCATTTGTTCAATTCCGCCAGCACCACTTTGGCATCGGCGACGATTTTCAGATAGGGCCGGATCATTTTCCCCATTTCGGAGGGGTCGATATCCACATGAATGATTTTGGCGTTTTTGCAGAACTTGTCCGCCTGCCCGATAATCCGGTCATCAAAACGGGAGCCAATATTAATCAGCAGATCCGTTTCGCAGACCGCTTTATTCGCGTAGGCGGTTCCATGCATGCCGAGCATGCCCAGAGCCAGCTCATGCGTTTCGTCGAAGATGCCTTTGCCCAGCAGGGTGCTGCACACCGGAATGCGGGCGGTTTCGGCCAGTTCCTTTAATTCTGGACCGGCATGGGCCAGCATGGCGCCGTGTCCGGCCAGGATCAGCGGACGCTCGGATTTCTGCAGCATCTCAATGATCGTCTCGATGTCACGGGATTCCACCTGATAGGCGGTTTCCGGATGATATCCCGGCAAATCGATTTCACAGTCCAGAGGCGCGGTACAGTCGCCCTGGCTGATGTCTTTGGGAATATCAATCAGGACCGGGCCCGGACGACCGGTGGTGGCCAGATGAATCGCCTCCTTGGTGATCCGCGGAATATCGTTGGCATCCTTGACCAGATAGCTGTGTTTGACGATGGGCATGGTGATGCCGAAGATGTCCGCCTCCTGAAAAGCGTCTTTTCCCAGCATCCAGGTAACCTGCTGACCGGAAATGACCACCATGGGAATGGAATCCATATGCGCGGTCATAATGCCTGTGATGGTGTTGCCGGCTCCCGGACCGCTGGTCACCAGCACCGCCGCAGGCTTGCCGGTGGCGCGGGCATACCCGTCCGCCATGTGGGTGGCGCCCTGCTCGTGGCGGCTCAACACAAACTTGATGTGGGTGCCGGCAGTTTCCAACGCGTCAAAAATCGGCAACGCCGCGCCGCCTGAATAGCCGAACATAATCTCAATACCACCCGCCTCCAGGCATTTCAGCAGGGTCTGGGCTCCGTCTCTCGGTTGTGCAATCATAGGGATCTCCTGAATAAAATAAAGTGATAGAAGATCCCTACTAACGCACATTTGGTGATTTAGTCAATCTAAAAATCAAGTAAAAGTTCAAAGAGTGCTTATCCGTTAAATCCTTGACGGTTTAAATTATCTTTTCAGCATCAAAGATCATCCGGTTCCACTCCTCTTGTCGATGAAAATCAATTTTTGTATGATGTGAGGTGGATGAGAGAACAGGAAAATTCCGATCTTGGCTGTAATCGTAGCGACTGAAGGAAATCCGCCATTCGGTTCCCGGCTGCGGAGGGGTTTTATGGTCAAGTTTTGCAAATTCGACCCTAACGAGCACCTGCCATTGTTGCTTTTCGGCCTGAATATTCACCCGACTGCTGAAAAGTGGTTCCAAAACCGCCCAATCGGGGTTAAGTCCGGAATTTCGCTGTTGATAAAAAGCCTCCGAGGATGGAATGCGGAGCTGAAAAATGTGATGGTGGGGGGTGACGTGCAGTTCGTAGTAGGTCGTTCCGCCCAGGGGTCGGAGAAAAATTTCAAACACATCTCCGAATTCGAAGGCGGGCTGGTGGTTTTCCTGAACCGGATTGCGAATATCCTCATCTTCAAGCACCGCATAGATCCACAGGGCCTGATCGTCCCGTCCGCAACGCACGCTTGCGGGTCGGAATTCCGGCTCCGGATCTTCCCGCCAGGCCTGCCGAAGGGGGGTGGGCGGAACCGCGTGAAAAATCGATCGCACCTGTTGCCATTCGTCTTTCAGATTCAGATGAACCCGGGGGCAGGGAATCACTTTTCCATTCCGCATGGGCTTATTCACCCGCCAATTCGCGGGAGCGGGCGGCGGCGGCGAGAATGCCCTGTTTGAGTCCGGCGGACACCCCGGCCTGATCAAAGGCTGCGATGGCGGCGGCGGTGGTGCCGCCTTTGGAGGTGACCCGTGCCCGCAGTTCGGCGGCGGTGTCGGTGGAGCCTTCCATCAGTTTTCCGGCCCCGATAACCGTCTGCACGGCCAGTTCGCGGGCCTGTTCGGGCGGGAGATTGAGCTCTTCGCCCGCCGTCAGCATGGCTTCAATCAGATAAAAGACGTAGGCGGGACCGCTGCCGCTGAGGGCGGTGACCGCGTGGAGATCGGATTCGGGTAGCACCGCTGTTTTTCCCACGCAGCGCATGGCGCGTTCCACCTGTTCGATGTCGGCGGACCCAGCATGGCTTCCCGCCGAAATGCCGGCGGCGCCGCTTTTCACCAGGGCCGGGGTATTGGGCATCACCCGCACCACCCGGGTTTCCGCCCCCAGCCAGTCCTCCAGTCGGGAGGTCGGAATTCCGGCGGCAATGCTCACAAACAGAGCATTCGGGGCGAGTCCTTTTAAAGGAGTCAGTACCGCCTCCATCTGCTGCGGTTTCACGCACAGCCAGACCGTGGAGGCACCTTCAACGGCCTGAGAGTTGTCGGTGGAGGTGTGGACACCAAACTGAGCGGCCAGTTCTTTCAGCCGCTCATACCGGACATCGGTCACCACGGTGGTGGCGGCTTCCACTTCATCGGAGTGCAACATGCCCTGCAGCAGTGCTTCGGCCATGTTGCCTCCGCCAATAAATACGGTTTTCGATTTCATCTGATCAGCTCCTGGCTCCAAATATATCCGTTCCCACCCGCACCCAAGTGGCACCCTCGCGAATAGCGACCTCCAAATCGTGTGACATGCCCATCGACAATTCCGTCAGCGGAAATCCGGTTTCGGCCGCCGCCTGATCCCGCAGTTCGCGCAGAGCGGCAAAGAAAGGTCCCGCTTTTTCGGGGTCTTCCGTGAAAGGCGGAATGGTCATCAGCCCCTGCACATCCAGATGCATGCAGCGGACGGCCTGCTCCAGCAAGGGAACCAATTCCTCCGGGTTCAAGCCGAATTTGCTGTGCTCGCCACTAATGTTCACCTGCAGCAGGATCGGCTGCACGATGCCCTGATTTCCGGCCTCCTCATTCAGGGCCAGCATCAGTTTGACCGAATCCACACTGTGAATGCAGTCAAACTGACAGTGAATCGCCTGTTTCACCTTATTGGACTGCAAATGCCCGATGAGGTGCCAGCGGACGGAACCCGGCAGTTCCGGCTGTTTGGCCATCACCTCCTGAATCCGGTTTTCCCCCAGCAGAGTTTGTCCGGCAACCAGAGCCTCCCGCAGAGCGGGGACCTCCTTCTTTTTGCTCACCGCAATCAGTTCCACCCCGTCCGCATCGCGTCCGCAGGCCTCACAGGCCTTCCGAATACGATTCCGCACCTTTTCCAAATTTCCAGCAATCGAACTCATCCCGGATGCATAACCAATGCAGTCAAATTCTCAATCTTTATCGACTAAGAGCTTTTGAAGCGCCAGCAGAGGGACAGCAATTTCGGTTGGACTTCCGCCTCCTATTCCCCCATGTTCGCCCCCATCACAACTCCGAAACCAACTATTGCTCTCTCGGCGCGAAAAGCGATTTCTTATCCATAAACACACGTGAACAGATCGAACATGAGCTTGCTCCTACCGTGGCACAGTTTTAAAAAATTGACCATACATTCTCAGCATGATAGTTCCATCTAAATGAACCCTCCCCCATCCAATGATGAAAAATACGAGTTCTGGAAACACTCTTTTGCGAGACAATCGTTCTTTGATACCAAGATTTTTTTAGAGCAAATCATTCAACGGGAAGACCCCGACGAAAGCCCGATTCTTAAATCCCTTACAATCTCAGCGTTAATATGTTACGCTCGCCCATTTAAACACCAGCGTAGGACTAAACTTCTTCAGGACACCGTGCCCGATAAATTTCTACCCCTTCACCAAGAGATGATCACACTCCGCGATAGGATTATTGCTCACAGAGACTTGGGGCGTTATGAAGAATGGGCAAAAGTCAACCGGCTCGATTTTCACATACATAAGGGACACATAGACGTTAACACCAGGAGTGTAGTCATGGAACAGCTTAAGGCCAGGGAAGTTAACGAATTGCTGTCTGAGCTTATTGCGAAAATGGATACAAAAATTGCCATCTTTGTCCAAACCCACATTGAGTACCTTGCAAGGTTTTCAGGAATCTATGCACTTCGGTTTGATCAAGATGTGGACTGGATTGAGAAAATGACGACATCGACGAGTTCTTTTGGAGAGCGGTGTCCAGGCGTTTGGATACTGAAGAATACGACCAAGCCCTCGTTTAACTTCCACTGCAAACTCAAGGCCCAAGCCCTCACTTTGCTGATTGTAGTATGAAATGGCTTGAGACAACTCATCTTCCGCCGGCTGAAGAAAGTGTACCGTCATGGGGAATAATTCTTCTCAATCTTCTCGAATACTTCAAATGCTGTAATGGACTCTATCTCACCCCGCTCATAGGCTTCAATACGCTCCTCTGCCTCGAACGCCCATGCATCATCGATATCCCCTCCTGCCGGGACATCAAAACTGGAAAGAATTCCTTCGACAAGTACGGCGCGATCTACGGGGGAAAGGTCCACAGCTTTCACAAGAACATCTTGAATTTGCGTTTTCATAACAATAATCCTTTAGAAGAAGCTAACGCAGGTGTTGTTTGCACGCAAGTCCGAATTCTTTGTTAATCCGACCAATCTTCTTACTTCAGGCGTCTTTGTTCGAACGCAACATGCAAACATCCGGAAAAAACTGCAATTCCATCTGCGCCTTATACTTGCTCATAATCTTAATCGTGCTCGTAACCATAATCTCTGAACAATTTTGATTAAGATTACGACTACGATTAGGATTAGGTCGGAGATTGCGACAGTCATTTGACAGATCTATCACACGTTCACCAATTCCGAGGTATGCGAGCGGGCTTGACAAGCTTCCCTGAATGGCTTTAGGAGTTGTGGTGTATGCGAAACCAAACGATCCGAATGCAAAAAAATGTTCACAGCCTGTCCCGTTTGCAGGAGTTGGATGACAGAGATGACGTGGCGTATTGGCGTTCGCAGTCCCCGGAATCCCGGTGGGAGGCCCTGGAATTGCTTCGACAAACCTTTTACGGCTATGATCCAACTACCACCAGACTTTCTCGATTTTTTGAGATTATTAAACCGGGA
>JBBDRC010000163.1:0-5203 GCA_040905625.1 Kiritimatiellia bacterium
GATTCTGACTCTCCCCGAAAGCGCCAAATTTATCCCGATCATGCGGGAGGCAGGGCGAAATCAACCCTCCTTCGCTCTCCGAGCTACGGCGGGCAGGCTGCGCGCCGGCCCGTCACGGCGTAGTGAAACGAAGACGGAACACCCGGATGAGCCATTCCCCCTGCTTGGCACTTCCGTCTCAGCGCTGGATTCACCTGTTGCATTCCCTCCCTTATCGGCCCACGACCTGAGAATACAAACTTGAAAAGGAGGGCGAGAGGGCGAAGACCGACCCAGAACCGGCTTGCCATCCCGTCCCGCGAGGTGTATTCTATCGAAATGTCCAGGATACCGCTATCCAGTTACCTTGATGTCACTATCCTCAATCCCGATCTAACCGATCAGGAAGTGAAAGAGGCTTTGCACCTCTGTATTCCCTTTAAGCCCTGCACGTTTTGTGTGCGGCCCTCGGATATTCCGCTGGTGAAACCGGTGTGTCAGGAGCACCGCATCGGTTTGTGCGTGGTATTGGGATTTCCGCACGGCTGTCAGTTGACCTCTTCCAAAGCCGACGAAGCGGAGCGCTATTTGGAGATAGGTGTGGATGAAATCGACATGGTGTGCAATATCGGGTGGGTCCGCTCCGGGAAATGGGATCTGGTCCTCAAAGACATCGCGGCGGTCAGCGCCTTCACCCGCCCGGCGGGGGTGCCCCTGAAAGTGATTTTCGAGACCTGTCTGCTCACGGAGGAGGAGATCCGCAAGCTTGTCGATGTTTCCGTGGATGCCGGAGCTGATTTTGTGAAAACCTCGACCGGATTCAATGGGGATGGTGATCATGAAGCACAAGTCAAACTTCTTCTTAAAATGGCCCGAAAACGAATTCAGGTTAAACCGTCGGGCGACATTCTCACCCGGGAGCAGGCGCATCAACTGATCCGATTGGGCGCCACCCGTCTGGATGTGCTCTATCATCGGGTTCCCGACCTGTGTGAGGATGAACTCCGGGCGGAAAAAAAGACGAATTCCAGCCGGGCACTGAGCGCATGAATGTGGAGTCGAACAGTCGGCTGGTCTGGAGTTCCGAGGCGGGCGGACGGGTGGGGGGCTCGAAAGAAAAAACCGGGAAAAAAGCGAAAAAAAACAAAACGGGCGATTTGGGACGACAGGGATTTCCTAAAGACGGGGTGATTCGCGTCTGCCGGGAAAAAAGCGGGCGCGGCGGAAAAACCGTCACCGTCCTTTATGGGGTGCCGGGTTCCGCCGCCGACCGGTCCTGTCTGCTCAAAGATCTCAAGCAACTCTGCGGATGCGGCGGCGTTCAAAAAGATTCTTTTCTTGAAATTCAGGGCGATCAGCGCGATAAGATTCTACCCTTTCTGGACTCCAGGAACCTTGCCGCCAAAAACGCCGGGGGATAGGAATTGGAGGTCAGAGGTCAGAGGTCAGAGGTCAGGAGGCAGAAGTCAGAGGTTAGAGGTCAGAAGTTGGAAGCCAGAAGTCAGAGATCAAGAATCAACCCGCCAATGAAAGAGTCAAAATTTTGAGAAAAGAGACTCCCACTCCTAATCGTAATCGTGCTCGTAATCATAATCGATGTGCCAAGTTCGATTAGGATTACGATTAAGATTAGGATTAGGAGGGTCTCATATAAGAGGTCAGACATCAATCAACTAACAACTGACAACAATCAACTGACAACTGACAACTGACTAAGGACCACCCAACCACTCAACCACCCAACTAACTCCCCATGCCACGAAAATTTGATATTGAAAAAAATAAAGAGCCCCTCTACTGGTCCATTGGATTGCTGATACTGGCGATCTGGTGTTTCCGTGACGGCTGGTTTCCGCCGGAAAGTAAAATTGAAAAATATCCCGAAATGCCCGAAAGCGCGTGGTCGCTGGGCCTTCAATACGAGTTTTACCGATTCAACCGGGTCACCGCCCTCATCACCGGACTTGCCAGTGCCGCCATGGCGGTGGTCTACCGGGTGATCAACCGACCCTGAGAATCATAATCGCGGGGGTCCTTCTTATTACAGCATGAAATGAAAATCGGCGGGAAAGACGGATTTTGAGTATGGGAGTTTTCTCCGAAGAGTCAAGACCTCCGGAAACCCAAGATTACACGGAATCCAACGCAGATCTAAATGCATGAACCATGTCCCTCATTTTCTAATAAGCTCAAAAAAGAAAACCACGGATGCCTTTCGGCAGACCACGGATGAAGAGGGAGGGGGCTGACAAAATCGGGACCTTCCTGAGCTTGAGAGAATTCTGCACACCGATTCCATGAAATTTCCGGCAATGCATCCGTGGTCTGCCGAATGGAATCCGTGGTCTTTCCTTTTTAAAACAGCCCTCCATATCCTGTAAAACGGTTTTCGAACGGGCTCCAGTACTTTGTCACAGTGAAATTGTCGGGTTTAAATTCTAAATCAAACGTTGAACATCGAACTTCCAACTTTGAACGTCGATATTGCGTTACCACGAAGACCAAGTTGCTGCGGCATCTGTCTCACGCAGCGGATCAACGTCCCACTCACAGATAGTGTGACCAACACTTCGACGTTCGATGTTCAAAGTTGGAAGTTCAAAGTTCGAATTCAAAAAATCAGGACAACCCCAAAATGAGTTCAGGACTTTATGATGGCTGAAAGGACAGGATTTCCTGCATGATCCAAAGTACGTGGGCCGCCAGTTCGCCGTTGGCCTGGTGGGGGCTGTCGTTTTCAATGTCGGTCACCATCTCCGCCACGCCGAGTCCGCGGCTGTTCTCCGCATAGGCGTTGACATGCGGCAGCACGGTTTCCTCTTTGTTTTTCACCAGCACCACGTCGCCGCCGAAGGTGTTCGGGTCCGGCACCCGCAGACCGCCCTCGGTCCCGGACAGGGTGATGGGGGGAAGACCGGGATTGATCCCGTCAAAGGAGGTGATCAGGGTTCCCACCGCGCCGCATTCGAAATCCAGCAGCGCGGTGATGTGGGTGTCCACCTCCACCGGAATTTCGGTGCCGTTGAGCGGTTCACTGGTGATGGTCCGGGTGGGGAAGGTCTTGCGGTTTATAGCCTGCACGGACCGCACCTTGCCGAGCATCGCCACCATGGCGGTCAGGTAGTAGGGCCCCATATCCATCAGCGGACCCCCGCCTTGCTGATAATAAAAGGTAGGGGCGGGATGCCAGCTTTCGTGACCCCTGCAGATCATGTGCCCCATTACGGAGACCGGTTTGCCGATCAACTCGTCTTTGACCGCCTGAACCGCGGTTTGTGTGCCGGCACCGAGAAAGGTGTCGGGAGCGCATCCCAAACGGACCCCGCAGGCTTCCGCCTCCCGTTGCAGCTCTGCGGCCTGATCCATGGTTAAGGCCATGGGTTTTTCAGAGTAATGATGTTTTCCGGCCCGCACGCAGGCCAGCCCCACCGGATGGTGCGCCTGCGGGACCGTGAGGTTGAGCACCAATCCAATCTCCGGGTCGGCCAGCAGTTCATCCACCGCCAGCGCCTGAATGTCGGGATGCGCGTCGGCAATCGCCTGCGCTTTGGCGGGTTCCAAGTCCGCGCAGGCGCGCAGGGTCACCTGCGGCCAGAGGCCGGAGGTGAAATTTTTCACATAAATGCCGCTGATGTTTCCGCAGCCGATAATGCCAATATTCATCTGTTTGGACTCCCGTTGGTTAGATCATTTTTTTGTCACTGCGGTAGGCATCGCCGTTGATGCCGTCCCGGAGGGCGGTTTCTTTGCCTTCCGCGGCCCAGAGCAGTCCCCGGCGCATCAGTTCACGTGCCTCGGGAATGTCGAAGGTGTCGGCGTGGTGTCCCAGGGCGTTGTAATAGACTCTTCCCACGCCCCAGCGTTTGGTCCAGACCTGTGGCATGTCCACTTCCCGGTTGGAACTGTGGAACCAGGTGGCGGAGGGAAAACGGGTGGTGGCGAGCACCTCAATCGCCGGATCCACCTGCAGATAATACTGCTCGCTTTTGACGGTGAAATCTGAAATCCCCTCCACCAGCGGACTGCTGCTGTTGCGAATGTTGATCTGGTACTCCACGCCGTCGCCGCCGGGATGAGACACCCAATTCGCGCCGGTCATGAACTGCCAGGTGACATCTTTACGGAAGGCGTCGCACATGCCGCCGTGGCAACCCGCCAGACCGGTTCCGTCCGCCACCGCGTTCACCACATTTTCCGACCACTCTTTCTCGATTTCCCCCATGGTCCAAATTGGAACGATAAGATGCAGGTCCCGCAGGCGCTCCACATCGGCAAAGGCCTCCAGGGTGTCGGAGCGCGTTACATCAAATCCCTCTTTCTCCAGCATCTCCGCAAACAGGGCGGATACCTTGTCCGGTTCGTGTCCGTCCCATCCGCCATATACAATCAGTGCTTTTTTCATGATTTATCCTTTAGTTTGAGTGCTTCGTGCTCGATTTAGAACTTTTGACACTGTATCAGTCTATTATATTTGTTTAAATGGATGAATTGATCTAAAATATGGATAATTTGCTATACCATCTCGGGCACCTTCCCCGGCGGCATCCCGCCGCATGTCCGGTGCAAAACGTGGGCTATGTCCTGAAATCCGCCGCCGGGTTTATCCGAAACCATGGTTTTTCCTCGGTGAATTTCTCTTTCCTTTTGGAAGGTGCCGGGAGTTACAAGGTGGATGAGGATCCCCGGATTGAGGTTCGGGCGCCTTGTGTGTTGACTCAGATTCCCGGCCACGTCTACACCTATGGCCCCGGGGCGGGACAACGCTGGCGGGAATTGTTTTTCATTTTTCCCGAAAGCACCCTGTGTGCCTGGTCGGATGTTCGGTTGTATGACCCCGCGGTGCAGTCCTGGACGATCTCAAATGAGGTTGCGGTGGAGGCCCGCATCCAATCCCTTCTCCACTGTCTGGAACAGCGGGAGAGCGACGGCATGGCGGATGTGATTGACCGTCTCTGCGAACTGCTGATTGTGGAGAGCCGACGTTTGTCCCCACCCCGGAATCTGCCTCCGCTGCACGCACGGCTCTACTCGCTTCGGCAGGAAATCGATTTGCATCCGGAGCGGGATCGTGATTTTTCCAGGTTGGCCCGAAGCTGCGGATGCAGTTATTCCACCTTCCGCCGGGATTGGAAGGCGCTCTTCGGCAAGCCCCCCGGCCGATATCTTTCAGACCGCCGCCTGCAGGAAGCCCGTCGCCTGCTGGTCGAGACCGATCTGTCCATCG
>JBBDRC010000164.1:0-5184 GCA_040905625.1 Kiritimatiellia bacterium
CTTGACCATCCGCAACATTTAGGCAAGAAAGCACTCCAGCGTCTGGATCAGGAGGGTCTACACCGCACCGTCTGCGACTATGTGGCCGGCTGCACCGACCGTTTTGCTCTGGAGGAATGTCAACACTATCACCTTACGGATCCCGCATCATGAAAACCTACATTCAAAAACTAATCGAAGGCCGCGGTCTCACCCGTGACGAGGCCTATGACGCCATCGGCACCATCATGAAAGGCGAGGCCACCGACGCGCAGATCGCCGCCTTTCTCACCGCCCTCCGTCTGCGCGGTGAAACGCCGGATGTGGTCTCCGGTGCCGCCCGGGCCATGCGTGAAGCCTTCACCCCCGTCATCAGCCCCCACCCCGACGCGGTGGACACCTGCGGCACCGGCGGCGACGGGCTCAACACCTTCAACATCTCCACCACCGCCGCCTTTGTCACCGCCGGAGCGGGTGTGTTGGTCGCCAAGCACGGGAACCGCAATGTTTCCAGCCAATGCGGCAGCGCGGATGTGCTCACCGAACTGGGAATCGACATCACCATTTCCCCCGAAAAAATGAGCGACTGTCTGGAGCAGGTCGGAATCGCCTTTTTGTTTGCACCTTCCCTGCATCCGGCCATGAAACACGCCATCGGACCCCGACGTGAAATCGGCATCCGCACCCTGTTTAATATACTCGGTCCCGTCAGCAACCCCGCCAGTACCCGCCGCGGTGTGCTCGGGGTCTACAATTCCGCCATGGTCGATCTGGTCGCCAACGCCCTGGCCGATCTTGATACCGTTCACCTGTTTGTGGTCCATGGCGAGGACGGATTGGATGAAATCACCAACACCGCCCCCACTCAGGTGGGCGAAGTGCGCAACGGAACCGTCACCCGCTACACCATCAGTCCCGACGAATACGGACTCCCCTTCCGAAGTCTGGACGAACTGACCGGGGGCACCCCCGCTGAAAACGCGGAAATCACCCGCCGCGTGCTCAAGGGAACGCCCGGAGCCAAACGCGAAATCGTGCTACTCAACGCGGCTGCGGCCATCTGCGCCGGCGGCAAAGCTGATTCAATCGAAGCGGGTTTACTACTCGCCACCGAATCCATCGATTCCGGGGCCGCCATGAAAAAACTGGATGCTCTGATCGCCTGCTCGAAAAATTAAACACCGTGTGCGCCATGAACTTCAAACGATTCGGAAACTCCTACCACCCCTCCCTCCGGAGCGCGGACGATTTGAAGCGCGCCTGCCTGCTGGATGAGAGTTTGTGGGTCGCCACCAGCGCGCCCGTTCATGCTTTCCGCATGGATCTGGAATTTCTGCGCCAACTGGACATCGACAAGGATCAGCGCATCAAATGCGGAGAACTGCAAGAGGCAATCACTTGGCTTTTTTGCATTCTCAGCGATGTTTCCGGAGTGGACGCGGCATCCACCACTCTTTCTCCTTCCCACCTTAATCCCGGACATCCGCAGGCGAAGGAAATCCACAGCCTGCTAGAACAACTTTTCCCGGATACGGACCGGATCCGTCTTGAAGACATCCGCACCTGGCGGACCCGACTGGAAAAGCGTCCCGTCAGCGAAACCGGAGTGGTCCTCCCGGATGCGGCGGAGGATCCAGCCTGCCGGAGGTTTCTTGAGGATCTGCTCTCGGTGATGGAGGGACGAGAACACCCCGGCGGACAGAGGGGGATTGACGCCGAGACCCTGCACACCTTTCACCGGAACTCCGCCACCCGTTTGGCCTGGCTGGCACAACTCAGGGAAACCGATGACCTGGGCCGATCCGCCATCCAACCCCTGGGCGAAGATACGGCGTCCGCGCACGCCGCCTACTTGCGGGTGAAGGATGCGGTTGACCACTTTTTTGATCTGTGTGACGCCGCCGACCTGGATCCTCACAGTCCCGACCGCAACTGGCCCGGGCTCCCCCCCGACCTGGACTGGAATGACCCGGCGAAGGTAAAAGAAGCCTTGCGCCATGCCCCGCTCTGCAAACCCAATCCGGAAAGGCTTTTAAAATTCGACCCTCAATTGAATCCCGCCTGGGCCATCGAACTGCATGATTTCCGTCAACAGGTGGTCATTCCACTTCTTGACCGCACCGACGAAGTCATGACACAGGAAATCTGGGACCGCATCCGGGAAATTTTGGAGCGCTATGGGCGCTGGCGCTCCGAAGAGACTTTCCCGGAGTTCGCCGCGCTTTCAACAGAACGTCTGGAGGAAATGCAAAACGCGACCCTCACGCAACAGGTGCTGGATCTCATCCGGCATCAATCCGAGGCTGCCATCAGTGTGCAACAGGTGCGTACCGTTGAAAAACTGGCCCTGTATCAGGGACTGCTGCTCGAATTTGCCAACAATTTCATCTCGTTTCCCTATTTATATGATCCGGACAAACGGGCCGGATTTGAAATGGGCACCCTGATCATGGATGGGCGGCGCTTCACCCTGTCCGTTCGGGTTCCCGACCGGGCCGCCTACCTCAAGAACATCGAAGGCGGAACCATGTTCATAATGATTGTCGAGTTGATCCATCCCGGACGGGAAGAGAAGCTCGAGGTGGCGGTCCCCGCCACTTCCGGACATCAGGGTAACCTGAAAACAGGCAAACACGGAATCTTCCAACACGTGGACGGCAGTCAGTGGTTCGCCACCGTGGTCCATATCGCCGACAATCCGATCAGTATGGGCGAGGCCATGATGGAGCCGTTTATCCGCCTGGGCAGAGCCGTTACCCAAAAAATGGAATCCATCACCCAGTCCGCCGAAAAGAAACTCGAGCAAAGCGGGGGCGAACTGGTGAGCCAGGTCCAAACCGCTCCCCCACCTCAGGCGGCACCTCCCGCATCCGCGAACGGAGGCAACATGCTGGCTGGCGGGGGAATCGCCATCGCCGCCCTCGGCTCCTCCTTCGCGTTAATTACCAAGATTTTTTCGGAGATCCAACCCCTCGGAATTGTAAAAGGCCTGGCCGTCGCCATCCTGGCGGTGCTGATCCCAAGTTCCATCATCGCTTGGATGCGTCTGCGCCGACGGGACATGAGTGTGTTATTAGAGGGTGCGAATTGGGCGGTGAATTCACGCATGCGCCTCAACCGCACCCAATGCCGCAGCTTCACCCGCAAACCCCGCTATCCCGAAGACAGTCACTTCCAGCGCGACCGTGAATGGTGGTTGTGGCGCGGTCTGTGGATTGTGTTGATCTTGTATCTGGTGAGCAGGCTGCTTTAGTTGTGTTGGTCCTTCAGACCAAAATATGGGGTTGTGGAATCTTCTTGGACCCCCACCCGCCGGGTGGGGCTGCAATGTGGCGACCTTTCAGGCCGCTGATTCACTCGATTTTCCCTTGGGGAACATTCAGGATTATTTGCAGCCTTAGCATCTTCATCGAATCAAGGGCCTGAAAGGTCGATACAACATAGCCAGGGTTGAGGTCGAAGACCGAGGCCCTGGACATGATGTATCAACTCATGAAATCCGTTTGGCCTGAAGGGGCAACACAACCACAAATCAATCCCAGACATAGCGCTCATCGTATTGCACATTGTATTTGTCCATAATTTTCCGGTATTCATCCTTAAAGGTGACCGTACGGTGATGTGTTTCCTGATTCCGAATGTACGTTTTCACCAGATCCAGATGCGAAGGGGAAACCGAAAAAACTCCATATCCTTTTTGCCAAGCAAACAAGTTTCGATTGTTTTCTGTTGATTGCTGCTTGAACCATCGATTCGATTGGGTTTTGAGAAGTTCCACCCATTTGGACACGGTCAAGGTGCGGGGAAAATGGGCCAATACATGCACGTGATCCGACACCCCGCCGACTTGGATGGCAGGAGCGTCCAATTCACGTGAGATTCCCGCCATATAGGCGTGCATTTCATGACGCAGGATTGGGGTGATCCACGATTCACGTTCCCGGGTGCTGAAAATCAGATGAAGATAAATCTGAGCGAGTGATTGAGGCATGATAGTAAAATTGGGTTTGGGGAGATGGGTTCGTTGTGTTGGTCCTTCAGACCAAAATATGGGGTTGTGATTCTCAATACCGACCCCACCCGCCGGGTGGGGCTGGGTTGTGGCGACCTTTCAGGCCGCAGACTCTTGTATAGTTGTTGCTGACAGAACATACGTTGTTCGGAAGTCGACTTTACGGCCTGAAAGGTCGCCACAACTCAGCCAGGGTTGAGGTCGAAGACCGAGGCCCTGGACATGATTTAAAAATTATGAAATTTATTTGGCCTGAAGGGCCAACACAACCGCAGTTCAATTCCAAACATAGCGTTCATCGTAATGCATATTGTATTTTTACATGATGTTCCGGCACTCATCTTTAAAGTCCTAATCAGTCTCCTCTCCATACCCCTCCTCCGGCTCGGCGGCGATGTCCAGTTCCGGCACATCGGAGTCAACCGCCGGCATTGACTCCCCCAGGCAATGATCCACCCGCTGTAATTCCTCCTCCTGATAGTGATGCCGTGGATCCAGGGGATGACGGAGCGGCGGACCCGTGAACATGGACAGGGCATCCGGCATTCCGCCTCCGTCCTCCATCGCGAGTCTCCAACTGTTGATTCTGAATCGAATGTCCTCCGGCAATTCCCCCACACACCAACTGGATGCCACTATCGATGAGGGGACCGATTTTGCATTCCACCCCTGTATCACCCACACCGGCCCCTCTTCCCGCACCCGCAGTTCCTCAGGAACCGCGGGCAACGCCAGTGGAGAGAACGGAAACAACCGCCAGTGCCCATAGTCCCCCCGCATCAGCAATGTATAAACCGGTTCATCCGATAGATTCCCGGCGGGCCACAAACGGATCTGTCCCTCGGAAGGCGCAGGTTCCGAAGTGAAATCGACGGGTTGAACGGCACAGCATTCTCCGGCCGCATCGGGGCGCATCTGTCGATACAAATCATAGTCCAGCAGCCAGTTGTGTAGTTTTTCGCGTTCATTCTCTTTGGTCATTCAGATCCTCCACCTTCCCGAAAGCGCGGATTCCGCTCTTTTCCGCGGAAAACGCACGATTTATTTCATTTCCTGTTTCATCGAGCGTCTCCAGCACCGCGGCGGCTCCCTGTTCGGGAGAAAGGCCCGGAAACCGCTCGCGAAGCTCCAGGGCCAACCGTTCCAGCAGCAGGCGGTTGTATTTGTGCAGGGTGGTTTTCCCGAAACCAAAC
>JBBDRC010000165.1:0-5107 GCA_040905625.1 Kiritimatiellia bacterium
AGGTCCTGAAAGGGTTCGGCGTGTGTATTCAGGTAGGAATGGATGTCTGTCATGAGGATTTGTTTTGTTCGGGGTTGTATTCAGTTCGGTTCTGAGGCGTTTTAGTGGTCTCCGCCGCGCCCCTGCGGCGGGGATTCACGCGTTCTTCGACCCAACGGCGCACTTGGTTCCGTTTGGATCGGCTAGTCAATTGTTCGGTATATACGCTTTGTGCGCGAATGATCTCCCCGCCATCCTCCGCTTCAATATGAAAACTGCGTCGCGCACCGATATGGGTGAGACTGGGACCATGCACAACCGCGATCGAAAGTGTCAATTGTTCAATATCTTTCAGACCGGACAGGTTTGATTTTGTTTGAGCCTCCTCCCCGTTCGACTGCCTTCCAAGAAGGATATCCTCAAAAGCGCCCAGAATTAAATATCCACCGGGTTGAATGGGGCCCTGTCGCAGTCTGGATTGAACATTCCGGTCGTCGGGAGTGATTCGATGATAATCCGTCACATATCGGATGGTTTCCTCTCCCTTGCGTAACACATTCGCTCTCACACATTCGATATGCACCGGCTCCTTGCTCATGTTCACAAACATGCACAAAGCGCTGGGCGCGGCTTCGTGTGCGTGGTGGATAATCAGAAAGGGACGATTGGCGCGGCGATATTGCATCAGGGCCAATTGCAAATACACAATCCAGATGATCACCATCAGAATGCTGGTGACTGCGGTAATATTTGTGGAAGTGAAAAAATCAGAATTCATTGAGTTCATCAACCTGCGTTGAGGTTGTCCCGTCGCGGCGCGAGAGTGGCGGCGTGGCGGCGGATGGTGGACCAGACATCCCCTTTCCGCTCCAGGCGTTTACGGATCGTCTTCAGTGTGTACTGGTCCGAACGGGCTCCTTTGGCCAGGGCCTCTTCCCATTCCACCGGACAGGCAATCGGCGCATTCTCCGCGCTGCGAACCGCATACGGCGCCACCGCCGTCTGTCCATAGGCGTTGCGGTTGGTGTCCAGAAAAAATAGCGTGTGCTCCACGGTTCCCCCGTCTTTTTGCAACTGCCGGGTCCGTATCCAGTCGGGCACATAATCAGGAGTATGCTTTTGAAAAAAACCTTCCGCGCCCACCCCGTCGGGATACCGCTCAAACGAAAGCGGACGGCTTTTCAAATGAGGCAGCATGAAACCGGAAATATCCTCCGCATACCGGATAAAATCCCGTTTGGTGATTCCGGCTTTCGGAAACAACACTTTGCTCAGGGACGACGCCTCCACCGTGTAGGGACCATATTGAAAACTTTCACTTTCCGAAGTCATCTCAGCCCTCCCGATGCACGTCTTATTTGTCCTCTTTCGCGATCTCCTCCAGGGAGCGTCCGGAAACCACGGAGTCGGGTTCCGTGCGGA
This sequence comes from Kiritimatiellia bacterium, assembly GCA_040905625.1. Taxonomy (GTDB): domain Bacteria; phylum Verrucomicrobiota; class Kiritimatiellia; order SS1-B-03-39; family UBA6053; genus UBA6053. The sequence goes on from JBBDRC010000165.1 coordinate 1,402, forward strand.
CCGGATTCCGACGCGCATCGGCTTCTTCGTCTTTCATTTTCACCAGCAGCCACTGCGGCTCCTCCCCGTCCCGGATCCGGGTGAGCGCATACTTGCCTTTGATTTTTTCACCGTGCAGACGCACCTGAATGTGACCGTTTTGACAGGCGGTGCTCAATTTGATTTTCCGGCCGTGTATGCCTTCAGTCAGGTGATCATATTTTCCCCGGTCCCAGATCATCACCGTGCCCCCGCCATATTCGTCCTTGGGAATCGTGCCTTCGAACTCCAGCGCGTCCGGATCATGATCCTCCACTTCGATTGCGAGCCGCTTCTCGGAGGGGTCGGTGCTGAAACCCTTGGGCACGGCCCAGGATTTCAGCACACCCTCCTCCTCCAGCCGAAAGTCGTAGTGAAGCCGGGTGGCATCATGTTTTTGGATGATAAACCGTGGTTGACTCATTTTGTGCCGGAATTTGCTTCCTCAGCATCCGCATCGGATTGCACAAGATTCTCGGTGGCGGATTTGAGATTTTGCCAGGCCTCCTGAACGTTCGCTTTGGTTTCCTCCCAGGCTTCATCACCGGCTTCGTCCAGTGCGGCGAGTTGCTCGTGCATCGCCTCCCGCGCGGTTTTGTAGCGTTCGACCGCTTCGTCGGAGGCGGTGGCATACAGCTCCGAAGCCCTTTGATTCGCGGTTTCGGTTGCGGTTTTAAGGTTCTCGGCGAACGCGTTCCGCTGGTCCGAGGTGTAAAATGTGGAAGATCGGGAATCCTGCTTCCGCTTAATCCCACTCCGGTGCGAAATCGGGATTGATTTGCCGATGATCTTTGGGCAGTTGCGCAATCTGGTTTTTATCCTCTTCCGATAGCGCGAAATCAAAGATGTCGAAATTATCCCGGATGTGCTCCGGTTTTGAAGAGCGCGGAATCGCAACCACCTGCGGCTGCTCCAGCAGCCAGCGCAATCCCACCTGATTGCCGGATTTTCCGTACTTCGCGCCAATCGACTCCAATACCGGATGCTTCACCACTTCGCCCTGGGCCAAAGGTGAATAGGCGGTCAACATCACATCATACTCCCCGGCCATGGAAAGCAGAGCCTCCTGACCCAGCATCGAATGATACTCCACCTGATCACAGAGGATCGGAGCCTGTTCCACCGCCTCTTTTAACAAAGCGGAAGGAAAATTGCTCACCCCCAGGTGCCGGATGTAGCCCTGTTCCCTGACTTTTTTCATCGCATCCAGAGTGGAGGACAGCGGAATATCCGGATTCGGCCAATGAATCAGCAACAGATCCAGATACTCCGTCTGCAATTCCCGCAGGCTGTTCTGTAACTCGCGGACCAGATTGTCGGGATCCAAATGATCCCTCATGATCTTGCTGGTTAAAAAAATGTCCTCCCGTTCAACGGAGGCATCCTGAATCCCGCGGCCCACCTCGGTTTCGTTCTTATACATGCGGGCGGTGTCCACATGACGGTACCCCATATCCAGGGCCTCGGTCACGGCGTTGCGGCAGTCATCTCCATTTAATTGGTAGGTTCCGAATCCCAAAGCGGGAACCTGAATGGATTGAAAGGTCTTGGTGAACAGATCGTTTGAGTTGGTTTGTGTTGAGTTCATGATTTCATATATGCAAGTCACATGCCAACTGCGGAAACTGTCACATCATAAGTTTTTGCAGCCTGAATCCTTGCAAAATGCACGCCAACCCGTCAACGGCCCTGTGAAATGCACGATGTCGGGACGCCGGAACCTAAAAAACCGCCCCTTCTCAATTCTGGCACATGACTTGCGTGTTAACGTCTCTCAAACAATTAATCTGTTGCCCCGAACCAAAGGAACACGCATGACCCCTTATTTGACCCAACACAGCCGCACCCTGAAAATTGAAGGCCTCGTCTCTATCGGACTGGGAATACTGGCCATTATCATCCCGACCCTGTTCGCGATCGCCATTGAACTTCTGCTGGGAGTCCTTCTCTTAGTGGGAGGGGTGGGCACGGCGATTCGGAGTTTTCATTTAAAAGGATTCCCGGGCAGCTCGCTTTCGTTGTTCGGGGGTGTTCTCTCCGCCTTGGTGGGATTTCTGTTTTTAGTCCGCCCCATGGAAGGCGTGGTCACCCTGACACTCCTTTTGTCAATCCTCTTCTTCATTCAGGGTGGGATCGAAATTACCATGGGGCTGCAGCATCGACAATGGACACGCTGGGGCTGGATGTTGGTCAGCGGGCTGGCTTCGATCGTCATCGCCGGCATCCTGTTTTTCGGACTGCCGGAAACCGCTGCCTGGGGGATAGGTCTTTTGGTCGGCATTCACCTCCTCTTTACCGGCTCCTGGCTGTGGCATCTCGGACGTGAAATACAAAATACAGATCATTCGGGTTTTGTACCGTCCATTTTATTCTGATAGGTTTACAAGACGACAACTGTCGGCACAAACAAAAGGAAGTACAGACATGACGGACATTACCCCGGACAAAAATCCAGAAGAAGATCCCCAACACATCCCCTCCCCCGAAAACCGCCGGGAGGAGGCAACCGCCCCTGAGCCGGTTGAAACCAATGATGCCCGCGATCCCTCCCGCGTTCCCCCGCAGGCGGATATCGGCACGCCCACAATTAAACCTGCGGATGAACAGGAAGTGGAACAAAGCGAAGTGGAAAAGGGTCTGGAATGGGCGGATGACGATAAACGCACCGTGGATCACCGATCACATCCCTCGGAGTGAATGAAGAAGTTTAACTAAAAGCGGATGGAAACCTCACTTCTTATCGTCTTCTCGGCGGCACTGCTCACTGCAATCATGACCGGTGTGGGGGCCCTGCCTTTCGCCTTCGTCAAAGATCTCAGTGACCGTGCTGTCGGCTGGGCAAACGGTATCGCCGCCGGGCTGATGCTGGCCGCCAGCCGCAGCCTGATCACCGAGGGCGTGTCGCTGGATATTGAGTTGACAATGCTGGGCGCACTGATCGGCCTGGGCGCGATTGTGTTTGCGGACAAGCTGTTGTCACGCGCGGGCGATGTCGAGGTTGCGGATTTGCAGGGGGCCAGTGCCACCAAGGCCCTTTTGATTCTCGGGATTATGACCGCGCATTCCTTTGCCGAGGGAGTGGGGGTCGGTGTCTCCTTCGCAGGCTCAGATGGACTGGGAACTTTCATTACCACGGCCATCGCCTTCCACAACGTACCGGAGGGACTGGCCATCGCCCTGGTGCTCGTGCCGCGCGGATCTCCGGTTTGGAAAGCGGCCCTGTGGGCGGTGTTCACCAGTCTGCCGCAGCCACTCATGGCCGTGCCCGCCTACTTGTTCGTCGAAACATTCCGCCCCTTTCTGCCCGTCGGTCTGGGACTGGCCGCCGGAGCCATGATCTGGATGGTCTTTTCCGAACTGTATCCCGATGCGCTGGAGAAAACGGACAAAGGATCAGCCGCGACGGCAGTCACACTGTCTTTTCTGGCCATGATTGCCTTTCAAATGCTCGTCCTCGCCAACTGACAGAACCAGCGCTTTTTGTGGAATCTATCATCACCCATTTTCTGAATCTTTCGCCAGTCATGCAGGCCCTCTACGGGACCTTGTGTACCTGGGGAGTGACCGCGGCGGGGGCGGCGCTGGTTTTTGTCGTCCGCGATGTCAAACGTGATTTTATGGACGCCATGCTGGGATTCGCGGCCGGGGTGATGATTGCCGCCAGTTTCTGGTCTCTGCTCTCCCCGGG
>JBBDRC010000166.1:0-2647 GCA_040905625.1 Kiritimatiellia bacterium
ATGATCTTCACGACGGTTGATTTCGCGCTGTTTTTTCTGTTGGTGTTCGCGTTATGCTGGGCGCTGCGCAGACAGGTGACGTTATGGAAATGGGGAATGCTGGGGGCGAGCTGGTTTTTTTACGGCTATTGGGACTGGCGCTTTGTGGGGTTGTTGGCGGGATCAAGCGTGCTGAATCATTTTGCCGCCCTGGGGATGGAACGGAATCGGAATTTACATGTGCGCCGCACGTTGCTGGTGATCGCGGTGTGTTTAAATATCGGCAGTATCGCCTTTTTCAAGTATGCGGGTTTCCTCTACAACCAGGCGTTTTGGATTCGTTCCCGCCTGGGAGAACCCGATTACGATGTCTGGTTGAACGGGTTTGACTTTGTCAGCACGATCATTCTGCCGGTGGGAATTTCGTTTTTCACTTTTCAAGCACTCAGTTATGTGGTGGATGTGTATCGGGGCCGGATGAAAACGGCGGATTCACTGCTCGATTTCGCCCTGTATCTGGCGTTTTTTCCGCAATTGGTGGCGGGCCCGATCGTGCGGGCGGTGGATCTGGTGGGTCAGTTGGCCAAACCGCTGATTCCTGAAAAGGTGGATATCGGGAGGGCGAGCTTTCTGATACTGGGGGGACTGTTTAAGAAGATTGTGATCGCGAATTTCCTGTCCGAGCGAATCGTGGACCCGGTGTTTGCCCGTCCCGATCTGTACGGGGCCTGGGACACCCTGTTCGCGGTGTACGGGTATGCGATTCAGATTTATTGCGATTTTTCCGCGTATTCGGACATGGCCATCGGGTTCTGTCTGCTGATGGGGTTCCATATTCCGCTGAACTTCGATGCTCCCTATCTGGCGGGCTCCATTCAGAAATTCTGGCGTCGCTGGCATATTTCCCTGTCGTCCTTCCTGCGCGATTACCTGTACATTCCGCTGGGAGGCTCGCGGGGACGGGGGGAATGGGGCATCGCCCGCAATCTGATGATCACCTTTTTGCTGGGGGGACTGTGGCACGGAGCAGGCTGGACCTTTATCGCCTGGGGCGCGTTGCACGGCATCTATTTAACGGTGGAGCGTTGGGGCGGAAAGCTGCTGGCCGCAAAAAATATTCAGTGGAACGGTCCGGTGGCGGCGGTAGTGCGCCGGGTGGCGGTTTGGCATCTGGTGTGCCTCTCCTGGCTGTTTTTCCGGGGAGAGGACTTTGAGCATGCTCTGAATATGTTGCGGGCGCTGGGGCGCTGGGATGTGCCGGTGGAATTGCTAACGGGCAGCGTGGTGTTCGTGTTGATCGTGGGCTACCTGACCCAGTTACTGGACGGGGAGCGCTGTGAAAAGGCCTGGGACCGCTTCGGGGGCTGGCATCCGGTGGCGCAGGGAGTGATCGCGGCCGCGGTGTTGATGGTGATTCTGGGACTGGGACCCAAAGGGGTCGCCCCCTTTATTTATTTTCAATTTTAACGTTTTTTTTCTTTTTGTGCAAACTGTGCGGATTATACCATTGTACCATGTCTAACTCTTCCCATCAGGATGTCGGTGAGCGTCGGGCCGAACTTCAGGCCGGCCGCCCCCTTTCCTCCGTGTATATCGCGGTGGCGGTGTTTTATGTGGCGGCCGCGCTGATGAACGGGCGGTTTCTCCATGAAGAGGCATCGAAACGCGAATTCGGGAAGGTGCGGGATATCTGGGTGGCAGCCACCCGCCCTTTGGCCGACATTTCAACCCGACTTCATCTGGACGCCATTCGCGGCGGTGCCGAACAACTACGAAAAGAATAACAACGAGAAACCGCTTTATGAAACATATGATCCACATTCCGCTACTCACCCTTCTGACCATTGGAATATTTGCTCTCCCCCTCCGGACCCAGGCGGCCCCGGAACGGGTGCTGATTATTGGAGATTCCATGATGGAGGTCACAGCCCACGCCACCAAACTGGCGTTGGACAAACGGTCCGGGGTCGCTTCCAAATCCCACACCTCGATAGGGTCCGGATTGGCGCGTCTGGATGTGTATGACTGGATGGCGGAGGCTGAACAACTGGTCAAGGGATTCGAGCCGGATGTGACCATGGTGTGGTTTGGAACCAATGACCGGCAACGGATGCAGACCGCAGACAAGGGCGTAGTGGAGTTGACCGACAGTGCCTGGGAGGAGGAATACGGGCGCCGGGTGGGGCGGATAATGGATATCCTGACCGCAAAGAAGGGGGCCAAAGTGTATTGGCTCGAATTGCCGGTGATGCGGGAGGAGAAAATGACCGAGGAGGTCGCAGTGATCAACCGCATTGCCAAAGCGGAAGCGGACAAACGGGATCAGGTCGAATTTTTCCCCACCGAAAATGTATTGACCCGCAGACCGGGGGTGTATTCACCGATGATGATCGGGAATGACGGGCGTCCCATCAAAGTCCGTGATTTTGACGGCATTCACCTCAGCCGCGAAGGAGCGGACCGGGTGGCGGAAGCTTTTGTGAAAACAATTTTCAACTCACGTTAATTTCTTTCCGGAACGTAAATTATGAAATCCACTATAACCAATCGGCCGCTATGTCTATTGTTGGGGGGCATTCTCCTGCAGACACCTGTTTTCCTGTGGTCGCAGGAACCGGATTTAACCGAAGATCTCATTTCGGAATCCTCTGAACAGGAGGTTATGGAG
>JBBDRC010000166.1:2747-5070 GCA_040905625.1 Kiritimatiellia bacterium
ATGGAGTCTGAGGGGGATGTCCCGCCTTCGGATCCGGAAACGATGGAGGAGGCACCGGTGGGCCCGGAAGTCCCCGAGGATCTCTCCACATTGGAGATTGAAGATGTGGGGGGCGGGCAGGACGCCATCACGGTTTCCTCCGCGCGTAATACCATGTACGAAGCCATGGTGGATGTGCAGGACGAAAAATACCAGGAGGCGATTCCCAAGCTGGAATGGGTGTTGAAGCAGGATCCCACCTTGTTGGGCGCGTGGGAAACGCTGGGCTGGGCCTATTGGTTTGAGGGGCGTGAGGAGGATGCGGTGGCCTTATGGACGCAGTTGAAGGAAATTGCTCCGAACGAACCCATGGCCTACAATTTGCTGGCGCAGGTGGCCACCCGGAATGCGGAATTCATAGAGGCGGAATCCCTGTACCGGAAAAGTCTGGAAATCAATCCGGCCCAATATGAGGTGCGTTTGAGTTTGGCGCAGGTGCTGATGTGGGGTGGAAATCAACAGGAGGCCATCGGCCGGTTTGAGAAACTGTTTGAGGAGGATCCGGATCGTACGGATGTGCAAATCAACCTGGCGTGGAGTTTGTACGGGGATGAGCGTTATGAGGAGAGTCTGATTCACTGGAACGAGGTGGTGGAGGTCATTCCCGGGCACACCGGATTTTTGCTGGCCCGGGCCAACGTGCATTTATTAATGGGAATGCTGGAGGAGGCCGAAGCGGATGCCCGAACCGCGCTGGAATATGAGCCGGGGAACTTGGCCGCGATGAATATTTTGATTTCGCTGTCCATGCAGAAAAATCAGCCTCACCAGACCGTGGAGCAATTGCGGGAATTATTGGATGCCACGGACAACGTGGCGAATCAAATTCAGGTGGCGGAGCGAATTGCCGTGTATATGGAATCCGTCTTCTCCGATAACCCGTCGATTTTCAATCGACAGGAGGTGATTGATGCCGGGAAAGAGGCCTACGATCTGGATCATAACAACGTAACCGCCGCCTTGTTTTATGGGGAGGCGCTGGTGGGAGGGAAGTATTTCACCCAGGCGGAGCACGTGTTCAACCATGTATTGGAAAATCTGAATCCCAACAACGACCGGGCCCGCAACGGACTCTTGGAGACGTATTTGGGACGGTCCATGCTGGATGAGGCGGAAGAACAACTGGTGGACAACCTGCGGGTGTTCAACCCTGAAAATCCTTATCGGCATTTATACTGGGCCCGGATCCATTTCGCCCGCGGTGATTTTGAGCTTGCGGTCCGCGCCCTTGAACGGTTGGAGCGGGAAGGTGCCCGGGGGGCGGTGTTCAGCTTGCTGTACCACGGTATTTCCCCCAGTGAATTTTCGGACATGCCCTCGGTCCGGCAGTTGCGGGAACAGGTGATGGCCCTGGAACGGGATGGATTCACTTTCATCACCCCCTCCGAATTCCCGGAGTATTTTGATTCCAAGACCGAGCCGCCCCCCGCCGATCTTAATCGGCCCTGGCTGAACCGGATGCGGGAATCGGTGCGTTATGCCTGGACGGCGGAAGAGCCTGAACTGCCTGAAACGCTCAGTGATTATCGTCCGGAAAAAGTGGCGATGGTGTCCTTTGACGACGGTCTTCGCAATTCATTCCGGTACGGCACCATCGTGGCCAAAGAACTGGATGCGAAGTTCACCATGTTTGTGGGGGTGGGGGATGTTCTTTCCCGGGAACAGAGGTACATCGCGAATTTTCCTGAAATCAGGGAATACCATGACACAGGTCACTGGGAAATACAGAGTCACTTATGGGATGGCGGGCAGTTGTTTCCGGTGGACCCGGAAGGTGAAAAAATGCGTCTGCCGATTCCCAACCGTTTATGGGTGAAGGATCAGGACCGGATGGAGACACTGCGGGAATATCAGACCCGCCTGCGGAAGGAGTTTGCCGAGTCCCGGGAGGTGTTGGCCCGTGAATTGGACGTGCCGCTTGAGACCATGGACAGCGTGGCGTATCCGTACGGGGAGGTGGGACAGGAAAACACCACCAACATCGAGCTGTTTGATGTGACCAAGGTCATCTTGAATGAAGCGGCGATTTCCTATAAACAGGGTTTTTTACAGTATCGCTTCGGGTACTCGATCAACGGAGACAATCCGCTGCTGTATAAACGGTATGAGCCCCACCGCCAGGCGTCGGGACGGCATGTGCTGCGCCAGGCCTATCTGCATCATCCGGTTTTTGTGGCCCGTCGCACCCGGGCGGAGATCGCGGCGTTGAACGGCCGATACGATATGGCGATGGAGAATGTGGAATTGTTGAGGCGAGACGGGTATCCGGAGGAGGATTTGCGCG
>JBBDRC010000167.1:0-5018 GCA_040905625.1 Kiritimatiellia bacterium
CAGCGGCTGCAGCCGCTGGTCGGACGGGGGAGGAAGGTGAGAGGGCATGGCTTCCAGTGTTTGAATCGTTTCACGCAGTCGCTAAAGCAACCGCGCGATGGATACCAGTCCAATGGAACCGATGCGAGACATCGCACCTAATTTTCACAACCCGCTTTTGACTCGCATTGCCATTCAGAATTCGGTATCAGCTCCTTTCCAATTCACAAACCCGGGAACCGCATGAAAAAACAAACAATTTCGTATAAAGACGCAGGTGTGGACACCGCAAAAGCCGCCGAACTGGTGGGGGATATCGGGGTGATGCGCAATCGCACGGAAACCAAACACAAGCTGATGCAATCCTTCGGTCTGTTTGCAGCCAGTTTTGATCTGTCCCCCTGGAAGCAACCGGTGATTCTGGTCGCCTGCGACGGGGTGGGAACCAAAATTCAACTGCTGCTGAAATACGACATGCCTGAAATCGCCGGGGTGGATCTGGTGGGGATGAACGTGAACGATGTGCTCACCTCCAACGCCATGCCGGTGCTCTTCCTGGATTACATCGGTATTCACAATATTGAGCAGGCTCCGATTGCCCGGGTGATCGACGGACTCACCCGGGCCCTTGCGGACTGTGATTGCGTGTTGGCGGGAGGCGAAACCGCGGAAATGCCGGGTCTGGTGCACCGTGATATCGTGGAGTTGAGTGGATTCGTGGTGGGGGTGGCCGAAAAACCGGATCTGCTCAATCCGGATGAAATCGAGGTCGGCGATGTGGTCCTGGGGATTCCCTCCAACGGGGTGCATGCGAACGGCTTCAGTCTGGTGAGAAAACTGATGGAGAACGATCCGGAGTTGATTCCCGAGGAACTGATTCCCGATTTACTGGCTCCCACCCGCATCTATTATCCCGAAGTAAAGACGATGCAGGAGGCGGGAATCCGCCCCCGCGGAATGGCCCACATCACCGGAGGCGGTATTCGCGAGAATTTCGCCCGTATCCTCAACGGAAAAGGAGCCGAACTGACGCTTCCCGAATGGAAAAATCCCGCCGCCCGCCGTCTGGTGGATGCCATACGTCTTGAAGACGCAATTCACACCTTTAATATGGGGATTGGCTGGATGATCGTGTTGAAGCCATCCGATGAAGCCGCCGCAAGGGAGGTTCTCCCCGAAGCTGTGCGGCTGGGCACGATCACCTCGGATGACACGATCAATGTGAAGGTTCCATGGGCATGAGCGTTCGTCTGGGTGTAATGGCTTCGGGTCGCGGCTCCAATTTTGTCGCGATTCAAAACGAAATCGAGCGGGGCACACTGGATGCGGAGATCGCGTTGATGATCAGCGACAGGGGCAACGCTCACGTTCTGGAACTGGCGGAGAAACGGTGCATTCCCGCCCGGTCGTTGCCATACGACAAATCCGACCGGGCCGCTTTCGAAAAACAAGCCGGTGACGCTTTTGAGGCCGCCGGCAGTGACTATATCGTGCTGGCCGGATTCATGCGCATTCTCACTCCGTATTTTATCGAACGATTTTCCGGACGCATTCTCAACATTCACCCGTCCCTGCTGCCCAGCTTCAAGGGATTGCACCCCCAACGACAGGCCCTGGAGGCCGGAGTCAAATTCAGTGGATGCACCGTGCATCTGGTCACTTCCGACTTGGACGACGGCCCCATCCTCGCCCAGGCCGTGGTCCCCGTCCTGGCTGGAGATACCGAAGAAAGCCTCAGCGCCCGAATATTAGAACAGGAACACCGCCTCTACGCGGAGGCCATCCGTGGGTTGGAATGATATTCAGGAGCGCCAATCCCCATATTGGCGGGGCGAAGGGGGTCATTGAGGAGCGCCAATCCCCGTATTGGCAGGGCGAAGGGGGTCATTGAGGAGCGCCAATCTCCGTATTGGCTGGGCCAAGGGGGTCAATCACTCGTTTCCACGCGGAAAATGCGGGCTTGGCCCGCCTGTAAGCGCAGTGCGCTCAAATTCGGCGGCGGCGTGCTTTTGTGAAGTTCGGCAATCGGGACACCCGCAGTGGACAGATTCAGAGTCGCGGGGGTGGCGGACACGTTGAACGCGACCAGAATCGATTCCGGCACCCCCGGCCGAAGATAGGCCACCAGTCCTGTGTCCGCATCCAGATGCAACAGGTCCAGTCGATCATGATGCAGAGCGCGGTGCCGGACGCGCAGGTGAATCAGTTCCCGGAATTTCTCCACCAGCTCCGCGCGGGCGGGCTGCTCTATTAACTGCCAACGCAGCGGATTCGGACCCACCAATTTCGGAGTCATTTCGCCCCATTCCTGCCCCGCATAGAGCATGGGCATACCCGGAACAGTCAAGGTGATGGCGGCAGCGGCATGATGACGGGTGAAGGCCTGCTCGCTGGTGTATCCTTTTTGAATCAGTTCCCGGACAAAGCGCTCCTCGTCGTGACTTTCAATGTAGGGCATGCGCTGAAACCCGTTGTCGTAGGCATGGGAGCGCGGATCCAGGATCTCACGCATTTTGTCGGGTCCGGTGATTTTTGCTTCGCTGAACACCTTCCGCATCCGCCATCGATAGAGTCTGTCCCATTCCATATCCAGCTTCGGTACTGATAGGCAAATGCCTGATCCGCGTCCACGGGAAGCTCCAGGCCCCAGCGTCCCTCCCCCACTACCCGCATTAACTGTTAGGTAATGCGTTGGGTTCCCCTTCGTCCACCTCCACATCCGCGTGCCAGGCCAAACGATCCAGCATCCGCAGGGGGGGCCATCTCGCGCCTCCTGTTTTTTCCCACTGATCCTGATGCACCGGCCACATCCAGTCCCCCCCGTAATTCAACCAACCGCCCTCCTCCTCCAGCGGCAATTCCCCCGCCAGATCCGCATTGAATGTGAGCAGATTCTCCTTCCCCGGGGCCGAGAGGTGGATCAGCCCACCCGTCTGCGGCAGCACCACCACCTCAAGGGATGAATTCCGGATTTGAATTGCCCCTTCCCATCCCCGGTAGTCAACCAGTTCCATTTGCGCATACAACGGAACCGCTAATCCAACCCACAGAACACAGCACAACCTGAACAGTTTATTCATACGATTCCACCGGCGCTTAAAAAAATGATTAGTTGTGGGCGTTTACCATGGCAACATTGGCTACCGCTTCTTTTGGTTTAGCGGGTGCATCGCCACTCCAACCCCTCCGCCCGCCCGACACCACCACAGCCCTCACATTATGCTGCATCGGCTTCGAATAATATTCAAGCTTTCCATTATAATCCACGTCCAGTTTAATACGGTATTGGTTGCCCCACGGGTCCTCAAGCGTTCCTTCAGTATCCGGCGTTTCCAAGTCAAGGTACACTGTCCGTTTCGGGTTCAAGTCCTCCGTCCCATCTTCCGCCATCAATACCCGGATGATATTCTTCGACGATGCTTCAGTGAAGGGCTGTTTATGTTCCTCTCCAAAATCTCCGTCGCCTTCTCCCGGTTTATAGCCCTGCATATTCGCGGGCACCGGGAGATAGCCGTAGTCCTTGTAAAAGAGTTCGACCGCTCCCGCGATAGCGTTGGCTTCGGCTCCGGCACGATTGCGCTTGGCGGTCAGGATCCCCTTGCTGATGGCCGGAAACAGAAAACCGGCCAGAATGGCGATGATGGCGATCACCACCAACATCTCAATCAGGGTGAAGCCCCGGCGGGGAAATTGGAAGGATTTGTTTTTCATGTTAAGTCTCCTGGGGTGGTTATAAAATTTTTGAGTCATCACGATATATTCAATCTATAGGATCCACATGTAAATATACAGCATGTTCAGCAGAAAATTCAGTTTTTTCTTCATTGAGGACGTTTAGAAGCTCCGGAGGAGCTAAGGTGGTCAGCCCAGGGCAAGCGACGAAGGAGGTGTGTCCTGGGAAAACAGATACATATACATGGGCCCCGCAGGGGCCCGGGCGGTACGGAGACTCACACCGGAACTCTTTAAAAACGCTCGCCCGCACCCCATTCGGGGCGCGTACAAACTTCACCTGTGTTCCCGGGGCTGCAGTCGTTCCTCCTTTACCCCGGGCTAACGGCGTTGCCCCCGTTCGGGGGCATTTTTCTCAGAAATTTCATACCAAATAGGGCTTATGTTCGTGCCATTTCCCCCTTGTATTAGGCGGTTTAGTCTCTTCTTTAAAATTTATCACGCGGCGCACATGGTTTGACTCCGTTGTTCGCGGCTCCGACTCCTGACCTCTTCCATCCTGACCTCTTAACTCTAACCTCTGACCTCTGACAGCCCTCTTCCCGCCCATTCGGTGATGTCCCGCAGTCGCTGCAGATCCTCCGGTCGCACATCCGGCCAATCGAAGCGCCAGGCCCAGTTGCCGTCCATCCGACCCGGGACGTTCATGCGGGCCTCAGACCCCAGTCCCATCACATCCTGCAGGGGAACTATCGCGGTATGCGGTGCCAAGCGGTGGGCCAGTGAAATCATATCCCAGTGAATCTGCGACCCGTCGGTTTGCACCGTCTCCAGCACAGCCTGACGCTCGGCCTTAATCGCCTCGGAGGTCTCCGTATTGCTCACCCCCGCCTCCCGCCGGAACCAGCCCGCCGTGGTGTCGTTGTCGTGCGTGCCCGTGTACACCACACAGTTTTCAGGAAAACCTTCCGGTTTCATGTGGGGTTTCAGGTCGTCCACAAACGAGAACTGCAAAATCCGCATGCCCGGAAGTTCAAACCGATCCCGCAGCGCGTCCACATCCTCGGTGATCACTCCCAGATCCTCGGCAATCACCGGAATCTCGCCCAGTTCCCGCTGCAGCACTGAAAACAGATCCTCTCCGGGGGCCTCCACCCATTTCCCGTTCATGGCGGTGTCGTCGCCACCCGGAATTTCCCAGTAGGCCGCAAAGCCGCGGAAGTGATCGATGCGCACAATATCCACCTGACTCAGCATATGCCGCATCCGCTTCAGCCACCACTCGTATCCATTCTGCTGATGCACATCCCAGCGGTACAGCGGATTTCCCCACAACTGGCCGGTGGCGCTGAAATAATCCGGCGGCA
>JBBDRC010000168.1:0-3534 GCA_040905625.1 Kiritimatiellia bacterium
ACGGCCTCAGCGCCACCATCTGCACCGACAACCGGCTGGTGTCCCACACCACGGTCACCCGCGAACTCTCCCTGGCGGTTGAACATTTCGATCTGAACATCGAGCAAATACGGAACCTGGTGGTGGCGGGCTTTAAAGGGAGTTTCTTTCCGGGAAACTATTCCGACAAGCGGGCTTTTGTCCGGAAAGTGATTGATCGTATTCACAAATTGGAAAAAGAATTTCAGCCTACCTAACGGCTTTACTTTCGATCAGGGTCAATGGTACTATGAGGCATGGAACCTCATGATCCATCTCCTGATTTGTCTGATGCCGCCACGTTTACGGAAGGTCCTTCCGGCAAAGGTGTTTTTCGCTTAAGCTGGAGGGCGGCCTGGATCGCCGGAATCTATGCGGCGGTCTCCCTGCTGTGGATCTTTTTTTCCGACCAGGCTTTGGGACTGATGGTGGAGAACCCGGATCGGGTGATCCGCTTGAGTGTGTACAAGGGCTTTGCGTTTGTCACCCTGACCGCCGCCCTGATTTATCTGATGATGCGAAACGCCTTCGGCACCATCGAACACAGTCACGGCCTTTTAATGAGTCATGAAGAGGAGATTGGCCGCCTCAACCGACTGTACTCCGCTTTGAGCCGGGTCAACCAGGCGATTTCGCGATGTAAAAGCCGGGAGGACCTTTTCCGGAATGTCTGCCAGGCTCTGGGGGAGCAGGGAGGATTCCAACTGGTCTGGATCGGAACGGAGACCCCGGCCCCCCAACGCTTGAAACCTGTCGCGACCTGGGGCGATGAGAAGGGAATCCTTCTGAAACAGGAAATCAAACTTGACGACCCTCAGCAGGAATCCGGTCCCAGCGAATCCGCCTTCCGTGATAACCGGCCCTACATCCAAAACGATGCGCTGGCCGAAAACCCCTCCGCAACCTGGCGAAAGGAAATCGAGCGCAAAGGAATCCGCGCGTCCGCCTCCTTCCCCTTTCACGAGGCAAACCGGGTGGTGGGCACCCTGAATGTGTATGCGAAGGAAGGGAATTTTTTTAAAGTGGAGGAAATCCGCCTGCTGGTGGAGGTTGCGAATGATCTCTCGTCCGCCCTGGATACCATCGAGGACCGCGAGACCCGCCGCCTGGCGGAACAACAGGCCGAAAACGAACGCGCCTTCTCGTCCACCATGATCGAGAGCATGCCGGGTATTCTCTTTTTTTACGATGAATCCGGTCGTTTTCTCCGCTGGAACCGGAACTTTGAACTCATCTCCGGCTATTCCGGGGCGGAAGTCGCCGCCATGCACCCGCTGGACTTTTTTCCCGATGAAGAGAAGGAGAAGTTTCAACGCAATATCGATCAGGTATTCGAGCGGGGCGAGTCGAGTTGTGAGGGGCTGTTCAGAACCAAAGAAGGAGAACTCATTCCCCACTTTTTCACCGGTAGAAAAGTGATGTTCAACCAGAAACCCTGTCTGATCGGGATGGGCGTGGATATTTCCGGGCAGAAACAGGCGCAGGAGGAACTGCGGAAACTGAACCACAATCTGGAGCGGATCGTGGGCGAACGAACTGAAGAGCTGGAAAAGGCCCTGGTACAGGCGGAATCGGCGGATAAACTCAAGTCGGCCTTTTTGGCCACCATGTCGCACGAACTCCGCACCCCCCTGAATTCCATCATCGGTTTCACCGGCATCATCCAACAAGGCCTGGCCGGCGACATTAATGCCGAACAACACAAGCAGTTGGGAATGGTTCGCGTCAGTGCCCGCCACTTGCTTGAGCTGATCAATGATGTGCTGGACATCTCCAAAATCGAGGCCGGGCAGTTGGAGGTGCGCTCCGAACCGTTTGAACTGAATGCGGTGATCGACGATGCCGCGGCCCTGGTACAATCCCAACTCGAACAAAAACATCTCGCCTTCCACTGGGAGCCACCCCCCGGAAACATCAACCTGGAAAGCGATGCCCGCCGGGTCAAACAAATTCTGCTCAACCTGCTCAATAACGCGATCAAATTCACGGAACAGGGCGAGGTGCGCCTCGAAGTGAAAGAGATCGCGAACCACACCTTTGCTTCGGATAAACGGACACAGCCGGCGGTTCAAATCCGGGTGTCGGACACGGGCATCGGTATCCACCCCCGGGAACTGGAGACAATCTTTCAGCCTTTCCGGCAAATTGACACCGGACTCTCCCGGCAACACGAAGGCACAGGACTCGGCCTGGCGATTTGCTTGAAGTTGGCCGGGCTCCTGGCCGGGGAACTGTCCGTCGACAGCGTATGGTCGGAAGGGAGCCAATTCACCTTGATTTTACCCCGCATTCCCGCAAAGAGGTCCGCATGAAACGAACCGTGCTCCTGATTGAAGACAACCAGCAGAACCGCTATCTGGCCACATTTCTGTTGGAACAGAAGGGCTTTAAAGTGGTGGCCGCCTCCGATGGTCCCATTGGAATTGACCTTGCCTGCGCAGGGCGTCCGGACATCATCCTTCTGGATATACAGCTTCCCTCCATGGATGGCTATACCGTGGCGACCCGGCTGCGTGAGCACCCGGATCTCCGGACCACTCCCATCATTGCGGTCACCTCCTACGCGATGATGGGGGACCGCGAAAAAGCCATCGACTCCGGCTGCAACGGCTATATCGAAAAACCGATCAACCCGGAGACCTTCGCCCTTGAAATTGCAAGTTACCTCCCTCCCTCGGAACCCAAAGAACCCGCATGAACCCTATACTTCTTGTGGATGATAAAGAGGAAAACCTCTATTATTTACAGAGACTGTTAACGGCACACGGCTATGAGATTGTCTCCGCCCGGAACGGGGAGGAGGCCCTGCATATGGCGAGAAGAAATCTTCCGGAATTGGTCATATCCGATCTGCTGATGCCGGTGATCGACGGCTACACCTTCCTCCGGATATGGAAAAAAGATGATCGATTGAACTCCATTCCTTTCATCGTGTATACCGCGACCTACACGGATCCGGAGGATGAAAATCTGGCCTTTAAACTCGGGGCGGATGATTTCATTCTCAAACCCACCGAACCGAATGAATTCATCGACCGGGTTCAGAGGGTCCTGGAGAAATCAGTGGTAAAAAAACCGGAGGTGCCCGATCCGGATGAACTGGAGGATCAAACGTTGTTGCAGGAGTACAGCGAAACTCTGATTCGGAAACTTGAACAGAAAACCCAGCAGTTGGAACAAACCAATCGGGAACTGCAAATAGAACTGGAGGAACGGAAACGGGCCGAAGCGCAAATCAGAGAACAGGCCGCGCTCCTGGACGCGGCAAACGAGGCGATTTATGTGCAGGATCTGCATAACAATACTATCCTGTTTTGGAACAAAGGGGCGGAACGCATTTACGGGTGGTCCAAAGAAGAGGCGCTGGGGAAAAGCGCGATTGATTTGATTTACAAAAACCGCACGGGATATGAAGAGGCTTTGGCCGATCTGAAAACCAAAGGCGAGTGGCGGGGTGAATTTGTTCATCTGTGCAAAGTGGACATCCCCCTTATTATCGAGTCCAATTGGACGCTG
>JBBDRC010000168.1:3634-5014 GCA_040905625.1 Kiritimatiellia bacterium
TGTTCATCTGTGCAAAGTGGACATCCCCCTTATTATCGAGTCCAATTGGACGCTGTTGAAAGATGAGTCGGGAACCCCAAAGTCGATTTTAACCATCAACTCAGACATCACCGACAAAAAAGATCTTGAGAATCAGTTTCTGCGGGCCCAGCGCATGGAGAGCATAGGAACCCTGGCGGGTGGGATTGCCCATGATCTGAACAACATGCTGGCGCCGATCCTGATGGCGATCGAATTGTTGACCGACATCGTAACGGATCCCCAGGGCCTCACGCTGCTGAATTCGATGCAGGACAGTGCCATGCGGGGAGCCGAGCTGGTCAAACAGGTTCTGTCCTTTGCCAGAGGAGTGGAGGGAGAACGCATCGCGATCAACCCCAATCATCTTATACGGGAACTGATTACGGTGTTGCGCGAAACCTTTCCGAAATCCATCACCATCACCTTTAAAGCCGGTCCTGACGGTTGGGTGATTACCGGTGACCCCACCCAGGTGCACCAGGTGTTGCTGAATATGTGTGTGAACGCAAGGGATGCCATGCCCGACGGAGGCGATCTCCGGATCCGGATGCAAAATAAAATACTGGATGAAAGCATTACCGCCACCAATATCAACGCCCGGGCGGGCTCATACGTCCTGTTTCGCATATCGGACACGGGCACGGGCATGTCTCAAAAAGTGTTGGATAAAATTTTCGAGCCTTTTTTCACCACTAAATGCTTTGGAAAAGGAACCGGGCTTGGCCTTTCAACCACCCTGGCCATTGTCAGAAGTCATAAAGGGTTCATCGATGTCACCAGTGAAGAAGGAAAAGGAACCACCTTTGACATCTATTTCCCGGCTGAAACCCGCGACAGGCCCTGCAATATGAAAGATTCGGCGCCACATCCGTTACCCAATGGCAACGGGGAGTGGATCCTGGCGGTTGAGGATGAGGAGGCGATCCGCAAAGTCCTCAAACACACCTTGGAACGATTCAACTATCATGTGATTCTCGCGGAAAATGGAAAGGATGCCGTCCAAGTGTATGCGGAACATCAGGGAAAAATTACGGTGGTCCTCACCGATATGGCCATGCCGGTGATGGACGGGCCCGGAGCTATCCTGGCCATCAGAAAATTAAATCCCGATGCCCGAATCATCATGTCCAGCGGACTCACCACCTCTGCGGATATTACGGATGATGTCCGCGAAATGGTCACGGCGTTCATCCCTAAACCCTACGCCGCCGAAGCCCTGCTCCACACCCTGCACAATGTGCTGCATCCGGGCAACCCGGACAACAGTATATCTTAATCTTTCCAGCACCCTGTGACGGTAAAATTGTCGGGTGAAGATTGTTGTTTGTTGATTTTGGATGTTTGTTTGTTGCAGTTCGA
>JBBDRC010000169.1:0-28724 GCA_040905625.1 Kiritimatiellia bacterium
GTAAATTGAATCACTCCGCACCCTGAGCAAGCTCAGAGTTTGGGATTTTTTGTGCAAGGGCTTTGTGGGGCTTAGTGTGGCTAAAATCTCGCATTTGAATCTGCGATACAAAATGGCCAATATCCGTCTGAAATTGAGATCTGGACCACATGCCTGCGCCCCTCCGGCCCCGCGTACGTGAACAAGGCGGGCACCCGCCAATCCGAGACCACATCGTGCGGGGCGCACCCTTCGAGGTCGGTACGGTGTTGGAGGTCGATTTGGACGAAAGGAAGTCCGCCGATGTAGATGGAGCGATGGAGGGTGCCGTTGGTGTCGAGGTTTTCTAAGTTAACTTGTGCATGGATCATATCCGAGACAGCAACAATCCAAATCAATGCGGCAACTAGTACAATACGGTAAATGCATTGATTAAAACTTTGGATACATAAATGGACGTAAATCATTGATTTATCAAAATCTAAAAATATACAAGTATTAATATTTTCCAGAGATCTGGACTTCATTTTGACAAAAAAAGTAGACCTCGCTCACCCGATACAATGTACTTATTTTATTATTTCATTCTTCACATTCGAAGCTATTTTTTTAATTTTATCTACAGTAAAATTAACAATAATTTTATCTTGATTTGATAAATTATCTGAATTATCTATATTATATACAAATTTAATTTTAATGATAGAATCAGTCCGCTCGTATGTAAATTTTCCTATTTTATCTAAATTTTTATATTTAGAATCGGAGTGGCTCAATTCTATAATATTTTTATTAAAAGAGAAGTTATTTGCTTTTAATTTATGAATAAATACAGTTTCGAACTGAATTAATTTTTCCTCATTAACATTTGTTAGAAACGTGTAAACATGTATTTCATCTTTTGATAAATTAGTTTCGGATTTACATGCAATGGGTATAAAAACAAAAGAATACAAAGAAATTAATATATAAGATTTAAAGTTCATAAGCTTCAATTTTAATAGATGTAAAGGTTTGAAGTTCACTATTTGGAGCAGCAATATTAAAATTTACCCCTCCGAGCCCCGCTCCAGTAATACCCGTATATTCATATCCTCCTTTCCAAGTGATACCTAATGTAAGTGCTGTATTGTTTGAGTTTGTATATTGAGCATTTACATTCCAAGCTAAACCTAATTTCGGATTTTGACGTTCTACTTTTTCACGACCATCTACATGTGATACAAATAATTCACCTGTCTCTGAGTCTACATCTATTTCAAGTTTTATGAAGTCAGAATTTAATATAGTTGGGTCATATTCAGGTCTCATAACGTACGAGGCCTCTAATCCTATGACTCCTGTAGTAACATCCTCACCTATAGCTGCCATATACAATGATTCCAATCTAAATGGAATTTCTGTGTTATCAGTTTCTAATTCTTGTCCAGTTGTATTTCCTATAAATCTTATTCCCCACTCCGCCAACCCCCAAGGATCCAAGCCCATGGTCGGCACGGGAGCATAGAAATGCTGATTCGGGCCGTCTGGGAAGCCCGCCGGGTCGGCGCTGGTCCAGCGGCCTTCGCCGCTGCGGTAGTTGCGGAAAGGGAAGACGTGGGCGCCGAGGTCGGCGTCGTAGTGCTTACCGGTGAAGCGGGCGTCGGCGAGTTCGGCGCTTTGCCCGAAGCTGCTGTGCTGATAGACGTCGACTTCTCCGTCGGCGGAATAGGCGGCGGTGGTGGTGCCGAGATAATCGCTGTCGAAATAGTCGGCATGCGTACCGTCGGATGAGACCGCGACCAGCGGCACCCCGCCGCTGACGTGGGCCTCGTTGGCGAACACGGTGTCGCCGCGGGCGACCAGGCCGATTCCGTCCCAGCCCAGCGTTTCGATGATCTCACCGCCGCGCTCTTTCGCCACCAGCATCCCCCGGGCGTTGTAGTGGAACTTCGTCTCCACCCCGTCGCGGGTGACGGAGGTCACTTTGTCCAGGTAGCCGTATTCAAAGCTGGCGATGGTCCTGCCGCCGCGCTGTTCTTCGATCAGGCGGCCGGCCTTGTCGTACACAAAGCGGGTGGTGCCCGAGGCATCGGTCCGGGTCTGCAACTGGTTGGCCTTGTCGTAGGTCATGGTGGCGGTGTGGCCGTTGACCGTTTTTTCGACGATGTTGCCGGAGGCGTCGTAGCGGTAATGCTCTCCCGCGTCGGCCCGGTCGGCCACGGTAACGCCGGTCAGGCGGCCCGCCGCGTCGTAAGAGAAGGATTGCTTGATGACGGAGGCTTCCAGGAGACCGGGGAGTAAAGCACAGAGACCAATGGCCGCGGTGGCTTTAAGGAGACGGGTCGCAGTTTTCATGATTCGCTTTGGTTTGAAGTTAAGTCTCGCAATGTGTGAATTAATGGACACCTGCCTTTTGAGAAAAATGATTGCAAGGGGTTTTTTGAATTATTTACATTTATTTACATTAAAGGTTCTTTAATAAATAATCTTTAAAAACAAAATGATCTTTTATTCGTGCCGAATGCACAATTTGTAACATTTGTAATGATAAAAATTAAATATTTTTGGTCAGAATGATTGAGGTCAGAATGATGTTTGAAAAAAATATCGACTCTCGCAAAGCCGCAAAGAACGCAAAGACGGGTGAAAATAATCTATTTTCTGAATTTTGGCGCAGCTATGATCAAAGAGCGGCATCGCAAGAACCGTCAATGATCTCCCCCAGAACTCAATTTGAGATCCGTAAATGGCAGAATGAATCGCAATTTCAACTGCACCCCGAAGGCGGTGCGTTCACCGCAGCCCATGGCCCACGCGTCAGCGTCCGCCATGGGAGATACCCCCGGAACGAAACCGGTATCCTGTAAGGATACATCACCCCCGGTGGGTTGGCAGCCTTTCATGGGCTGCATGAATCCCTCTCGGACATCCATTTCCGGGGTGCCCTCCTGCGTCGGGAACCCCGGGCTATGGTGAATGCACCCACTTCGGGGTGCGGCGATCCATACGCATTTCATTGGTTTCATTTACGTAGAGGATCAACATTTGAATCTGCGATCTAAATCCCCGATTTTCGCCTTCAAATTGAGATCTGCTCCCCGTCCCTGAATGACAGACTTCCTTTGCGTTCTTGGCGGCTTTGCAAGAAAATCTGATTCAAACAAAATGATACATTCTTCTTTCAGAGCGGGGTTGCAGGGGTGGAACTTTTGTGATTTTTGTGTATTTTGTGGTTAATATAATACGTTCCCGTAATTAACGTTTGGTTCTGCGGCAAGGGACTGCCGCGCTACTTTATTCGAATTCGTCGAGGATGAGCTCGGGCCAGTAGGGGCGCAGGTCGTTGCCGATGGCGCCGCTGGAGTTGCGTTCCCATCCCCGCCCGGCGGCATAGCTCCGCCAGACGGGGCTTTGTCCGCGGGTGTCGAGCATGGGCAGCCAGAGCCCGCCTTTGATCGGCGGCATTTCAGGAGCGCGGTCTTCGGGTCGTCCGGAAGGATGCAGCCACAGGAGTTTCTCCGCCCTCCGCAACAGCTCCGTATCGGAAAGATCCACCGCACCCGCCACGATCAGGGTGAGATCGTCGGCCCTGAATGGGAACTTCCGGTATCCCGCATCCGGGAGGCCACTGATCGGGCTGTAGATCAGGGCGGAGCGCATCTCCGGGCTCAGGGCCAGGCGGCGGACCTCTTTTCCCCAGTCCGACCCGAGCACTGCGGGATCGGCGAGAATGAGAATTCGTTGACGCGGGGATTCTTTCTCTCCGGGTGAGGTCAGGCGCAGCCAGTCGCCTTCGATCCGGATTTCCAGGTCCGATTGTGCCCGCAGGCGGTGTCCGTAGCCGAGCAATACTCCGGCGAAGAGCACAACACTGATCAATGCGATGCCGGCGGCGCGGGCGATAAGCTTGAGGCGTTCTCCGTTGCCTCCAAGGAAAAATCCAAGCCCGATCAGCAGAACGACGGGTACCAGCGGCAGCCACAGACGTTCGAAGATCCAGAGGGTGCTGAAAATGTTCGCGACAAGGAATATGAGGATAGAGGCGGCTCCGCCGAAGACCCACACGCGGTGAATGTCGCATCGGGACGGGCCGGGCTGTCGGGTCAGGAGCAGAGCGACCGCCACCGGCAGCCAAAATGCGAAGAGGCAGGGGAGCAGGATGCGGAGTCCGCGTTCCACCCCGACATGCAGATAACTGTTGACCAAGCCGGCGTAACCGGCGGTTTCCTCGAGCGGTTGAAACCAGTGCATAAACCCGGATCCGGATTCACCCCGGCCCCATCCGGCCATAGGGCGGTGGGTCATCATTTGCATACCGCCCCGCCACAGGGTGGCCCGGTTGCCGACGGAGGCGTCCCCGGCCACAAATTCGGGATCGATGCGGGCGAGAAATCCCGTAACCCCGAGCAGGACGGCAAGCATGAGGACGCGAATCACCAGAAACAACGCGGCTTTACGCCGCAGGCGGGGTTCGCGGAAAGCATAAAACAGGAGCGCGTGAAAAAACAACAGTGCGACAACCAGAGCGAGCAACGCGCCTCGGGAATAGGTTTTGCAGAGGAGAAACAGCAGCACGCCCTCCGCCAACAGCACGATCCAGGAAAGCGCGCGCCACCCCGGGGATTTAGCGGAGGCTATCGCGAAGTGGAGCGCGGCCAGCAGGGGAATCCAGAGGGCGACAAACGCTCCGGCCGGATTGGGATTGGGCCAGCCGAGATTCCAGCGAATCCGGTCTCCGAAAAAATAAATGCCTTCTATCATGGAATTTTCGCCTTTGACACTGCGGCGATTAAAAGTCAACCCCAAGGCCCATATCTAAGGCCCATATCTCAATTTAAGAGGGTGCTTGACCATTTTCCAATGCAGATTCACATGCGATTTTTTAACCACAAAATGCACAGAATGCACAGAACCGAATTGCGCGAGCTTATACAGTCAACTGAAAGGCCACACCAGACCACATGGATGCCAACAACTATTGCAAACCTTTTATTTTGGCCACAAAAAGTCACAAAAATACCCCCCCCCTATAACCACGTTCTGAAGCATGGATTGTTGTCTTTTTTTTTAAAAACCGGTGATTCTATTGGAGCCATACCAATATCAAGGTTTCAAAGCGGGGTTATAGGGGAGGAAATTTTTGTGCCTTTTCGTGGCAAAAAACAAGATACCATCTGCCTTTAGGTCTATTCTGTGATTCCTTTAGGTCTATTCTGTGATTTATGTGGTTCAACTCCTCGACCTGCTCGTTCAAGAGTAAATCCATACGAAAAACCATCTCCCAAAAAGCATTTGGATTTTCGGTTCACATCATTGCAAATATGACACGACATGAGGTCTGGAACTGACCCAAAACAACGCTCAAATTCAGGTCTGAAAAAAAAATCTTCAACAAGATGATTTAATTATCCTGCTGATCCTGTTATCCGGTCAATTCTTATCAACGAAAACGTTCTGTCGTTTCAAAACCTTCGGTCAATCATTCCATCGGCTGTTTCCCCAGCAAAACCCGGACATATCATGCATCGATTCTTACAGTATTCTGTGGCAATTTTACTACATTTAACACTCGGCATCACTGTCAGAGCCACACTGCCTCTGGAAACCGCACTGGAGCATGCCGGGGACAACCGGGCGGAGCTGGAACGCGCGCTGGAGGCGATGCCGGGGCGTGACATGGAACATTTGGTCACCCGTGCGCGGCAATTCGATCTGGTCAATCTGACATCCGATCTGCTCATCAGCAACCTGACCCTCGCCCGGCGGGCCTTCACCGAGTCGGATCTGGTCCGGGGCCGATATGGCTACGAAATGTGGCGCGATTACGTGTTGCCCTATCGGGTGATGGAGGAGGATCTTTCCGACTGGCGCCCCTTTCTTCGGGAGCAGATCCAACCGGTGATCGCCGATGCGCATTCCGTTCAAGAAGCGGCAATGCGGATCTTCAGATGGATGCATGAACCGCTCGAGGATGGTCAACGCAGAATCCGTTTCGTCGCCACGGAGAATCGCAATCAGAATCCGTTCCAATTATTAAGCACCCGTAACGGCGGCTGCAAGGAAATGCATATCAGCTATGTTTCGGCTTTGCGCTCGGTGGGTATTCCGGCGCGTCTTTGCACGGTGGGCTGGTGGACAACCGGGGACTGGTATCACTATTTCGTGCAATACTACGATCCTGATATTGGAGACTGGCGAGGGATCGACGCTTCGAATACCGCGGGAAAGGATCCGGCCGATTGGAATAAAGATGCCGGGGGTTGGAGCGTGACCAAAGCCTATGCCTACCCTCCCTATCCAAGCGTCAAAGATGTGGACTTCATGCAGCGATGGGATCTCTGCACGGATATAACGGAATATGTCTGTGACACCGGGGAATTGATTGTTCAATTTGACCAGCGGGGGCCGTTCGACGTCGGTCTCTACACCTGGAACATCGGGGCCTGGCGGCTCATCGGCCGCGCCCGCAGCGAAGACGGGATTCCGGTATCAATCACCGTAGGCACCACGCTGGCCAACCACCCTGTTCTGGTGTCCGCCATTGGAGGGAACAGCTCGGGATACGCCATGACAGTTGTCGAGGCGGATAAAACTCTACCGGTGCGGATCACCGCGGGCACCGCCGACATCACCTTTGAAGGAGTCAAGAAATGAAGCATTCTCTCCGGTTATCCCTCATCTCACTGTTTGTCCTTAGCGCCCTCCGCGTCAGCGCCTTTGAAGATCCTTCGGCGCGGAACAACAAGCTGTTGTTCGAGTATATCGACCAGGTGCCCGAAGCCGTGGGTCAGGCCGAGTTCGACCGCGTTCCGTTCAGCACCCTGATGAGCCTGGCCCGGCGGCTTGGCCAGATTGAACGATATCACCTCAGCCCAAAAGCCTTCTTTGCGTTCGCCAGGGAAGCAGAGGCGGTTCGGGAGGCTTATTATATCAAGAGAGTGCTCACCGACGCGGAATTTGAAGAGTATATCCTGCCCCTGCGCATCCGCTATGAATCAACCGCCCGTACCCAATGGCGCTCATTTTTCCGGGAAACGTTTGCGGACCGAATCCGGGGACTGGATGCGGAGGAAGCGGCGCAAAGCGTTTTGAAATCAATTATACAGCGGGTGACTTTGGACAGTGAGCCCACCTACACGCTCGGCTACCGGGGGGACCTTGATCCGCTGACCACCTGGCGGGGGCGTCGCGGAGACGAGGTGGATGTGTCGATTCTGGCCTGTGCGGCCCTTCGCTCGATCGGAATCCCCGCCCGTCTGGTCTACACCCCGAACATTCGGGGAACCCGGGGCGGAAAGGTCTGGCTGGAATACATGAACCCCGAAAAGGAATGGCGGGCATGGGCCCCCGGTTTCGTGAAACAATCGGGCTGGACGGATCACCGCCGCGCCTTGGCGGATTTTTTGAAAGGTCGGTGCGGAGTGATTTTCGCAACCCCCGCGAATCCCTCGGAAGTCACGGACAGTTACCTTCCCGTCCGCCGCATGGATTTTCCCGCCCCCGGTCCCGAATCCGATGCGAAAACAATCGAGTTTAATCTGGCCTTTGAAGTCGACGGCTTTCTCAAACCCATTCGTGGACTGGAACTCCTGAGTATCCGGAGCACGGATCAACAGCGGACCATCGCTTCCGATCACTACTGGTCCTTTACCGTGGAAGACGATCTCACCATTCACGGAAACGCGCGCTAAATTCACCAGAACTCCAGAACTCAATTTAAGACGGTTGTTGGCCATTTTGTATCGTAGAATCAAATGTGATCGTTTTTCGCCACCCATCGGTGAACTCAGGGACCCTGTCAAAAAGCACCCGCAAAACCCCGTCACAAAGTCGTTTTTCAACCACAAAAGGCACAGAATGCACAGAACCCGTTTCCTCGGAAGGTGATTTTTTTTACCTCCCCCTACGGCCTTCTGTGACTTTTGTGCCTTTTGTGGTTCCACTCCTCTTTCTGTTCATGTGTGGTTTAATCCATTAAAGGAGCGCCTCCAAAAAAACGGAATTACTTTTCAGGCTGAATTTCACCACCAAAACAGGTCTCTTGCTGTAAATTCGGAACGTTTTCGGGGTGCCGACTGTTACCGACTCTCCCCGCGCAAATATGAACTCAACACCTCCGCCACCCGTTTTCCGCCCTGGTCGGAGGTGAGTTGTTTCCGCACGTCCGCCAGTCCGGCCTTCATCTCCCTCCGCTCCCGGCTGTCCCGCAACAGGGGAAGCAGGGAATCCGCCATGACGGCGGGCTCCGCGGCATCCTGAATAAATTCGGGACACAGCTCGCGTTTGGCAATCAGGTTCACCATACCGATGTACGCCACCGTCACCACCCGCTTGCCGATGGCATAGGTCAGGTTCGAGGTTTTATACACAATCAGCATGGGGGTGCCCAGCAGGGCGGTCTCCAGGGTGGCGGTTCCGGAGGTCACCAGCGCGGCGTCCGCCCCTTTCACCACTTCCCGCATGTGACCGTCTATCAGTTCAACCGCCGGAAGTTCCGGACGGGCATCCCTCAACGCCCGCATCCGCTGTTTGCACTCGCGGTTCGCCGCCGGCACCCGAATCTGAAGCTCCGGCAGTTCCTTGCGGACCAGAGCCGCCGTTTCCAGCATCGGCACAAAAATCCGTTCGATTTCCTGCAGACGGCTTCCCGGAACCAACGCCAGCTTCACCCCGTCCCCCCACCCGCTGTCAGCCTCCACGTTCAGCGTTTCCTCCACCATGGGGTGTCCGCAGTCGTACACCGGAAGCGGACTTCCCTCGAACACCGCTTTTTCAAACGGAAAAATGCAAATCAGTCCATCCAGAACTTTTTCCATCTTCGGAATGCGCTTTTTCTTCCAGGCCCACACCTGAGGACACACATATTGCACAATCGGAATGCCGTCTCCCTGTAACGCTGCGGCCAGACGCAAATTGAAACCGGGATAATCCACCAGCAGAACCAGATCCGGTTTTCGCTTCCGGATCTCCGAGACGAGCTGATGAAAAACCCGCCGGAAGTACCCGTATTGCTTGAGCACCTCCCAGATCCCCATGACCGACAACCGGTCAACGTGCTCCCGAATCTCCATTCCCTCCTCCGCCAGTCGATCCCCCCCGAACCCCCAGGCGGTCAAATCCGGATACATCCCCTTCAAGGCCCGCAAAACCCGGGCCCCGTGCGCATCACCGGAAGCCTCCCCCGCCACAATCACGATGGACGGTGCGGATTTCACGCCTCCGACTCCAGCGCCACCAGGCAGATTCCGGCCGATTCCGCCGCCGCGATCACCTCCGCTTTCTCCAGCAGAATCACATTGTCCGCCTCCATGGCCAGACAGCCGCATTTGGCTTTGCGCAGATGCTTGATCGTATTCAGACCCACCACCGGAATATCCCAGCGCATGTCGTGATCCACCCCGGCCACTTTCACAATCACACAGCCCTCTCCTCCGATTTTGCCCGCGCGCGCGATCATCCCGTCCGTTCCTTCAAAGCCCTCCACCGCGATCACCGTGCCCTGTTTGACCGCCACCGACTGGCCCGCCTGCAGCTTCGAGCAACATTTCGCCAACTCCAGCCCCTGCCGAATGTCCGATTCCTGTTCTGCGGTCGGTTTGGTCCCGGTGAGCGTCCCCGCCCGCACCAGATTCGCCTCCATAAACTGACAGGCCGGCAACAGGGTCACATCCAAAGCCGCGAGTTCATCCCCCACCGCCCCGAAAATCGTGTCCGCGTTTTTGCGGGGAAGCGATTTCAGCAAATCCCGCATCGGTTTGTCCAACCTCGCATTAAATAAATTCGAGGGCGTAATCTGGCCCGCCATCACCGCCCGGGAAATTCCATATTCGCGGAATGCCTGACGAAACGGCTCCAATTGTCCCACGTACACCCAGCGCACCTCGTCCGCCACCTGCTCAATTTCTTTGCGGGTTTCGCCCCGGAAGGCCACCGCCACCACCCGTTTCACTCCCTGGGAGCGGGCGGACCGCGCCAACTCAATAGGATACGCACCTTTTCCCGCTATAATCACCAAATCGTTACTCATAAAATTTCCTTTGACAGAACACCCGAACCGCGCAAGACTTTTCCGGGACCGACGGCTCAACTAAGCCCAACCGCTTTTCGCAACGTCGCCAGTTCCCTGCCCACCAGTTCCCGACATTCCCCCACCGGCACCTCCTGTATATCCAGTCCGGCCATGCGGATGCGTTTGATGCGCACCACCGACACCTCCACCGCCTCGCACATCCGTCGAATCTGACGGTTCCGCCCCTCGCCCAGGATCATGGAATAACAGTGGAAACGCCCTTTACTCGGTATGGGAGTGATTGCCAGCGCACGCAGCAATTCCCCGTCATCCTGGACCCCGTCCAGCAACGCCCCACCCTGTTGCTCCGTCAATTCCTCGCGCACCCACACCAGATATTCTTTTTCCACATGATAACGCGGATGGGTGAGCCGGTTGGCGAGATCTCCGTCGTTTGTGACCAAAATCAGTCCCTCGCTGTTGCGGTCCAGCCGCCCCACCGGATACAGCCGTAAGTCCTTCCAGGTGTCCGGCAACAAATCCAGCACCGTCTTGCGGTCTTCGGGATCGGACACCGTGCAAATCACATTGCGCGGTTTGTGCACCATCAATACCCGGGTGGATTCAGGCCGCACTTCGCGTCCGTAGACCTCCACCCGACTGCGAAAAGGAAAAACCGTTACTCCCATGGAAGCAACGGGTTCACCATCCACCTTCACCTGCCCGTCCGCGATCAGACGGTCACAGGTGCGCCTGGACCCCAGCCCGCAGGACGCGAGATAACGGTTCAGACGAACGGAGGAATTACTCGACGGCTTTGGTTTTCCGTAAACCGAAGGCACGGTCCCCTTCCTTCCAATCACCGGTCTTTCTAAGCAGGTCGATACGCTCGTAGCGCTTCAACACGTTACGACGTTTGGCAATTTTACTGGCGCCTTTCAGGCTTCGATGCATGGACATGATAAATTCTCCTGTACTGAAAATGGGATTAAGGAGCGGGAGTAAAACGATATTCACGCCTTTTTGTCAACCAGAATCGATACTTTTTTGGCAAAAACTCACCCACAGCCCGTCCTTGAATTCCGTGGCGGAAGTGGTTACATAGATGACCATTTTCACCCTACGGAGCCTTTCATTCAATGAGTATATTTAAAGCCTATGACATCCGCGGCATTGTCGGAAACGAACTGAACGAGGAGTTGGCCCTGAAGATTGGCCGGGGGTTCGCCACCCTGTTGAAACCGAAAACTGTGGTAATCGCACGGGATATGCGCCCCCATTCCCCCGGATTGGCAAACGCGGTGATGGAGGGACTTTGCATGCAGGGAGTCGATGTCATCGATATCGGGCTGGCCAGCACGCCGATGTGTTATTTTGCAAACGGCAGCCTCAAGGCGGATGCGTCCATCATGATTACGGCCAGCCACAATCCGGGTGAATACAACGGATTCAAGCTGTGTCGGGCGGATGCCGTGCCCATCAGCGGGCAAACCGGCATCAAGGATCTGGAACAACTCGTGCTCACTGAAACCTTTGATCCCCTTCCGGCCGCCCGCGGACGGATTCACCAAAAAGATATCGTTCCCGATTATGTGGCGCATATACAGAGCTTTGCGGACATTGACACCCCTCTGCATGTCTGCGTGGATTATGCGAACGCCATGGGAATCGCGGAAGCGTCCGTGTTCAGGGATCTGTTCACCTACGATGAACTTTTCGCGGACTATGACGGGAGCTTTCCCAACCATGAGGCGAATCCTCTTCAGGAGGAAACCTTTTCCGCCCTGCAGTCAAAAGTCCGGGAGGGCTCCTACGATTTTGGCATTGCCTTTGACGGGGATGCGGACCGGGTGGGCTTTGTCGATGAAACCGGCCGGATCGTGTCCATGGACATGATCACCGCCCTGATTGCGGAATCCCTCTTGCAAAAGCTTGTCCCGCAATCGGCGGGGGAGAAAGGGGTGGTTTTCTATGATCTGCGATCCAGCAAAGCGGTCAAAGAGCTGATCGAGGCCAACGGCGGCGATGCGCGAATGTGTCGGGTGGGGCATTCCTTCATCAAGTCCCAAATGCGCGAGGCCAACGCGGTGTTTGCGGGCGAATTGTCGGGACACTATTATTTCCGTGAAAATTATTTCGCCGAAAGCGCCGGTCTGGCCGTGATTTATATTGCCAACCTGGTGAGTAACAGCGGAAAAACCCTTGGCGAACTGGTGGCCCCCATCCGAAAATACCATGCCAGTGGTGAGATTAATTCCAACGTAAAAAATCCCAGGTTGGTCTTCAGCAAAGTGAAAGAAACCTTTCCTGACGCCCACACCTTTGAATTAGACGGGCTCAGCGTGGAGGTGGATGACTGGTGGTTCAATGTGCGCATGTCCAACACCGAACCGCTTTGCCGGTTGAATCTGGAAGCCCCCACCCTCAAAAAAATGGAAAAGAAACGGGATCTGGTGCTGGACTTGATTCGCAGCTGCTAGTATCATCTAATCATGAATAATTACCTTCGAATACTTGTACTCGGACTGGGCCTTGCTTTCATTCCCGCATTCGCGCAGTTTGACGGGAAAAAATCCGATTTTGAGCAGGCGATCGAGCTTCTGGAAATTCAACAAAAACGGTGGGAAACCCGTGCGCGCGAAGCGGAAATTCTGGAAGACAGGACACAATTTCAACAGCTTGCCACAAATTTTGAACAGTTGAGAGACCTCCGGATGAAAGTGGAGTCCGCCTGGGGAAGCAAACGGAAATCCCTTCAGGAAGATCTGGATAAATTGCGGAAAATAACCGTTGATCTGGAGAGCGAAGCCAATAAAAAATTCATTCCGACGAATCCGTTCCCGGATATGCCTCCCGTGTTCCCAACGGCTCCCGAAGCCATACCCACCCCTGTCCCTCCCTCAAGTTACACGACGGAAAGCGGGTTTGAAATCAAACTGCGCCTGGTGGACTGATGCCGGTATACGTGTACGAAAATCCGACCACGGGTGAACGGTTTGAATGTGTGCAATCGATGAAAGACGATCCGCTGGCCGCGCATCCCGAAAGTGGAGAACCCGTGCGGAGAGTCATTCAGGTTCCCAATCTGGGGCTGAAGCACACGGCGGGCAAAGAAAAAAAACTGCTCTCCAACGACCACGTGGCCAAGTCCGGATTCACGAAATACGAAAAAGACAAGGTCACGGGGCAATACAACCGGGTCGCGGGCAACAAAGGCCCCGCAACCTTGAATCCGTAAGCGGAGATCCGCTGTCCCTTTAGAAATAACGGACAATCGCCAACGAAAATTCGTGGTCGCTCCCGTTCATCCACAAGACGTTGAGTTGGCAGATCCATCCAGTTTGAAACCGCACATCCGCTCCGATCAGGAGAGCCAGGTTGTTTGAATTCTCTAGATCCACTTCACCAAAATCATAGCGGGTTCCCACATAGCCGGGCCCTCCCCGTACGGCATATCCCGTGGGGCTAAAAACAGGCCGGGAGGGATCCACCCGTTCATCTCGTCTGTAGACCATCATCGGGCCAACCTGAGCCTCGGACCATGTGAACGCCTCCGATTCCGGAGTACGGTCAGATACCGGCACATGTACCTGCTGAGAGGTAACCAGGGTCATCCTGCGGATTGCGGGAATATCCGAACGTCGAACTCGATAGGACGCATTCAACTCAAATGCCAAACTTTCCCGAACTCCAAGAACCGGTGATGTGCGGAGATGAAAATCGACCAGCAAAACCCCCGCCCCCATTCCCCAGGCCAATCCGGTCTCCCCGTCTCCATCGTCTTCGTACCACTCAGATACCGATTGGTGATCCGCTTGCTCCCCTTCAGCGGCTTCCGGATTCTGGTGCACTGCCGCCCCGGCACGTCCTCTGCGGTCCGCTTGAGAAACCCCGACTTCCCCCCACAAGTGAACGGCCGGTTGTATTCGATAACCTACCCGAATCATCGCGCCCCGGGTATTCAATTTTATCGGTTGTCCCGGTGTCTCCATGGTCCGACTGCCTGCTTCAAGAATCAAACCCGCATTCCAACCCCTTGGCGGGTCGAGGGTAAGCAAAGCCGCGGAGGTTGCCTGCATTTCCGATGCCTGCACCCTGCCGACAGGGGTCCAGCACAGGACGACGGCAGCCGCCAACCACAGTCCCGGACTGAGAATTCCTGTTTCCATGATCATCCTCCAATTTAAATTCATATCGATTCCTTTTCACATGTTCTTGACCTAATCTGATACTGTATACATATAGCAGCATCGTTCGCTTAATAGCGATTCTGAATTACTTTTTTTAATTAGTCTCCAGCTCCGGAGTGTATGTAATGAAATCTCAATGGATAAATCGTCGTTGTTTTCTAAAAATCCGCCCGGGTGGTTATTCGATCCTGTTTGGATGGATACCCCTGGTGTTACTGACCGGTTGCGTGCGTTCATCCCCTCAGGGCGCGGACAGGATCTCGGACGGGAACCCCGCTCCGTCCGCAAATGCAGACACCTCAACCGGGGCTGCGTCGTCTCCGTTGGTGGCGCAGGCGCAATCTCTGTATAATCAGCAGAATTATGAAGGGGCCTTGACAATTATCCTGCGTGCCGCAAACCAAAATCCGGGGGCTGCGGATGTACAGATACTGCGGAACCGGATCCTCTCGGCCATGCTGGACGAGCGGGCGGTTCAATCGGCCTTGGATCAGGAACTGAACCGCCGCAAAGCGTCCCAGGACGCCCTCGATGCCGGACAAATACCGGACACTTTCGGAAAACGCCGACAGGTGGAGGAATCGGCCACGGACAAACTGGGCATAGAAGGGCCGGTGCTGGAGCTTCTCTCCAAACCCGTGAGTCTTCACCTGTCGAGTGCCCCGCTCTCCACTCTCATCCGCGCCCTGTCAGAGGATGATGACATCAATATGATTGCAGATCCAAAACTGGGTAATCAGGAAACCCTGGACATTCAGGCCACCGATGTGCCCCTCCGGGAAGTCCTTGACTATCTGTCACGCCATTTCCAGGTTCAGTTTCATACCGGTCAACACATGATCTGGGTGACAACCAAGGATCCTGATCAGGCACCCCCCATGGAGACCCGCATTTACAGACTCCGCACCGGCCTGCTCTTTCACGGGCTGTCCTGGGGAACCATGCCGGAGGCCGAACGCCTGGCTCAAAGTGATCTTTCGGCTCTCACCCGCAAAGCCACCGTGCTTCCACATGAACCAACCCACATCCAAAAGGTTCTGGAGGAGTTTGTACCCTCCGGGCAGGGCGCCCAGTTGCATGTGGACCTGAACAGTCACACGCTTTTCGCCCGGAATACCCCGGAAAATCTGAATCTGATAGAGGAAATTGTGCGTGCGCTGGATACGACACCCCCTCAGGTTTTGATTGAAGCCCGTTTTATTGAGATCAGTCAGTCGGATCTTCGTGAAATCGGCATCGACTGGATTTTAGGGTCTCCTCTCAGTGTATCCACAAAGGGGGTGCTTGAAGACGGGGTGTGGCGTACACAACCCCGCACGGTGGTGGATGAGGCCTCGTCCATTACCTATGAACCGTATCGCAGTGACAGTGCCGGTTCTTTCCCTCTGGGGCCCCAGGGCGCGTTTGGTTTGCTGCGAGAGGGGAACCCTCCCACCGACAGCCAGGGACTGAACCTTACCTACCGGGGTCTCCTCACCGAACCCATGTTTAATGCGGTGCTGCATGCATTGGAGATTTCAGGCAAGGGGCGCACCCTTTCAGTGCCGCGGGTCACCACTCTTAATAACAATCCGGCCAAACTTCGGGACGGGGATGACCTGCTCTATTACGAAGAGTTTGAGGCACAGGCCTTTGCCTTGGTCGATGAGGACAATAAGAAATATACGGTTACCGCTCTCATACCCAAAGGTACACCCAAAACCGCGGAACTGGGATTCACGCTGGTGGCGGTTCCCAGTGTGGGGGCCGACAATCGGTCCATCAGCCTGCTCCTGAGTCCCACCATCAGCGAACTGCTTGAATTTATTTCTTATCAGGAGGATGGACCGCGCGAGGTGGGAAA
The DNA here is from genome assembly GCA_040905625.1 of Kiritimatiellia bacterium. Lineage (GTDB taxonomy): Bacteria > Verrucomicrobiota > Kiritimatiellia > SS1-B-03-39 > UBA6053 > UBA6053. Next base: position 16,004 of record JBBDRC010000169.1, read on the forward strand.
TTCAGATCAAATCCGGCAGGTTGTGGTGAAACTTCCCCGTATCGCCCGCCGGGAGGTACAAACCAAAGTGGTGGTGGAAAGTGGTGAAACCGTGGTCATGGGAGGCCTGATCCGCACCATCAGCCAGGATACCGTTCGCAAGGTTCCTATATTGGGTTCGCTGCCGCTGATTGGCAATTTGTTCAAACGCACCGATACCACAGAGGAGCGGAGAAATTTGATCATATTTGTCACCGCCACCGTCATTTCGGAACGGGGAGAATCGCTGATTCCTCACGCCACCACCGAACAACGTTAAGCCAACCCGTGCTATGCATCTGATTCCGTTTTCCACAAATCTCCTTGGTCTGGTTGCAGACGGCAAACATCTGCATCTGCTGCACCTGCGAACGCGGGGGAAGACCTGTAAAATTGCCGGTTCGCTCCACCTGAAGCAGCATTCCGATGTGAATAAGCTCGCCGTAGAGTTACGGTGTGAACTCCAGCAGAAAGGATGGCTCCACTACCCCTGCATCTACGCCCTGCGGTCCTCCCTGGTTTCATTCAAAATCCTTCCAATCCCCCGCCCGCAGAGTGAATTCCAGCTTCGGCAACTGGTGGAATCCCACATCAGGGATTTCGAATCACTGTCGGCGTCCCATGCCGTGACTGAATACATCGTTTCTGAGCGGGAAGGACAGCAACAACTGCTGATCTGTACCGCGAGAGAGGACAGCCTGGCCCGGGAACTGCGTCTGCCCGGATCGGCCGGCCTGAACATCATTGAGATCCTTCCCCACAGTCTGGCGTATATCACGGGTATTCAGTATCAGCTCCCCGACTCCGGGACGCCAAGAGCTTTTGTTTATATAGGCCCCGAGCAGACGGACTGGATGATTTGCCGGGGAATACATCTTATGCAGATCCGCGCCATCCACATCAGCAGTGAGGATCTGATCGGGGAACAGGATGAGCATTCCGGGGATTCTCCCGAAACGCTGTCCTCCTTCCAGCAGTGGCTGACCGAATTGGAGGGCGCACTTCGGCTCTACCGCCTGCAGTTCCCCTCAGATGATAATAAAGTAAGCGAACTGCTGATCGGCGGCTGTTTTTCGCCGGACCCCCTCCAATCCAGGGCGTTACAGACATCCCTGCAGCTCACGGTTCTGCCAAATCCCGGTCCCGCCGGCACGCCGGCGGCCCCCTTGGGTCTGGCTCTCTCGGGAACCCGCCACCGGACGTTTCAAATCAGCCTGCTTCCACCGGAAATGCGAATTGTGTCGGAACAACGCAGGCAAATCCGCTATTGGATTGCGGCCTGCATTTTGTTTCTGGTTTCCTTCCTCATCTATGGCATCCAGGTGCAACGGTCGCATTCCTGGCTGGAACACACCCTTTCAGAAACCAAAACCCTGGTGGAGGAATATGAAGATCTCAAGCGGGAGAATCTCCGGTTTGAGGAACAGAATGAAAAACTGCAATTAAAAGTGTTCCCTCTCCGGGCGGCAAAACGGAATCATAACCTGGTCAGGCGGTTGTTGCAGTCTGTATATGAAGCAAAAGGCCCGGACGACTGGTTTATATTGCTTGCGGATGCTGATGCGTACACCTCAACCGACACCCTTCCCTCCCGACCCGCGACAGAGGGGGCCTCCATGCGCCATTTTATTTTGGAGGGGTACACCCCGGTGAATGATCTTTCCACGGTTCGGACCATGATCGAAACTCTGCGGACCCATGAACTTGTGCAAAGTGCCGACCTGCTCCCGGACGATCAGGTTCTCCACGATCGGCGTGCGAATCCCCGCAGGGTTGTGCAGAACGCCAGGTGGTTTGTTCTGGAAATTGAACTTCATGACCGGAGGGGCGGATGATTCGCATTAAACCCAAGCCGGTGCCACAGCACCTCCGCACACTCTGGTTTCCCACCGGCACCCTGATGCTCATCCTGTTCGGATTCAGTGTCTGGATTCAGCCTCTCAACCGGAAACGCCACCACATACAAACTGAATTGAGCAGACTTGAACAAGAACTCGGCTCGTATACGGCACTGGAGAATGACATGTCCCTGGCAAAACAGGCGGCCATCTCCAGGCGGCGGCACCTGTGGTTAACCCGGGAATGGGAGAGGAGTATTCCTAATATAAAACGTTTTCGTGAACAGGCTGTTCCCGAGATAATCAGCCAATCGTCGGAAGGCCGTATCGATTTCAAAATCGCCCTCTTCGAATCACGTTATCGCCTGAGCCAGTTAGCTTTGGCACATGCCACAACCCTGCCGCCGGATCTGGGTATTCCGGACACCATCGGTGCAAACGAATCCGCGGATATCCGACTTGGACAATTAACCGCCACTGTGCTGCTGCTCGAAAAGTGCATCACCAAGAATATTCCGATCATCCATGAGGTGCAGCCCCTCCCGCCGGAACTGCTCCCGCTCGAAAAAACCCCGCTTCCCGCGCTTGCCTTTTTCCCTGTTCACATTCGCATGCGGGCCTCCTTTGAAGAATTTGTCTCTTTGCTGGAGCATTTACAGGAGGAACCCTTATTCTATTATCTTCAACACCTCCGCATTGAAAATAATTATCCGGAGAATACGGACGATTTGACAATTTACAGCGTGTGGAGTGTGGCGGGGCATATCCAAAGCAGCCGGATGCCGGACCGGGAGTTGATCGGTCCACCGCATGATGACCCGGACCATTTCTTTTATTAAGAGGTGCAAATGAATGCCCATACAACCAACTGGACAGAGAGACTTTCGCCTAAACAGATTCTGCTGTTCTCCGTGGTGGTGGTTGCAGGTGTTATCGTTTTTTCCATCATAACCGAACTTAACCGGGTTCCTCCGTCCTATCTGCGGAACAGAGAGGAGGAGGCGCCCCCCCCCCCGGAGGAGGAACCCCGGCAGGCGGTGCTCCCTTTGCCGGAGGACCCGCCGGGGAATCTTTTCAAATCCCCCGCCATCACCTCCCCGGTTGACAGCGATCCGGACCTGGATGCACAACCTGAAATCGATTTTACGGAAATGCCGTTTCCTTTACCCACCCCGACCCCGGAGCCTCCTTCCAGTCCGGCTCCGGAACCCCAAATCACCCGACTCCGCTATTCCGGAATGATCACCCGCATCAACGGTGAGAAGCGGGCTCTGCTTAGCAACCTCGAAACCGGAACCGATCATTTGCTCGCCATCGGAGAGAAATGGGATCAATGGGTTGTCAAGGAAATGACTCCCGCATCCCTCACGTTCGAAACACCCGAAACCGTACACACCCTTGAGCTGGGCCAACCATTTGAATCGGTACAACCATGACCTCCTCTGCGCCCACACCTCCTTTTCATTATGCCTCTCTGAACGAATTGCGGGATCGGCTGGGGAACACCCTGGTGGAGGATGGACGACTGAAGCCGGAGGAACTCAAAATCCTGCTACAACGATCAGAATGGCGAAAACAATCTCTCGAAAGCCTTCTGGTTACGGAAAAATACCTCAGCGAAGAGCAACTGGTGCAAACCTTCGCGTCTATTACCGGATTGCCGGTTCTCAAAAACACCGAAACCCTGGTGGACAACGAAGCCGTCTCATCCGTTCCTCCGGGTGCGGCTCTTCGCTATCGCATCATGCCTCTACAACGGGAGAATTCCTGCCTGATACTGGCATCCGACCATCCCAGGGATCCGGATGAAATCGCGGAGTTGATGGTGATTCTGGGATATTCTCTGCAATGGAAACTGTGCACCGCCCGGGAGATTACCGGGTTAATCAAACATTTTTACGGCGTGGGCCTCGCGCCCTTTCTGCAACTGCGGGAAAGCGAAACCCGCACCCATCAAGCGGGGCGACGCAACGAAACAGGCACAGGAATTCCTGATTTTATTGATGCGTTAATCCGGGAGGCGATCCAAAGCAACGCCAGTGATATCCACATCGAACCTCAAGAGGACACAGTGGTGGTTCGGTACCGCATCGATGGTGTCCTCCACAATGTGCCTTTGCCCGAGGGAGTAAATGCGTATCAAAAAGCAATCATCTCCAGCATCAAAGTGATGGCGAATCTGGATATCGCCGATCGTAGAATGCCCCAGGACGGGCGCATCGAAAAAAAGTTGGACGAAGAGTCTTTTGATATCCGAATTTCCGTCCTCCCCACCCGGATGGGTGAAACCGTGGAGTTGCGCCTCCTCAATCGGGAAGACACCTTTTTAGGAATCGATGAACTCGGTCTGGCCTCCTGGCAACGAAAAAAAATTCAACGACTCATCCAGCTTCCCCATGGGCTCCTTCTCTTCACCGGTCCAACCGGGAGCGGCAAGACCACCAGCCAGTATGCGGTCCTGGCGGAAGCCAATGATTCAAAACGAAAAATTATCACCATTGAAGATCCGGTCGAATACCAAGTGAAAGGTATTACGCAACTGCAAACCCATGCGGAAATCGGATTTACATTCGCGCATGGATTACGCTCCGTTCTTCGTCACGATCCTGACATCATTCTGGTGGGAGAAATCCGGGATGATGAAACCGCACGCATCGCGGTGGGGGCCGCGCTGACCGGGCACCTGGTCTTAAGCACCCTGCACACGAATGACAGTGCGGGTTCAGCCCCGCGATTGATTGACATGGGTATCGAACCCTACCTGGTCGCCTCCAGTCTGCAGGGCATCATCTCACAACGACTGGTCCGAAGCATTTGCCCGCACTGCAAACAGCAGAAAACGTTGGAGGATGACTTCCTTGAAGAGGTACAATCTCTCTTTCCGGAATCCACCCCTCCCTACACCACCCGGGCAGGCTGTGGCTGCCCCTACTGCAGATTCACCGGCTATCAGAATCGAAGAGCCTTGTTTGAGCTGATGGAGATCACCGACCCCCTCCGCAGTCTGATTGCGGAGCGTTCGTCCAGTCCGGTATTAATGCAACAGGCGATCAAACAAGGTATGACCCCGCTTCGGCAGGCAGGATGGGAGCTTGTCTTGAACGGACACACCACTCTGGAGGAGTTATTACGTATTACAGGTGGCGGCTAACAACCCGACAAAAGACGTCCATTGCTTTTTACGCTCTTTTTCGAACTGATTTCTAAACAAATTACGGAGTTTATTGTATACTGGCTGCCATGACTTCCGATCACCAACTTACGCAAACCTTTTCCGTTGATTTTCAGTACCCGGTCCGATTCGACCGGAATGTGTTCAGTGAATCAAATGACCTTTTGCTTTCGTTGATTTCGGAGGCCGCCCCGATGCCTGCGAAAGTGATGGTGTTAATCGATTCCGGGGTGAACACAGCCTTTCCGGACTTGCCGGCCCGCATTCGGCAATGGTTCGAAGCCCACTCCGAACATGTTGACTTGGTGCGCCCCCCCGAAATCGTGCCGGGCGGCGAGGCCCTGAAAAATGATTACCGCCTTCTTATGAGTCTGGTGGATCAGATGCTGGCGTATCACCTCTGTCGTCACAGTTATGTGCTGGTGATCGGCGGCGGGGCGGTGCTGGATGCAGTGGGGTTTGCAACTTCGCTGGTGCACCGCGGACTCCGCCTCATCCGAATGCCCAGCACCACCCTCGCCCAGAATGATGCAGGGATTGGAGTTAAAAACGGCATGAATCTGCATGGCGGTAAAAATACCGTGGGGGTTTTCGCCCCTCCTTTCGCGGTCGTGAACGACTTCACCCTTCTGGAGGGTTTGGATAATCCAACCTGGCGCGACGGCATTTCCGAAGCTTTCAAGGTGGCTATGATCAAGGATGCTTCCTTTTTCAACGAATTACTGGAACTGGCTCCCGCTTTGGGACGCCGGGACGCCAAGGCCATGCATCGGTTAATTGTCCGTTGCGCCGAACTGCATCTTGAACATATCGCCACATGCGGCGATCCCTTTGAATTGGGCTCCGCACGTCCGCTCGATTTCGGGCACTGGTCGGCACATAAACTGGAATCCATCAGCAACTACCGTATCAGTCACGGTCATGCGGTCGCTATTGGCATCGTGCTCGATTCCGCATATGCGGCCCGCCTGGGCTGGATTGACCCAGGTCAGGTGTCCGCACTCAAACAGGCTCTCCTGACCTGTGGGTTTGACCTTAACCCTCCCGAACTTACCCAGCGTCTCGGTGACGGTTCCCTGCGGTTGCTGCAGGGGCTGGAGGAATTTCGAGAACACCTGGGCGGTTGACTGACCCTCTCCCTCCCCGGCCCCATCGGCTCCATTCGCGAAATACACGAACTGAATCCCGTCTGGATGGACGAGGAAATTCAGGCTCTGCAGATGTTGCCATGCAACTGAGCCACAACCGTCATTTCAGTTATTGCCTCAATGTCCATCCCGGGGAATCTCTGGAGGAGATCCGACAGGTCCTGCGAAAACAGATCCCGGAAATCAAACACGCCCTCTGCCCCGATGCCCCGTTCGGCCTGGGACTGCGAATCGCCCGTCAGGCCTCTCTCGACCTGAAAGGTCCCGGGCAACTCAATCGCTTCAAACAGGATCTGGAGCAGGAGAATTGTTACACTTACACGATTAACGGTTTTCCGTACGGGGCGTTTCATGATACCCGGGTGAAGGAGAATGTGTACCTCCCTGACTGGTCGAGTCCGGATCGGGTGTCGTATACCTGTGAGTTGTTTGATCAACTGGCCGCTCTGCTCCCGGAAGGAATGGACGGATCCATCAGCACGGTCCCCCTCGGATATAAATTCAAATCCGCCCCTTTGGAAGCGGAGTCCGGGGCGCATATCCGTCATCTACTATCCGTGGCTCAACACCTTGGACGCATCGAAGCGAAAACCGGAACCGTATTGCACCTCGGCCTGGAACCGGAGCCGGATTGTCTGCTGGAAACCACGGACGAAGTCCTTTCTTTTTTTGAGAAACTCTTCGAGGCATCCGGAGCGGACGAGGCTCTGGTCCGCCGTCACATTGGAATATGCATGGACACCTGCCATGTGGCCATGCAGTTTGAAGATCCCGCAGACAGCCTGCGACGGTTGCAACACGCCGGAATCCGCCTGTCCAAAGTGCAGATCAGTGCCGCTTTGGAGTGTGACGCCCGTGATATTCACCCGGACGGTCTGAAAATTTTTGATGACGGAGTGTATCTGCATCAGGTGAAATCATCCACCGGGCGCTCCTGGCGGGATATACCTGAATGGCTCCACTCACCCGACCCGGAGACTGGCTGCCTGCGGATTCACGCCCATGTCCCCCTGCATTGGACCGGAAACGCCGATTTCCGAAGCACCCGACACACCCTCACCCCTGAATTTTGGCAGACCCTGCGGACATCCGACTGCCGTCACCTGGAAGTGGAAACCTACACTTTCAACGTCTTACCGGATTCGGTTCGTGAAGGAAATTCAATCGCCCGCGACATGATTGAGGAATGCAAATGGGCATTGGAGAGAATATAGAAAAAACCACGGAATACGCCGAATACACGGAAAAAAAAAGAGGATAAATTCCAAAAACAGCCAAAAAAAGCCAACAGGAACCAACAATTTATAATTACCTGCCTGGCTGATGACTCAACTAGTCATTTTTATTAACCACAAAAGGCATAAAAAACGCAAAATAATATTAAAAATGGTTAATGTAGTTCGGAAATTGGCGGCAACTGGCTCCCAAACACTTCTTTTATGTGTATTTTGTGATTTTTGTGGTGAAAAACTACACTAAATTCGCTTAGTGCCGGACTGGCTGAATTTATAATTCGTTAACTTGAGTCAATTAGCCAGGAAGATTTAATTAAACCGAAAATATTTCACTGTTTTCCGGGTGTTCCGTGGTTTATATTTATTCAGCGGTTTAAACCTCTATTTTTTACCAGCGGTTTTCTTTTCTTCAATCGCCGCGTAGATTCTATCGATCAATTGCTGTTGCATCTCCTCATTATCCCGAAGAACTTCCCGGGCGGCATCACGCCCCTGCCCCAGTTGGGTGCCATCCAGCGACAGCCAGGATCCGCGGCGCTCAATCAGATTGAGGTCCATGGCCTGATCCAAAATCGAGCCTTCCCAACTGATTCCCTCCGCATACAGAATATCGAACTCGGCTTCGGTGAAGGGCGGCGCCACTTTGTTTTTGACCACTTTCACCCGGGCCCGGCTTCCCACCGCCACTCCGGCATTGTCTTTAATGGTGGCAATACGGCGCATATCCAATCGAACGGACGCGTAAAATTTCAACGCCCGCCCCCCCGGTGTGGTTTCCGGACTGCCGAACATGACCCCCACCTTTTCTCGAATCTGATTGGTGAACAACACACAGGTTTTGGATCGGTTGATGGAACTGGTCAATTTCCTTAAGGCCTGGGACATCAAACGCGCCTGCAGCCCCACATGACTCTGCCCCATTTCACCGTCCAGTTCCGCTTTTGGCGCCAGTGCCGCCACAGAGTCGAGCACCACCACATCCAGTTCACCGGATTTGACCAGAGCTTCGCAAATATTCAAAGCCTCTTCACCCGAGTCGGGTTGAGAAACCAGCAAATTATCCAAATCGACCCCTATTTTCTGGGCATACGTCGGGTCAAGCGCGTGCTCGGTGTCGATAAACGCGCAGGAACCTCCCGCCTTCATGGCATTTGCCACGATATGCAGCATCAGAGTGGTTTTCCCGGAGGACTCGGGGCCGAAAATTTCCACCACCCGTCCGCGGGGAACCCCGCCCACGCCGAGCGCAATATTCAGGGTCAGAGCTCCGGTTGAAATACTGGGTACTTTGCGGGCGTTGATTTCCTCCTCCCCCAGTTTCATAATAGATCCTTCACCAAATTGTTTGGTGATCTGTGAAATCAGGGTGTCCAAATTTCCAGTGCGTCCTTCTTCTTTTTTCTTTTTAACTGCCATATCGTGTCCTTTGAGTTGTTATATATACGAATGTATAAAAGACTGTTTGCAAAAAGCAAGCACTTTCTGAACATATCAAGTCAGGAGTCGAAGGTCAAGGGCGACTGCGTCGCGTCAGGGGTCAGGGGCGGCGGGGCCGCGTCAGAGGTCAGGAGTCAGGGGCGACTGCGTCGCGTCAGGGGTCAGGGGTGGGGCGGCCGCGTCAGGGGTTGCCGATTAGCCTTGGCGTCGGCGGTTCATTGGGAAAATGTGTGCCCCATGACAAATGACGCTTGCCCCCTGACGCGGCTCCGCCGCCCCTGACCGATGACGCAGCGCAGCTGCCCATGACCTCCTCTTTCCTCAGCCCGTGTTCAAACCTTCGATGATGCCGATGAGAGGCAGGAAGAGTGCAATCACGATGACACCCACGATCACCGCCAGCATCACGATCAGCAGCGGCTCGATCACCGAGGTCAACCCCGCGACCGCATTATCCACCTCATCGTCAAAGTTGTCCGCGATGCGGCGAAGCATCTGAGGGAGTTCACCGGTTTCCTCCCCCACTTCGACCATTGAAATCACCATGGGCGGAAAAATCCCGGTTGATTCGAGAGTGGGGGCAATGTTTTCCCCTTCTTTCACCGCGTCATGCACTTCGTGAACGGCGCTTTCAACCACGTTATTCCCGGAAGTTTCCCCCACAATGGTCAATGCCTGCAGGACCGGCACCCCTGAATCCATCAACTCACCCAGTGTCCGGGTGAATCGACCAATTGCGCTTTTCATAAACAGTGAACCGAACAACGGCATGTGCAATTTGCTCCAGTCGATGACATATCCGCCTTTTTCGGTTTTCTTGGCGAATTTGAGTCCAATGGACAACAAAATACCCACCCCGACCAGGATAGGCCCAATCGTCACGAAATTCTCGGAGAATGCGACCACCTGACGGGTCAGCCAAGGCAGGGGCTTACCCTGCATGATGTCTTCAAAAATCTTTTGGAATTTAGGAATAATGAAAATCATCAGGAACGCCATAATGCCCATGGCCAGAGTTAACACCACAATCGGGTAAATCATCGCTCCTTTGACCTTGTTCTTGATCTTCTGGACTTTCTCCATGAATTCAGCCAGGGCCAACAGCACTTTATCCAACACCCCGCCCACTTCACCGGCTTTCACCATGTTTACATACAGCTTATCGAAAATCCGGGGGTGCTGCACCAGAGCTTCGGCAAAATTACTTCCGCTCTCGATCGCGTCTCCCATATCCCTCAGTGCACGTTTCAACATCGGATTTTTTTCCTGACGTCCCAATACCTGCAGCCCTCTCACCAACGGCAGTCCCGCGTTCACCAGCGTGGCCAACTGACGGGTAAAGGACATGAGTTCCTTTGGTTTGACCTTTTGCAGGAAACTCGGCATGGTGATTTCTTTCTGCAGACTCTGCTTGTTCGCCGCCTTTTTCTTACCTTTAGCCGCGGTCTTTTTACCCCCGCCCCCGCCCCCCCCTGCATCCGCAGTCACGGATGTGGGAAACAGGCCTTTGTCCCGAAGCTTGGACTGGGCTTCCGCCTCATCCGCGGCCTCCATGTTTCCGGAGTATTCTTTTCCTTTTTGGTCAACGGCAACAAATCTGTATTTTGGCATGATTAGTGATCCTTCATAAAATCTTTATGGTGTGGGGTCGTAAGGAGTGTACTTCAATTTGCTGGGGATGTGCAAGGCGAATTATGTGTATTTAATGATTTCTTCAATAGTGGTGACTCCGTCCAGGATACAGCGTATCCCGTCCTCCCGCAGGGTGCGCATCCCCAATTCACGCGCCCGGTCACGGATCACCACAGTCGGTCGCCTCTCAGTGATGAGAGTTCGAACAGGATCGGTTATTTTCAAATACTCATAGATCCCGCGTCGCCCGTGATAGCCGGTATCATGGCAATGATCGCAGCCACTTCCGTAATAGAAGTTATTATCGCCAATGATTTCGCGGCTGAGACCCAGAGACTTCACCTGCAAATCATCCGGCACAAAGGGGGTTTTACATTCTTTGCAGATCGTACGGACCAGACGGGTTCCCATGACTGATTGCAACGTCGATGCAATCAGGAAGGGTTCCAGCCCCATGTCGATCATACGGGTGACCGCTCCCGAACTGTCGTTGGTATGGAGGGTGCTGAACACCAAGTGACCCGTCAGCGAAGCCTGAATGGCGATTTGGGCGGTTTCAAGGTCCCGGATCTCCCCCACCAGTATCACGTCCGGGTCCTGACGCAGGTATGCCCGTAGAATACTCCCGAAAGTGAGTCCAATGCGGTGGTTGGCGTTTACCTGCACAATTCCGTCAATGTCATATTCCACCGGTTCTTCCGCGGTGAGAATCTTGACTCCCACTTCATTTCGTCTCCCAAGCGCCGCGTACAGGGTCGTGGTTTTACCGGAACCCGTGGGGCCGGTCACCAGAATAATGCCGTTGGGCATGTTGATGTCTTCCGTGAAATTGTTGTAGACATCATCCGGCATGCCCAGACGCTCCAACTCCAGACCCACCGCGCTTTGATCCAATACCCGGAGCACCACGCTTTCCCCGAATTGGGTGGGCAGCGTGGATACCCGGAAATCGACGGGTCTGCCTGCAATATTCATCTGAATACGTCCGTCCTGGGGCAGCCGCCGCTCTGAAATATCCAGCCCGGAGATCACTTTAATGCGTGAAATCACCGGCAGAGCCAAATGTTTGGGAGGCGGGGACATCTCGTACAAGGCCCCGTCGACACGGTAGCGGATCTTGAATTCGTGTTCGAACGGCTCAAAGTGAATATCCGATGCCCGGTCCTGCACCGCCTGGTAGATGATCAGGTTCACAAAGCGGATCACCGGGGCCGCGTTGGCGGAACTGGACAAATCCTCTTCCGTCAAATTCGTTCCGCCCCGCCCCAAATCGCCCGCGTCTTCCAGTTCACTTTCGAGTTCCGCCAGCATTCCACCCACGGAATCGTCGTCATCCTCCGCATAGAATTTCACGATATGATCTTTGATGTCCCGCTCTTTGCACACCACAAACGTGACATCCATCGCCAAAACAAAGCGCAATTCGTCCACCAATTCGGGAGTAATGAAATCGCAAGTGGCCAGTTCCATGCTCACCGCATCCACATTCACCGGAATCAGGTTGTACATCCGGGCCAGCGAGGACGGAAACTTGTGCGCCATTTCAGAGCTGATGGTGTGGCGGCTGAGATCCAGAACCCGAACCCCCATCAACAACGCCTGTTGCTCCAGCAATTCATCCTCGGTCATGATTTCCATGTCCAGGACAATTTGGCGTACTGATCGTCCGGTGCGGTTGTGCTCATCCACGACATCCGTGGCCTGGGCCTGGGTCACGTATCCATGCTCCAGCAGGTGGTCGAGTAGTTGATCGGTAAACGTAATTTCGGACATAAGGTTTTGAGGGTCTGGGATTAGGAACCGGCGTGGACTTTCTGGGCGAGTGCTTCAGGATCATTCGCTTTCAGTAACATATTTTCAAAGCTGATGATCCCGTTGCGGTACAAGGTATAAAGAGACGTGTCGAGGGTGACCATTCCCTTGCGGGCACCGGTTTGAATATCGGAGGTGATTCTGAAGGTTTTATTGTCGCGGATCAGAGCCTGAATACCGGGTGTGGTCATCATGATTTCAAAGGCCGCCACCCGTCCCACTTTGTCAATGCGCGGAATCAACACCTGCGAAATTACCGCCTCCAATGTGGAGGCCAACTGGGTCCGGATCTGCTCCTGCTGGTTGGTGGGAAATGCATCCACAATCCGGTCCACTGTGCGGGCCGCCCCTGTCGTGTGAAGGGTCGCAAACACCAAATGTCCCGTTTCCGCCGCGGAAATCGCGGCCTCCATGGTGTCCAAATCACGC
>JBBDRC010000170.1:0-4937 GCA_040905625.1 Kiritimatiellia bacterium
CCCCCACCACGGTGCTGCCGCTGATTCCCACCTGGGACACCAGCACCGCGTGATCGCCGATCACCACGTTGTGGGCGATCTGCACCAAATTATCGATTTTCACCCCGTTGCCGATGCGGGTTTCCCCGAAGCGGGCCCGGTCCACACAGGTGTGCGCCCCGATTTCCACATCGTCCCCCACCCGCACGATCCCCACCTGCGGCACTTTCGTCCGCGACCCGTCCGCATTCACGGTGTAGCCGAACCCGTCACTGCCGATGACCACATGATTGTGCAGAATCGCCCGTTTTCCCACCACCACATTTTCACGCAGCACCGCCCCGGCATGCAACAGACCGTCGTCACCCAGTTGGGCCCTCCGCGACACCAACGCGCCCGCCAGCAACACACAGCGATCCCCGATCACCGCCCCCTCCTCGATCACCACATGCGGCCCGATATGCGGATCTTTGCCCAGTTGAGCCGAATCCGCAATCACCGCGGATGCATGAATTCCGGGTGGATAGCTCACCGGCGGCGGGCAGAAAAGCCGGCAGACCTCGGCGAACGCGGCATCGGGATTCTCCACCCGAATCAGGGTGGTGTTTTCCACCGGCTCGCCCCAGTCGCGGGGAACCAGCACCCCGGAAGCGGAGGTGGAAAGCAGTATTTTACGATATTTGGCATTGCTGAAAAAAGAAATCTGACCTTCCGCGGCCTCCAGCAACCCCGCCACCGAGTGAATCGCGATCCCGCCATCCCCCTCCAATTCGCCCCCGACCCGATCCGCAAGTTCCGCCAGGGTCAAACGTTTCATTGGTCCCCATCTCCCGGTACCGGAGCGGACGCATTCAATTCACGGATCACGACTTGCGTCATATCCATGGCCGGAGTGGCAAAATGCACCACCGGCAACCCGTTGGGCGCTTTGGCCGAGGAATCCAACACCAGGGTCCAATTCCGGGCTTCCGCCATTTCGGTGATTTTCCGGGTTACCTTGTCCACGATACCCCGACGCAGCCGAATCCCTTTTGCCTCCAAATCCTGTTGGAACTGATTCCGTTCCTCCTGAATCGCCTGTTGCTCCCGGTTCAGCTCCTCCAACTGCTGTACAGCCTCCTCCGCGATTTGTTCGCGCTCCTCATTGCTCACTTCCGGCTGGGCCGCCCGGCTGCGCAACTGATTGAAGGCCTCTTGTTTGGCCTGCAATTCCTGGACTTTGATTTCCTGTTCCCGCTGGAATTCCTGCACGGAGGCACGCAATTTCTGATCCTCTATTCGCAGTTCGTAAAATTCTTCAAACACGGTTTGAAAATGAATCACCACCATCTCGGCCCGCACGGGCAGGGCAAGACCGACGAGCAGTAACGTGGCACGGATACATGTGGGAACAGTGGTTTTCATGTGTGTACAGTAGAGGGTTTAGAAAGAATATCCAATGAGAAAACTGAATCGACCGCCGGTTTTGGCATTATGCTCGCTGTTGAGATGTTGCCAGGAGTAATCGAAACGGAGCGGAAAACCGGGCATATCGATCCGCAAGCCCACCCCGTAGTTGGAGTTGGCCTCACCCAAATCGCTGTCAAACGACTCGGAATTCACCACTCCCCAGTCATAAAACATGGCATAGCGGAACATTTCCGAGAGCGGAATCAAATATTCGGCCGAGGCATAATACATGGTTTGCCCCCCCACCGGATCCTCGTTTTCATCCACCGGGCTGACATCCCTGAACTGAAATCCGCGCAACGTGCGGGTTCCGCCCAGAAACAGTCGATCAAAGATCGGCACCCGGTCGGAATCTCCGTAAAAATCCACACTGCGTGCCCATCCCTGAATATTCAGCACATGATCCCATATGGTGGGGTAGTAATACGAACTACGGACACCCACCTCATAAATCTCCTCATCGCCTCCCAAGGCGCCCCCCGTGAATCCAGTATTGAGTACGATGCGGCCCCCGCGGGTGGGGATCCACACCTGATTGCGGGAATCGCGGGTCACCGAGAAATCCAGCCCGCTGCGCAAACTGTTCCCTTCCTCGATCTTGATCACGGCGGAGGCATCCTCGGCCACATCAAACACATCGATTTGTTCCAGGGTGTAGGTGACCCCGCCCCGCCAGCGTCCCCCCAGACTTTTTCGCAGCCCCACACTTGCCCCGGTGTTTTTCTGATTGTAATCATCGCTGAGGAATCGGCGTTCATTTTGAAACCCGGATACACTAAGGGTTAACTGCTGATCCAGAAACCAGGGTTTCACGTAACTCACGTCAATATCCCGCCGCTCCGTTCCCAACTGCAGCCGGGTCCGCAGTTTCTCCCCGCCCCCGGTGAAGGAGGGGGGATCTGAAAGATCAAAATTCCCCTGCGACAATTCAATGAATCCCACAAGTTTGTCTTCGCTGGAGAAGCCCACCCCGGCCAGAAACTGCCCGCTGCGGCCCTCTTTCACGTCGAATTCAATGTCGTAGACATCCGGATCGCCGGTGGGCAGCAGCATGTAATTCGCGCTGTCGAAAAACCCGAGGTTGCGCAATCGGGCGGCGCTGTTGCGGGCTTTCACTTCATTGAGAGTATCTCCCGGATACACCAACAGTTCCCGGCGGATCACCGGATCTTTGGTCCGGGTATTCCCCCGAATGATCACGTTCCGCACCTTGGCCACCCGGCCCTCCCTGACGGTGTAGATGAGGTCCACTGTGTTCTCCGTCCCCGTCAACAGAATCCGCTGCGACACCCGGGTCTGGGAATACCCGCGGTTATTGTAAAAATCACGAATGCGGTCCCCTCCGTCCTGAATCTTGTCCGATTCGGCCACGCCTCCCACCTGCAGGGGCACCTGTGCTCCCAGAAGTGAGGAGGGATAAAGCGTATTCCCTTCCACCTGAATGCTGTTCACCCGGTACTGCTCAAAAGGTTCGATGGGAACCACCACACGCAGCCCGGAGCCATCCTCCTCCAACCGATACGGACCCGCTTTGGCGTCCAGATAGCCTTTTTGGCGATACAACTCCTCCAGCGTGGCCATGTCCTGACGCAATTGCGCCTCGTCCAGTCCTCCCCGCCCCGTAAACACACTCAGAATCCAGGTTTCTTTTTGCCCCATTGCTTTTTTGAGCTGCGTCCGCGAAAATTCCGTGTTTCCGGGAAACCGCAGGGACCGAACCCGCTCACGCGGTCCCTCATCCACGGTCACGGTCACTTGAGTGAAGCCCTCCGCGTCCGGGGGAGTCATCTCCACCTCGAAGGAGACCTGGTTGAAGAAATTTTTGTGATAGCGGCTCCGAACCTCCTCCAGCTTGGTCAGGATCAGCGCCTGATCCACCCGGTCACTCAAATTCAGTTCCATCAGATCCCGGATTTTGGTGTTCGAAAAATGAGATCCCCCCTGAACCAGGAGGCTGCGGATACGCGGACGTTCCTCCACCACATACACCAAGTCCACCCCGCCCGGGCGGGAGACCAGTTCCGCGCCCACATAGGCATACCGTCCGGTTTCCTGAAGGCGGCGGATATCCTGATTCACCAAATTCGGATCATACTCGTCTCCGATCCCCGGTTGAATGAAGGCGGTGACCGCCGAGGTCTCGATCTCCTGACCGGGAACCTGGCTGCGCACCCGGATATCCAGAATTTCCAACGCGGACACCAGCGGGGACAGTCCAAGAATCAACACAAAAAGGAGGAAGGCTGTAGGTTTCATATAATTCACGGTTATAAAGGCGCGTCCATCTCATGACGTTCGCGGTTTTCAAAGCGGGTGGTTTCCTCAAAGAAGCTCAAATTGACAGGACCCACTCCTCCATTACGGTTTTTTGCGATATCCACAATGGCCAAATTCGGTTCATCCGCCTGGGGGTCCCCGGGGTAACGGCTGGGGCGGCGCAGCAAAAACACCACGTCGGCATCCTGCTCGATGGCACCGGAATCACGTAAATCCGACAGTTTGGGTATCCCGCTGGTGCGGTCCCGCTTCTCCGCGTCGCGGCTTAACTGACTCAAAACCATCACCGGAATATTCAGTTCCTTGGCCATGGATTTCAGTTCGCTGGAGATCCCCGCCACCTCACGCTGCCACCCGTCCCGGCTCTGCTTGGCGCAATGCGAAATCTGCAGATAGTCCACCACCACAAACTGAATGTCGTGCTTTTTCTTCAACCGGCGCGCCCTCGCCCGCATTTCCATCACATCCAGCCCGCCCGAATCATCAATATAAATGGGCGCCCGTTTCAACTCATCCGCCGCGTTCATCAGACGGGAATGCTGTTCCGTGGACAGATAGCCCCCCATAATCTTGCCCGAGGACACCCGGGCCCGGCAACAGATCATCCGCTGCACCAGCGCCGCCGCCGACATTTCCAGACTGAACACCGCCACCCCTTTCGGCTCCTTGTCCGGGCTCCCCACCCCCATGGCGATATTTTCGGCGATATTCAGTGCCAGCGAGGTTTTTCCCATGGAGGGACGGGCGGCCAACACGATCATTTCCGCGGGTTTCAGTCCGTGCAGCATTTTGTCGATCTCGCGGAAACCGGTCGCCACCCCCACCATTTCCTGCTTGTTGTCGACCAACAGGTTAATCTGGCGCACCGCGTCATCTATCAATCCGGGCCAGGGATGCCAAATTTGTCTGTGTCCCCCCGCCAGATTCAGGAACGCGCCCTGGGTCTCATCCACCAGCAACTCGACATCCTTGTCGGGATCATAACACTTGTCGACCGCCTCGCGGCAACATTGAATAATCGCGCGCACCAATGATTTTTCACGGACCACCTGCAGATAACTCTCCGCATGCACCGAGATCGGAGCCGCGTCCATCACCGCCTGCAGATACTCGATCCCCCCCACCGAGTCGTACAGTTGTTTGTCCCGCAGCCGGTTGCTCAGCATGATCCCGTCGATCAGCTTGTTCTCCGCCTGCATGTCCACCAGAGTCTCCCAGAGATCCTGATGCGC
>JBBDRC010000171.1:0-28554 GCA_040905625.1 Kiritimatiellia bacterium
GTCGGCGGGGGTGGTGCGAACGTACCGGAGGTCGCTGCGCGACGCACCGGCTACAATCTGTGACCCGTACCGGGTCAAATTCCCATCAAAAATCAAAAATCCCCCATCAACAATCCTAAATCATTCCCGCCAACTGCCGCGGAAGGTCAGCGTATGCGGATGGCTGGGCAGTCCGCGCACCCCGCGCTGCAGGTAACCATGCAGGGCGCGCATGCCTTCGGCGCCGAGGCGGCGCAGGGGATGGAACACCCCTGGAAGCTCCACGGGATCGGATTCGTAGAGGGCGTAAAAAAAGCAGGGCAGCGGAGATGCGTCTTTGGCCCACAACCGGGAAATTTCCTGAGGATGAGAGCCGGGGCCGCAGCGGTTGGTGAGCAGGACATCGGGCTGTTCCCGCTCCACCCAGGCCAGCATCTCGGGCAGTCCCTCTTTTCGCCAGAGGAAGGGTTTCACCTTTCCGGTGTGGGCGTGACTCCACTGCTCCCCCAGAAAAGCGGACAGCGGGGTGTTGTCGTGCTGGGCGTTGGTGTACACATAATGGGCGAAGCCGATGCGGCGGTATCCCCGGTGGCGCAATTCATGACAGGCCAGGCGCACCGCGTGGGCGGAATCATAATCCACCGCGCAGAGTTCCGGCTTGGCCGGCGACGGCCCCAGCGACACCACGCTGAAGCGGTCCCAGTCGAAGCGCAAATGTCCCCGCGCCATGTGGGGCGTCTGATGCGCCAGCAACAGCCCCTGCACCCCGCGCGCCCACAAAATGTCGGCCAGACGTTTTTTGCCCTGTTTGCCCTGTTTGGGCTGACGCAGCCAGGTCGGCACCAGTTCGTACCCCAGTTCGACCGCGGCGGCCTGAGCCCCCTCGTACAGCAAAACCAGGTCGCTTGAATCCCGCCAGCCATCCTCATCCTCAAAATTCGTCAAAAAAGCGATCTGATTGTAATGGATGCGATCGGGTGTCCGCCGCCGATAGCGGGTCAGCGAAGACAACAGCGGATCAGGCCGGTAGCCCAGCTCCGCCGCGCAGCGTTCGATCCGCTCCCGGGTGGAGGTTTTCACCTTCGGATCCCCGCGCAGCGCCCGCGACACCGTCATCGGCGCCAGCTCCAGCTTCTCCGCGATCTGGGCCTGGGTCACCCGGCCCGTGTTCGGGCCGGGCTCTGCTTCGGAATGGAGGTGCTGAGGAGAAGACATTTTTTATATGTAGCCTTTTGAGCGGTGGATGCGATGTATTTTCGGGTAAATTCATCAATGAAACCTATCCGCTGGACGGCGAAGCCATCCGTTGAGTCTTCTTTTTCTTGGTTGTAGATGGAACACGGTGTTGGAAAAATCAGTCGTACGGTCTACGGAAACGGCGGGGAAGTCTTGGACAAACTCGGCACTTTGCTCGATGGGTAAACGGGCGGGGGGCATCCTGCCCCGGTCTTCCGCCGCAGGATGCGCTGCCTCCGGATGCGGGGCTTCCAGCCCCGGTCTTCCCCACCGTGAATTGAACCAGAGCCCCGTCACCGACTCTCAAAAACGCCCCGCACCGGCTGATCGGAGGCTAGGAGCCCGTTTGTTTCATTCCGAATGGAAAAAGAGTGAACTTACCTGCGGATCCCACGCGAAGCGGGGCGGACTGCGGATAAGAGTCGGAATACCCAAAGAAACTAAAGCACAATCCGAAGGGATCGGGTGTTTTGGGCGGGAAGCACAAAAAGCTTCGCTGGCATCCAAATCCACCCAATTCCCGGGAAAATCTCCGGTCCAAAGTGTTTCCGCGTGTTTATCCCATAAAAGGTATGGGTCACCCGTGGAGGCGGAGGCGGCGAGCACGCCGTCGGAGGCAATGAGATCGATACGGTCAATGATTATCTTTCTCCCCCACTGGCGCCATTGCTGTTTTTGACTTCACTTGCGGCCCCGGAAAGCTCTCCCGGGGTAACCTCGGCTTCAAATGACCCGCCCCGGGAGAAGGAGAGATCGAATTTCGAATGCTGCCAGAAGTTGTCGCGGCCGGGCCAGTCAGCGACCACCTGTCCGGCGATGCGTTCATAACTCCAGGTGCGCGTTTTCGTCGCCTGAGAGGCGGCATCCATATCACTGACGCCACTCGCACTCATGCCAAAGCCGCCATCGCTGTTGAGGAATTTGGCGATGTTGGCGGCGCTTTTGTCGATGATGGCGATTTGATCCGCGGGCGGTATTCCGTGGCTCATGGACATCGCGATGTTGTCAAACAACCAAAGGACATTGCGGACATGTGTGGCCTGGGAGGCGGTTTGAGTGAGCAGGGTGTTTTTGCCGCTAGTGTAAAGGGTGTCGGCCCGGGGCACCGGGACCCCAAAAAAAGTGTAGGCGGAACTGATTTTGGCGGCGCCGGATAAATACGTGTAATCGGTCGCCGAGGCACTGTTTCCCCAGTAGCCCGTTCCCGCATGTTGTTTGGTCGGCAGAAAGGCCCACAGCTCCGCCAGCAACTCCTCTTTTTGACTGAGCACCTGAATGATAGGCAGTTGCGCGTTGATTTGGTCGCCCGCCGTCCAGGGGTTGTCCCAGGGGAGCGCGGCCAGCCAGTAGCGGAAGGTGGCGGCGTTTGCCAGCTCCGGCGGGACCCCGCCTGAATCCGAATCCGGCAGGGGATACAGCGGTGCCGCTCCCAGCCTCGAAAGGGCGCCGGTGGCATACGTCAGATACCGTCCTTTATCGCGGGTGCTCAGAGACTGTCCGGTGAAATCGTAAAAAAAGCCGTCCGAGGGATCTTGGCGGCTTTGAAAGTAGCCCACCACAAGTGTTTTGACCTCGGCCGGCATGTCTGCCAACAGGTCTGTTGCCTCCAAGGTACTGACAAATTGGCCGCTGCTTTGCAGATCCACACCTGCCGACGCGGAACGCCGCTGGCCGCCACTGGACGAATCCCACAGGCTGATCAGCCAGGGATTGAGAAAAGAGGCGTAATGGGCATCCAAGCCCTGCAGGGCCTCCGCCACGCCTGGACTCGCGGCCGGAAGCACCGCCGTGGATGCCATGGCGGAAATCAACCCAATCTTCAGAAACAAAATACACATGAATTTTCTTTATCACCTGGAGAGAGCCTCGGCAAAACGAAAGAATTCTCATCGTAGAATAAATATTGAATTATCAAACAGAACCCTACTACAGATTTGGAAGCGGTTCGACCCGATAAACGTTCACACCCGGCGACGCTTCAATGGGGAAAAACAACTCCGAACCCGCCGCGACCTGTTCGGCGATGCCTGTCCACGCCGCGAAGTCCGGCGAATGCGCAAGACGGTAGCGTGCTCCTTCCATGCTTTGGAGGCGGATACGGTGGCCGCTGTCCTGCCGCTGAATTTCGATGGGGTCCTTTCCCATCAGCGCCCTCAGAATTTCCCGGTGAAGCCGGAAGAGCGCGCGCGCCAGATCGCCACTTCCCGTGATGGCCTCGTAGTGTTGGGTGTCGGTGCCGGCCCGCGGCAGGTCGTAACTTTCCCAAAACACTGTTACGGCCAGATCGCCGAAATACCGGGCGCGGCGGAGGTAGATGAGGTCTCCTGTCCATTCATGCGCGTCGAGCAGCAACTCGATCACCACGCCGAACTCCAGGGCCCAGACCTGCTCGTCGTGGTAGTCGCCGTCCCGGTCCCGATCCGCCTCGCTGGTGAGATACCGATCCGCCGCCGCCAGGGCCAGTGCCTGGAAACTCTCGCGATGTTGAATTGAAACCGGGTCATCCCTCCCCTCCAGCAAACGTGCCCGTTCCGACATCAGGCGGCCGAACACATGCGTCAACGCGGGTTCGCCGTAGGCCAGCCCCCCTTCCCGCGAGCGCCCCCTCACCTGCAGGGTCGGGATATCCATCTCCGACACAAACCCCGCCCCGGCGGGATCGTGGGCCTGCGCCAAAAAGGAGGCGTCCAGGATTTGCGCGAGCTGCAGGAGGTTTTGCGCCAAGGGATCCGCGCGGGAGGGATCGATCATCTCCGCGGCGAGCGAACAGGAACTCGCCAGATCCAAGGTTTGGGCCGGACTCCATTTGTCCACGTCGCGGGGATTGTCGGAAAGATGGATCAGTCCGTGGTCAACGCCGTGGGCAGCGACGGCGTTGTCGATTTTGCCTTCGAAACGGTCGATCAGCACCTGGATGGCATTTCGGAAAAGCGTCTGGTTCGCGCCGCCGCCCCACTTCAGCGCCGCCGCCCAGGTGTGAAGATAATAACCGCCGTGACGGGGGAAATCGAATTCGTCACTGAGTCCGTACTGGCCGTCGTAATTGCCGTGCCGGTCATAGTCGCCGGTGCTCGGGTTGTTGATCTGCCAGGTCCAGAGGGCGAGGGTGTAGGCTTCGGCATCGGCGGGGGTCAGATCATACACCGTTTCCCACATTTCGAAGCGATCGGTGAACTCATGGACGAAACGCCCGGTGTAATAGCCCGTCGCCACCTGATCGTTGACCACATCCCAGGAGAGATGTTCCCCCCAGCCGAGCAGGCCGGTGGGAGTGGTGACCCCGCTTTCTTCTTTGCCCGAGCGGGCGTTGCGGAAGGTGAACGCGAGGTTGTCACGCGCGGCCTGACGATAGGCGGCGTTGCCGCTCTCCGCCGACATATCAAGCATCAGCCTGAGCAGGGCCTGATTGTCTCCCAAATCCGAACCGTAAAGTCGGCGGTCCGGATCCTCGCGGTGGAGGTGAATCACCCGGTCGTGTTCCCGCACCACGGGCGGCGCGGCGGGATGGCTCGTATCAATGAGGCGGGGGCCGCCGACGGCCGTTCGATCCAGGGCGCTGAGGAACAGTCCGCTCTGTTTCGGATCGCCCTGAATTGTGTTGCCCGTGCCGTAGGTGTCGCGGCCATGCGTCATCATCGCATCGGCAAAGGCCATCACTTTTTGCCGATAATCGCCGGTGTAGGGAAGCAATGCCGGAATGGACGGGGGCAGTACTGAAGTCAAAAACCCGAGGTCATCAAGGGAGGTGAAGTCATAGCCCGTATTGGAGATGACCAGGGAGCGGATGGATCGACCCGCCGGGGCGTCGAAGCGTACAAAGGTATCCGCGGTTTCCTTGCCGGTGTAATCGAGGTTTTGGAAAAGATCCTCCTCTCCATTGTCGTAAGTGACGGTGATCGTCTCCAGAACCCGGGCCGTCCCATCACGCCCCAGGACTGTGAAAGCCACCGAGGTGACGGCTTCCCCCAGTTCCCCGCCCACGACCGGGCCGAAATGCAACACCCAGTCGTTTTTATTCCCGTCATCCTGCAAGTCGTCACTGGCTTGCAAAGCGCGACTTCCGGAGATCGGGGTGCGCGAAGTAACCACCGCCGATTCAAAGCCCGTGGAGCTGCCGCCATCCCGCAGGCTGAGGGTTTTCGTATCCGCCGCGAAACGGACATGCAGCACATCCGAAAGGGTGCCGTCGGCCAGATCCTCGAACGCCACCACCCCGCCCCGCCCCGCCGGGAACGCGGTGTCCAGCTCGTCCTGGAAGGCCATCGCGTCCGCGGCATTCACATCCACGGCATTGGCTTGCTGGGTCTGTTCGTCATAGACGCCGCCCGCATCCAGGACCGGAATCTCCGCCCCGAAAACAAAACCCCGGCTCGCGAGAGCCAGGGCGTTGAGAGTCAGAACACGGAGGATGTTGCGACCCTCTGACATCTTAATTTCTCCGGCGCAGGAACAGGGCGGAGGCCAGGCCCAGACCCAGCAGCAGAATCGAGGAGGGCTCGGGAATGGTCACAAAACCGAAGTCGTCGATACTGGTGAAGGAATCGCCGGAGGCTGGCGTGTAGTCCCGATTCAGGTCCAGGGTGAAGGAGGAGATCCCCAAGCCACTGGGCGCGGAGTAGCCGACAAAGGTGTCGTTCGTTCCGGCGGCACCGGCATAGCTGAAATCCGAAGATGCGGTGCTGAGGTCGCTGTAGGTCACGGTCAACGTGCCGAGACGCGGCAGTCCGCCGGATGTGGTGCGGCTCAACACGGTGAAGCCGAAGGCACTCACGACTTCGCCGGGCAGCAGTCCGCTGCCGCTCAGAGTCAGATCAACTGTGGCGACACCCTGCACACTCAACATGTGCGAGGCGGTGGCATCACCGGAGATCGGAGTGCGGCTGCCCGCGGTGCCCAGGCCCGTGGCGAAGGTCACGGAGGCGGTACTGAGGGTCAGTGTTTTGTCGGTACCATAACTGGTCACCACGGTCCCGGCTGTGTCAAGTGCATCATCGGGATCGTTGTCAAAGTTGATGACCCCGCCAAGACCGTTTGCAAAGTTCGCGGTGATGTCCGCCTGCATATTCGCGGCGGTGTAGGTGGTTTCGCTGTCGTCCACGGTATTGGCTTCATTTACATTTTCATCATACACACTCACGGCCATAAATGCGGCGTGGAGTGGGGAGTTTTGAACCTTTCGACGTGTTCGACCATGCCCTCTCGCTTCCCCGCCTGCTTTCCATCTGTCGTTCCCGCAACATTTCGGGTTTAATGGACGCCCTGATGTCCCTCCTGCTCGGCAATCAACGCGGACCCGCCACCGAACCCCTCACCCTGCAGATTGATGGACGCTGGAGGGATTAAGTCTTTCGGTAGTGCTCCCGATAGCGTCCGGGAGACTGACCGAAGTGATGCCGATGGGTCGGCAGACCTTGAGGGATGGTTTCCGCTGCCCAATACAGGCACGAAGGAATCTTCGCGTTTCCAACTCGATTTTCTTGATCGAAGCCTCCTTTTTATCCGGCATCATCTCCGCGTGATGTCCGCCCCCTCCCTCTGAAATAAATTTACAGAAGGAAAGGAAGGAAACGAAGGCTTTGGTATTTGGAAGCCTTGGGTGGTTGAGCGGTTCGAAGTTGGACGTTCAACATTGAACAACGAACGCGAAGAGAAACGCTTTGAATTCCCCCCACGCTGCTCGCCAGGGGCCATGCCCCTGGATTCCAGGGCAGGCGAATTTGTTCGCCCCGAAGAGGTGCGGGCGACCCACGCGACCCCGGGCTGCATGCAGTCTCAATCTCCGCAACGCAGCGCGGCGGGACGCACCCCGTGGCAAAAGGTGTGGTGGTGTTTCCATCGGAAACCCTCCAGTCCGGGGACGTCGATCAGTTCGGACATCAAAGCCAGGCTGAAGGTGCGGAAATGGGCGCTGCAGGGATCGGGCTCGTCGGCGGCGACCCCGCAGGTTTTCCACCCGTATTCGGCACGGCCCTGTTTGGCGTTGGGAACATCCAGAAATCCACTGCCGGGTAGTTTGGTGCCGGCCATCCAGGGCAGAGCGCGCTCCATGGCGCGGGTCACCTCGCTCCGGCTCAGGTCGTATTGACGACAGAGGGAGACGGTCGCGTCGATCACATCCATGTCCGCGCAGCATCCGCCGCCGAAATGACCTTCGGGACTTTGGATGGAAAGGGATCTGTCGATCATGGCCTCGGGACGGGGCACCTCGCGGTCAAACATCCAATAGACCATCAGGGTGTGATAGCCGCCATACTGCTGATGGGTCACAGGGGCCTTACCGGTGAGGTCCCACCAGCCGGTGGCGGGCAGTTGATGCGTGTCGTGCCACGCGAAAAAGGCATCCAGGGCCGGATTGATCTTTTCGGGACCGGAGACCATGCGCTCGAAGCCGGCCAGGCAGCCGAAATCATAGGTCCAGTTGCCAACCACCCAGGGGCTGATCCGCCAGGGCAATTGTTCGATCCAGGCGCGCATTTTAGCAGGCTCCAAAAAGGGGTGAATCACCGAAATCGGATATTTGGGCTTTCCGCCGAGGAGGATGAGGGCGCCAAGAATAAAGGTGGTGGAGTGCCAGTGGACCATGTCGTCGGTGTGCGAGGGCGAATGACGGTCCCCGCTGCGGAAGGCGGGATCGAGGCAGAGGCCGGTTTCGGGATCCTGGGAGGCTTGCAGATAGTCCCGCCACTGGCGGCGCTGTTCGGTGGAAATCTGGTCGAGTTTGCCCACCAGGTCCAGCGCCAGCACCATAAATGCGGAGGCCCAATAGGTCGGTTCTTTGCCGATACCGTAGCGGAAGCGGCCATATTCGGGTCCCGGGACAGCACGGCTTTGGGCGTAACGGACTAAATCGTCTGGGAGAGTGGCGAAGGTGTTTTTCATGCGTGGAGGCTAAGGGGCGGTGAAAGGGGACAGGCCGCTTTTATTATCCACGCATCGGGGGCGAGACAAGGTGATTTGCGCGGACTTTCAGCCCGCGTTCCAACGGATGAACCCGATTCCCAGCCCGCAAACGAACCTTCAGTCCGTCTGCGGACTGGGCTGGTATCGGCTCGGACCGTTGGCCCGAACATCGAGGATCGACATTTCCTACTTGTGTATACTCGTCAGGGTTTCAACCCCCTCCGCATCACTGCGGGACATAACTAACTCTCGATCAGCAGAGGCAGATCGCGCGAGGAAAAGCCTAGATGCAGCCGATAGGGTCCGGTCCCGGAAATCCAGGCATGGCTACACGCATCCCAACGGGCCAGGCGTGTCCAGGGGATGGACATGCTCAGCCGTTCCGAGGCCCCCGCATCCAGCCGGACGGAGCGGAAGGCTTTGAGTTCGCGAAGGGGTCGGTCTTCTCCGGCATCCAGAGCTTCCACATAGACCTGCACCACCTCCCGCCCTTCCCGCTCACCGCTGTTGCGGAGGGTTACCTCCAGGTGTACCCCCGTTTCGTCGGTTTTCGATACGGGATCGGACAGTTCAAAGCGGGTGTAGCTCAGCCCGTGTCCGAAAGGAAAGAGCGGCTCGATCCCCTTTCGGTCAAACCAGCGGTAGCCGACCAACAGACCTTCTTTGTACCGCACCGTGTCGGCATGCACATCGTCGAGGGCGCGGGCGGGAAAATCCTCCAGGCGCCGGGCCACGGTGTAGGGCAATTTGCCGGAGGGGTTGACCTTGCCCAGCAGGATATCCGCGAACACCCGTCCGCAATCCATGCCGGCGTAGCCGCCCCAGAGGATGGCGGGCAGGCGGTCGGCCCGGGGTAACGCGGCAGCGGAACCCCCGATAAAAGTGAACACCACACGCGGATTCACCTCCAGCAGGGCGGCGATCAGCCCCTCCTGTCCGCCGGGCAGCGCGTAGCTTTTGCGGTCCATGCCCTCATTGTCGTGAAAGTGGTTCAGCCCGCCGAAAAACAGCACCACATCGGCCCGCGCCGCGATGCGGAGCGCCTCCGCTTTGGCCTGGTTCGCCGTCGGCACCTTTTCCCCCGGCATAAACCAGCCGAATTTCAGCAGCGAATCCCCGACCGTATGCAGATAGACGATTTCCAGATCCACCGCCTGACCCGCGACCAGATCCACCCGCCCCGTATTCAGTTCAAGCTCTTTGTTGTTCACCACCGAGATCACCCGTTCGCGGTTGACCGAAAAGCGGGCGGTGTAATCGCAATTCAGGGCAAAGGTGTAGGTCCCCGTCACCGGCGGGGTGAGGCGGGCGGTCCAGCGGGTGGCCCACCAATTGCGGCGCTGACCCGGCACCAGGATACTGTCCTCCGGATGCGACAGATCCACCCCTTCCCGGAATTCCACCGCAAGGGTCGGCCCTTCGAATTGATGAAAATTATTCCATTCCACCCGCCATCCTTTAATACCGGATCCCGCATCCACCGTGGCCAGATAGTTGTCGGGGATCTGGGGCAGGCTTTGCGCCTCCTCCGGATAGCCTTTGGCGTGGAGAATCTCCACCTCCGTTCCCAAGGTCTCGCGCAACGCCTCCAGGGGACTGATCTCATACCAGGGCTTCACTCCGGAGCTGCCCCCGCCCTGCGCGTGAAGACGCGTGGCATTGTCGCCGATCACCGCGATCGTTTTGATGGACGAAAGATCGAGCGGCAGGATGCCGTCGTTTTGGAGAAGCACCACCCCCTCTTCCGCAATGCAGCGGCCCGTCTGCGCGTGTTCGGGCGGATGTTGCCGACCGGATTTGCGCGTCGATTGATTGACCTTCAGCGCCTGGATCACGTGCAGGATGCGGCGGACTTTGTCATCCACCAGGGCCACCGGATATTTCCCCGCCCGCAGACCCTCCAGAAAGGCGTTGGCGAGGTGATAGTCGTCGTAACTCGGCGCGGAGGTGCCCATTTCGATATCGAGTCCGTTGCGCGCGGCCTCCTCCGCCACATGGCAGCCATCCCAGTCGGACACCACCAGCCCTTCGAAGCCCCATTCGTTTTTGAGCAGATCGACAAGCAGTTCGCGGTTGTGACAGCACCACTGTCCCTTGTACTTGTTGTAACTGCCCATCAGAGTCAACACCCCGCCCTCTTTCACCGCCGCCTCGAAGCCGGGAAGATAGATCTCGCGCAGGGTGCGCTCATCCGGCTCAGCGTTGTAGCCGTGGCGGTTCAGTTCCTGGTTGTTCAGCGCGAAATGTTTCACGCAGGCGGCGGTGTCCTGCGACTGAATGCCCTGAATCAGGGGCGGGGCCAGTTGGGTGATCAGAAAAGGATCTTCGCTCAGATACTCGAAATTGCGCCCGCAGAGCGGATCGCGGATGATGTTGATGCCCGGAGCCAGAATCACATCCTTGCCGCGGGCGCGGCTTTCACTGCCCAGCACCTCGCCGAACTCCCGGGCCACATCCGGATTCCAGGTCGCGGCCAACACCGTGCCCACAGGCAGATAGGTGGTGGTGTCGCTGTCGGTCTGCAAGGGATCCCACCCGTGCATATGCAATTCCTGACGCACTCCGTGAGGACCGTCCGACATCACCAGCGGCGGTATCCCCAACCGCTCCACCCCGTGGTTTTGAAATTTGCCGGCGGCGTGGCAGAGGGATACTTTTTCTTCGAGGGTGAGGGCGGTAATCAGGTTATCGATGTCGGGTTCGGAATTACTCATCAGGAGGGGGGTGTGCGGAATGGAGGTGGACAGGGAAAATCCGAGCGTCGGGAAACCGTTTTCACGATGTTCCGATGCTCGGAAACCCCTTTTTTTTTAACGGGTCAGAATGACGTAGGTAACCGGCAGATCGGCGGGGATGCGGAGTTGGCCGTTCTCCACCCGGGTTTCGCCGATGGGGCGGTTGTGCCAATCGTGGAAGATGGCTTTCATGCCGTCGAGGGCGGGCGCGACCACGGTCGCTTCCACCCGCACGACGAGCACGGGCAATCCGCCCTGCCTGGCATTGGCATAGCGGGGCTCGCGCTTTTCGAGCAGCAGCTCCGCATCCATCTCAAAGCCGGTATTAAAGCTGGTGCTTTGCAGGGCCAGGGAGACCCGTTCGGATTCGGCCAGAGGCTTCCCGTCCTCGACATTCAGGGCGAAGGCAAGGTATTTGCTGTCTTCGCCAATCGGGGCGTGGATGCCCTCGGGATTGTGATGAACCACATCCTTGAGCACCACGCCGTTGTCGAAGTGGATTTCATCGCCCACGTTCGCCATCATGCCGGTGAAGGCGGCGACTTTGTCGTTGTCGAATTTGTAAAAGCCTTTTTTCCAGTCGATGGTGATGGCCGACGTGGGGGTGTAGGGATTGTGGGTGTTGCGGTCCTCGAAGGAAACAACGGGGCCGATCACCTCATCATCCTCGCGGGTAGGGTCGATGTGGATGCGCACCCCGTACTCGTAGGTGGTCTGCAGCATGTCGAAGCCGTGGGTGCCGTAGGAACCGGCGTAATCCATGTTGGCCGGATCCCGCATCGACTGGCGTCCGTAAATGAAGGTGGTGGGATTCGGAGCGGGCTCCAAAAGCTCGTTGCGCCAGATCAGGGCGGCCTGACGCATCATCGCCCCCTGCACCTCGTCGTAGGTGAAATGATAGCCCTGCGGATGGGTGCCGGTTGTGACATCCAGGGCGCGGTTGAAGGGGGTTTCCTCCGTTGCCACCTCGTCGTGGGAGGCGAAATAATGCCAGGAAATCCAGTCCCAATCCTGAATGGAGGCGAGGGCGGCCAGACGCAGGGGATAATCCGCGCGGTATTTGGCGGGCTGCTGAATCTGGGTTTCGTAGACCAGGTAGGGCTTGCCCACGGTGCGGTTGTGCTCCAGCCAGGGCACGCCCTGTGAAATGCCGGGGGGCTTCAGCAGCCAGTTCATCCAGGGGCCGTCGTTGGCGGAGATGCGCTCCTTGTCCAGGATGGCCAACCGCCGACGGTTTTCGCTGGCGGCTTTGCTCAAATCGGGTTCTTCGTAGCGCGGTCCCCAGCCGTTGACGTAGGCATCATGCGACACCGCGTCGGCATTCTGGTGCAGATACTGGGAATGGATTTCGTACCCGATGCCGGTGTCGTAGAGCAGCGGACTAAGGGCCAGACTCTTGCCGAAGGTTTTGACCGCGGCGGCGGAGCGGGTTTTGTGACCCATTTGTATTTCCAGAAAGAAATCCAGGACATCCCCGGCGCGTTCGGGCGAAAAATCGGCGCGGCTGTAGGTCTGCTCGCTCCCCATAAGCGCCTCCAGCGCGGCGGGGTTGGCGTCGCCGATGGCCAGGGCCGGATCGGATTTTCCGGACATGGGGGCCAGCAGGACACTGCGCTCCGTGAGGCTTTCGCCGTCGAGCACCTTGCCCCAGGCCCCGCGCAGCCCCTCGTCGTCGCCGTACTTTTTGAGCAGCCAGTCGTTCCACAGTCCAATCAACTGTTTGCGGAAAAATGCCGGTTCTTTCTGCCAGCCGCCGCCCAACATACGGCGCATAAACCACTCCTCATTGCTCAATTCCCACACCGCGAACACGGGATCATCCGCCCAGCGCATTCCGTTGTGCTGATTCACATGCTCCGCGTTTTCACGCATGCGCTCGATGTACAGCGCCTCCAGCCGCGGATCCCAGTGACGGGCGAAGCTGTGCCGCAAATCCACTTTCTTGTCTCGATCGAGATAGTCCTCCACCGCTTCCACCCAGACCTCGGCGGTTTCCGGATCGTCCACGATGTCGACCCGTTCCGGATCGGGCATGCCAATGCGGTTGCCGAAACCGGCATACCAAATGCGGAAGCCTCGTTTTTTCGCTTCGGCGATAAAATAGTCCGTCGTATCCGCGTAGGAACCGTCCCCTTTCACATACTCGGGGTGATTTCCCAGGGTGTCCCACATGCGCACCGCGTTGAAGCCCAGGGCCTCATAACGATCCAACAGGTAGTCGGTGCCCTTGCGGGAACGCTCCAGCTTGGCCGCGCGGGTCTCCGCGTCATCGCTGCCCTGGATTTCACTGCGGATAAACAGCTTGCCAATCAAAGCCCAGTAGCGCTGACGCTCCCCGTTCACGGACAAATGCCCGTTTTCATCGACGACAACATATTCGGAGTCCGGAGGCAGGTTTTGGGCGGAGGTTTGCATTTGCATTAAAAGACTTAAGAGGAGGAGGGGATATACTTTCATAGTGCGTTGGATGGGTTGGGGACAAAATTGAAATGTGAGATTTACACCTTGTTCTCCTCCATCAATGAAGTCAATCTTGATGCGAAACCTGCAAGGTAAACAGTTAACTCAATGATTATTAATTCACCGCAGAAAACGTAAAAAACTACAGCATACAGGGGTTATCGACTTCAATTTCAGAGTCCAAATTGTCAAAATGGATCGCAGATGTGAATGCCTCTTTTCCGCCCCGAAGGGGTGAACGCGGTCAGCCCGGGGCAAGCGACGGAGGAGCGCCGCCCCGGGATCCCCCAAACAGAGATGTTGGGCCCCGAAGGGGTCCGGGTGCCGCGGAGAATCCTGCCGCCCCTCTTGCCTCCGCCCGCCCGCACCCCTTCGGGGCGCACATTGCGTCTCACGGTTTCCCGGGGCTGCGGTCGTTCCTCCCTTACCCCGGGCTGACGGCCTGCCCCCCTTCGGGGAGCTTATCGCCGTGACCAGATTATCGCCTGCTTGTCCCTCCTCCCATCAACAATCAACAATCAACAATCAACAATCAGGTTGCCGTTCGGATAACTCCCGTAACCAATGAAACGCCGGCTTGGGGCTGAGATCTTTCCGGAGGAGGCCTGCGGGGGCGCCCAGCCAGCCGCCGTCGACCAGGTCCCACCAGGTGACCGCCTCCACGCGCGGGTGTTGGTAAAGCAGGGTGTAGATTTCGGAAACCTGCCCGAGTTGAAGCTGTTCGCCTTCGGGGGTGCTGTCCCAGTCGGTCTGCCTGCTGCTCCAATCGTTTTTGGGATGCTCCGGGGCCGAGGGAATGGTCAGTTCTGTCCAATGCAGGGGCAGACCAAAGCGCGAGAAACGTTCGCACACCTCCAGAATCCTGTCCGCGCCCCAATAGCCCGCGTGCATGTGGGACTGAATGCCAATGACATCGATCTCAACGCCCGCATCCAGGCAGCGCGCGATGATCTCCGCATACGCCTCCGAGGGATCGTAATCATTGATCAGCAGGACTGCGTCCGGATTCGCCTCGCGCGCCCGGGCAAACACATCCTGGATCAACGGCGTGACGCCATGTTCCTTCACATAGTCGATGAGAAAACTTTTTGTGCGGGTAAACCGGGGCATCACCACCGGTTCATTCAGCACATCCCACATGTCCACAACGCCCCTGAATGCGGTCACTTCCCGGGTGATGCGCTCCAGTTGCAGGCGGTACATTTCATTCGGCGTTTTGCTGGATTCCCAGTGCGGGGCCACCTCGTGCCAGCAGAGCGGATGCCCTTTCACCTGAATCCCCCGCTCCGTGAACCATGCCGCCATATCGAGCAGCCGCCGCTGTTGGGGATTCCCGCATTCCGCTTCGTAGCGTCCCCAGTTAAAAGGCAGCGTGGCAAAAGAGAACACCTCTTCGAACCTTGCCTTTAAGATCGATTGTTTTTCGGATTCTTCACCCGGTTTCAGCCAAAAGGCGTTTGCGCCAAGCTGAAAGATTCTTTTGGGGTTACTATTACACATGCCTTGAACCTTTCCACCCTAATTCAGATTTCATCCGCAACCAAAGAGAGAATACAGGGTTGAGGGGAAACCCCGCGAATGGCCTTGCCATCCCGCGAATGGAAGAAGAGCGAACTTTCCTGCGGATCCCACGCGAAGCGGGGCGGACTGCAGATCATAGTCGGAATCGCCTTGGAAACTAAAAATGATTCGCGGGATGGCATAGCTATTCGCGGGGTTACCTTCCCCAAAACAATCCGCAGGAGGAGGTAAGGCAGCCTTTCAGGCTGCATGAATCCCTCGGGCATCCATTTCCGGGGTGCCCTGTCGGGAACCCCGGGCTATGCTGAATGCCCCCACTTCGGGGTGCAGCGACCCATACGCATTTCATCGGTTTCATTTGCTGTTGGGTTGCGGATGGTATCCGCGTCAGGGACATTCGGCGGTGATCAGCGCTTCACCCAAGGCCCGGTCGCCGCCGGGAAGGATGGTTTTCTGATCCCCACAATGGTTTTCCAACACAATCTGATAGGGGGCGTTTCTGCGGACGCTCTCCAGGATATAGGTGCTGAAGCGGCTGTTTTCATTGATGAACATGGGGAGAGGATTCAAAGACCAATTGGCCATGACGTAGCTGTAGCATTCACTGCCGCCTCCGGCGAAGGTGCGGACTTTGGTGCGGTTTTTTTCCGTCTTCATGCCGAAGAGAAACAGCCGCCCTCCTTCATTTTCAATGCAGGCCCGGGGCCATTCCGGCAGGGTGACCCGTTTGGGACCCGGATTCACATCCGCCATCTCTCCGGTTTCGATGTTGACCCCCGCCTCCAGATTGTACTGCCAGGCGAAGACCTGCTGATTTTTCATATCGAGAAAACTGCCCACCACATCTTCGATAAACAGCGGCGCGGTCGACTCCCGGACATCCAGGGTGTTCGCATGCACACTCCGCACGATCAGCGGTCTGGCCGAGCGGTTTCGAATGATGAAGTGGTTGTAGATGGTGTCGATATGTTCAATCACCAGCGGCCGGTCTCCCCCTTCGATCACAAACATCAACCCGGGACTGTTCTGAAGCGTTTCCCCTTTCATTTCCGAATCCAGTCCGATGATCCGTTCCACGGTGGCAGGCACGGTCACTTCGCCGAAGGCACGGAATTTCGTTTGCGCGGGAAAATAGACCGTCCGCGCGCCGCTGTTCAGCGCGGTTTGAATGTTGTTCACCTGGTTTCCGTTCAGATTTCCATCCGGGGCGATGCTCCGCCACTCCTCCGGATTTCCCCAGGGAATGTCCGGGGTTTTCTGAAGCTCGAGTCGTAAGGTTTCCTGACGATCCCCTGCAAAAGGTTTGGGATCTTTCGAGGTCCATTCGCGAATCACCGGACCGGAGATTTCTCCCTTCGATCCCGCCAGACTGCCCGCGTAGCCGTTGGTTTGAACATCCCGCAGCAGGGCCAGTCCTTTCTCGTAGCGGATGGCGGGATGGTCGGGGGATCCGTTCTCCAGAGCCGCGTCCAAAAGCACGGTGTCGGACGCGATCCGCAACGCGGTCACCGTGTTGTCACTTTTCAGTCCGTGCACGAAGGTTTTATTTTGCGCCACCATTCCCACCTGGCGCTGGTGGGTGAGTTCAATGTTTCTGAACACCGCCAATGCGTTCGCATTCGCCATGACGCCGGTGTCAAACCCGGTCACCCGCAGATCTTTGACCAAGAGCGGTCCATTGTCGCCGGTCAGCAACAGACCGGTGTGACCCGCGGCATTCGGGTCCGATGAAAGGAGATTCACATTATAAATCGCCCCCTGATTGGAGGCAAAAAATTCGAGGGCGACCGCCGCCGGATTCCCGCTTCCCACATCGAGGGTGATATCCCGCACGGAATTCCGGAAGGCCTGCGCCACCCCCCAGGAGACAATCAGCATGGATTTCGGTTTGGGTCCGGAAAACCCATCGGCCCCATCCTTCAGCTTGAGCCGCGTGCCCTCTTTGCTCTGTCCCTGAAGAATCCGGCGGGTGGGGGCGCTTCCCGGACGCGGCGGAGCTTTGATGGGTTTGCTGATGAGATAGGTGCCGTTGGGAAGGTAAATCAGCCCGGGTTGATTGTAGGCTGCCTGAAGGGCGGCGGTGTCGTCGGTAACCCCGTCCCCTTTGGCTCCGAAAGCTTTCACGTTCAGAACCCCGCTGTCGGCGGGAAACCGGATGTCGGTTTTTTCAACCGCCGCATTCGCGGACCGCAATTGCGCCGGGGATGGATTGGTCACGACCTGTGCTTGGAGTCTGGGTGGAAGGAAGAAAGCGCCCAACCCCAGTGCGAGGCTCAGGAAACGGGGGGAGTGAGGTTGGATTTTGATGTGCATGGTGTCCTTTCGGTTATTCAGTTACCTGCCTGGCTGATTGACTCAACCAGTGATTTTTATTAACCACAGAAGGCACAAAAAACACAAAAAATGGTAATGCAGATCGGAAACCGGCGGCACCGAATTCCCAAACACTTCTTTTATGTGTATTTTGTGAATTTTGTGGTTAAAAAAACTCCACGAAATTGGCTTATTGGTGGGCTGGTTTCAATTATAATTTGTTTACTTGAGTCAATCAGCCAGGTAGGTTCAGTACTATTTTCTACTCATTCGGCTTTGTTGAAGTATCCTCCCTACGGACACGTTTGGCCAATCCTTTTGCGGGGAAATCGGGTTAACGGTTTACGGCATTACCGATTGGCGCAAGAAGGAAAACGCCGCGAATGGTGGAGGCGGGGAAGAGGATGCACCACGAATGGCCTTGCCGTCCTGCGAATGGAAGAAGAGGGAATACCCTGCGGGTCATCGTCGGAACAGCCTGGGAAACTAAAAAGTATTCGCGGGATGGCATAGCCATACTCCTTCGCCAAGGCTTCGGCGCACACAGTTCGTGGGGTTACCTTCCCCAAAAACCATCCGCAGGTCGTCCCGCGTGGCGTGGGATCCGCAGGGTAATTTAGAGGTTCAGGCGGGAGTTGAACGTCTCCGGCCGGGCTGTTGTCTCCGTCGAAATCACATCCCCGATTTTCCGCATCAGGACCACATCGAACGTCGAAGCCAAGATTTGAATCAGCCGCAGCGGGGAAAGTTAGTTTTACATTGATCCTTAAATTTTGTAGGAATCCTTCTACGATGAACTTTTTATGAAACCCCGTGCAACCCTGCGAACCGTCCTGTATTTTCAATTTCGGGCGTGACTATCCTCCGTATTTCTGTAGCCAGTATCACTGCGGAAACCACTCTGGTTTAAAGGCCTCTATGTTTTCATTTCTTTTTTCAACCTTGGATGAGTGGGAGGAGCTGAGGCGCACGATCTCCCCCCCTGCGCACGCGCATCTGGCGAAACTGGCGGAGGAGGCGCGGAATGAAGCGGCTCCCAGCGTCACGTCAAAAATTGAGCCCGCCCCCAGCGGGAATCCGAACGACTACCAGAGCCTGGGCATTTATTGGTGGCCGGATCCCTCGAAACCCGGCGGGACGCCCTATATCCGCAGGGACGGGGAAATTAATCCGGAAGTCGCCCGTTTTGACCGGCCCTCCCTTGATCGCATGACCCAAGGTGTTTCCTGTTTTATCCTGCGCGCGTGGTGTGACGGGGACAGCGCCTATTACCGGGAGGCGGCGCGATGGCTTCGGGTATGGTTTCTGGATCCGGCCACCCGCATGAACCCCCACCTTCAATTCGCGCAGCACATTCCCGGACAGTGCGAGGGTCGGGGAATCGGTTTGATTGAAACAGATATATTCGTGTTTTTGTTGGATATTCTCCCCCTACTGGTCCGCTCCGGGCAGTGGCCGGAGGATGAATGCTCCGGTGTGTTCAACTGGTTCCGCGAGTACCAGCAGTGGTTTCGCGCCAGTGAACACGGTCGGCGGGAATGCGGGGAACACAACAACCACGGCACCTGGTACGATCTGCAGGTCATGGCTTACGCGCGGGCCACGGGAGAGTCCCGGATTCTGCTCCGACAGTGGGAAAACCACTCCCGTTCGCGGATTATTTCTCAAATCACCGCGGATGGCGAACAGCCCTTCGAAAACGCGCGCACCCTCTCGTTCAACTACAATATTTTCAACCTCACCGCCTTTATGGGAATTTTCACCTTGGCGGCCCGGGAACTGGACGCGTTTTCCGAACGATTCCCCACAGAGTTGAAGCGCCTGCGATGCGCCTACGAGCAATTGGTGCCCTACATGGCGAGTCAGGATCAGTGGCCCCACCCGCAGATCAAGCCTTTCACCGGTCAAGGGTTGCGTTGGTTGACGGCCCGCGCGCCCCGGGTTCTGAACGAGGAGGGGATCTGGACCGCCACGCCCCCTCCCCCGAAGCTGCGTGGATGGGAATGGCAATGTCTGGCGCCGCAAATCGGGGAGGCGGAGCGTCAGCCGATTCCGACGTCACATGGATGATTTCAGCTCTTGCGCCGGCGAAACAGGCCCAGAGAAGCCAGGGCAATGCCGATGAGCAGCAATGACGAGGGTTCCGGAATCACCGTCACCATCTCAATTTGGTCCACGGCGACTTTCCAGGTTGCATCCTGGCCCATGGGAGAACCACTCAATCCAACGGAAATAGATCCTGTGGAAAAACCGGTGGCACTCACGTCATAGCTTCTCCACCCACTGGCCAAATCGGAGTTAAACGCAAAACTTCCTATGGAGATACTTGATGAGGCATCATTATCCGTGAAATTCAGGATATCGCCATTGTTTGCCGCGGTGCTGAACCCGGACGCGTTATAGATAGTGTCATGCAGAACGAGACGGACGGATATTTCGGTGACTTCCTCTCCGGTGAGATCATAGGTGAAGCTGCCAGGGGTGGCGGAGCTGCTTTTCCGAAAAAACTCCGTGTCAATGGAATTAGGTCCATAGTTGCCCGTCTCCGTATGCTCCGACATACCTGTATGGCTGGTGACAAACTCACTGAGTGAATCCGCGGTGTCAAGAATATCCGCGTTGGCGGTAAAGCCAATCATGCACAGTGACATGAGGGGAAGAGAAATGGGTTTGAAGATTTTGTAGGTTTTCATGGTCAGTTATCCTTGGGTCCGGGATTCGTTTATTCTTCGTCGTACTCGACTCATTATTTGGTCAGGTTGAAGTATCCTCCAGATCGGACACGTTTGACCATTCCTTTTGCGGGGAAATCAGGTTAACCGTTTACTCCGTCAAGGTTCAGGCGGGAGTTGAACGTCTCCGGCCGGGCTGTTTTCCGTGACGCTTCGGGCACATACTCCGCGTCCAACTGAAATGCGTAGGGCAACATCAGCGCTTCGCCCACCACTTCAAACCTACCTTCGAGCACGGGGCGTTGCATCAGCTCCCGGCTGCGCGCGTCCCCCTGACAGCCCCCCACCGTAAAGCGGAAGACGCCGGGCTCCACACGACAACGGCCGTCATCCAGAATCACCGCCATTTGTCTCGCTGAAATTTTAAAATGACAGGTCGCGGTTTCCCCGGGCGCCAGGTCCACGCTCGCAAAGGCCGCCAGAGCCCGTTGCGGCACCCGGCAGGTTGCTTCCTCATCCGACAAATAGACCTGCGGCACTTCCCGGCCCGCGCACTCCCCGGTATTGGTCACCCGACAGCTGAACGCGAACGTTTCGCCGATCCGGACACGTTCCGGCGCCTGCAAATCCGCATATGCGAAACGGGTGTAGCTGAGTCCGTACCCAAAGGGATACAGCACTTTTTTACGGGAATAGCGATAGCCGCGTTCCGTCATCCGGTAGTCCGTGAAGGGAGGCAGTTGCTCCTCGCTTTCCACCCAGGTCACCGGCAGGCGTCCGGAGGGATTGGCATCCCCGAACAGCAGATCCGCCACCGCGCGCCCGCCCTCGCAGCCGGGATACCCCACGTGCAGAATGGCCTGCACCTTGTCTTCAATCCCCCGCAAATCCAAAGGTGCGCAGCCATGCAGCAACAAAATCACCGGTTTGCCGGCCGCCGCACAGGCCCGGATCAATTCCTGCTGCACGTCGGGCAGAGCCAGCTTCACGCGGTCCCCCATGCAATCCGCCAGCGGACCATCATAGGATTCGCCCTCGATTTCGGAGAACAGGCCCGCGCACACCACCACCACCGACGCGCTTTTGGCGGTGTTCGCCGCCGCCCGGAGCAAACGCGGATCGCCCATGGACGGATAACAACCCACTTCGGCATTCACGCGGGTCAGCGGGGACACGGCCCCGGATATGCCCTCCAGGATGCTGCACAGATTTCCACTGGTCCCGTAATAATTCCCGAGCATGGCGAACACACTGGAGGCTCCGGGACCCACCACCGCCACACTTCGCACTTTATGACGATCGAGAGGCAGCAGAGCGTCCTGATTTTTCAACAACACCATGGATTCCCTCGCGGCCTGCCGGGACAGATCGCGGTGCTCCTGACAATCAATGACTTCCTCGGAGATGCCGGCAAAGGGATCCCCCTCCCCGTCCTCCAGCAAGCCCAGACGCGCCTTCACGGAAAAGGCGCGGATCAACGCCCGGTCCAAATCCGTCTCCTCCACCAGGCCCCGTTTCATGGCCTCCGGCAATTCCAGGAAGGTATGGCCCAAATTGATGTCACAGCCTTTGTTCAATCCCTTGGCAGCGGCCTCGGCGGGATCTTTCGCGAGGCCGTGATACGCCCAAAGATCCACCAGTGCCCCGCCATCGGAAATCACAAAGCCGTCAAAGCCCCATTCCACACGCAGCACCTCCTCCAGCAGATGGGTGTGCGCACAGCAGGCCTCGCCATTGAGTCGGTTGTAGGCGCCCATGATGTTCACCGTGCCGGGTTCCGCCACACAAGCGGCGAAATGCGGCATGTAGGATTCCCTCAGTTCTTTTTCATCCAGTTCCAGATTCCAGCGGTGGCGTTCCTGATCCGGTCCGCTGTGGGCCACAAAATGTTTGGGGCCCGCGCCCATTTTCAGACGCCGGGGATGGGTCCCGGCCAGCCCGCGAATATACGCCACCCCCATGCAGGCGGTCAGATGCGAATCCTCCCCGTATGTCTCCTGGCCCCGGCCCCATCTCGGATCCCGGAACAGATTGATGTTCGGACTCAGCGCCACCAGCCCCACGCTATCGCAGGCGCCGGTTTCACGCATCTCCAGATTGTATTTGGCACGGGTCTCCGTCGCGATCACATCCCCGATTTTCCCCATCAGGGCCACATCAAACGTCGAAGCCAATCCCAGAGCCTGGGGAAACACCGTGGCCCGCCCGGCGCGGGCCAGCCCGTGCAGACACTCACAACTCCAACGTCCTTTCGGAATGCCCAGACGGGGAATCGCGTCGGTGGCGTTGCGCATCTGGCCCAGCTTTTCCTCCGTGGTCATCTTCGCCACCAACTCACGGGCAAAGGCATACGCCCGGCTTGTCGAATCTTCTGTGTTATTTTGCATGGTGCGGTGACCTTGATCGGAAGTATTGTGAATGTGAAAGTCCAGTGATTTTTATTAACCACAGAAGGCACAAAAAACACAAAATACTATTAAAAAACGGTTCATGCCGATCGGAAATTGGCGGCACCTGATTCCCAAACACTTCTTTTATGTGTATTTTGTGAATTTTGTGGTTAAAAAAAATTCCACGAAATTGGCTTATTAATGGGCTGGTTGTAATTACAATTCGTTTACTTGAGTCAATCAGCCAGGCAGGTTGTTTTTTTAACCGCGAATGCACGCGAATTGACGCGAATTTGATTTCTTTCAGGCCGCAAAATAGTTCACCTGAAAACGTTGACCCTAAACTCAGGATTTTGGGTTTTTGTTCATGGCTCTGACTTCGAATTATTCGCGTTCCTTTGCGTTCATTCGCGGTTGGATTCCTCTGATTTATTTTCTGCCAACGAAAGACCGAAAAAAACGCATCCGGGAACCGGATGCGGTTTTGATTTTAGTTCTGCGTATACTGTTCAGCGTTTGCGGCGACGAAGCAGGCCCAGAGATGCCAGGGCAATGCCGATGAGCACCAGGGTGGAGGGCTCGGGGATGACCGAGAGGGTGATGTCATTGCTGCCATAGTTCACCTGATATCCCGAATCCAGACCGTTTACCGTGCCGAAGGTGCCGCTCAGATTGCTGAACGTGGCAACGGTGTAGGTCGATCCGTCCCAGGCGCCGCCGAGACTCAGCAGGTTGAGAGATGAGCCCGGATCGAGATTGAGGTCGCCGAAGATATCCAGGCGGTCCGATGCAGTACCGCCGCCGATATCGACACGCAACTCGCTGAAGTCGTTCAGATTCACGACCGTGTCAATGGATCCGCTTCCCAGCGTCAGCGTGGAGGTGTCGGTGCCGCTCTCTCCGGGATTCAGCGCGGCCAACTGGCCGCTGGCACCCGTGAAACTGAAGGTCTTTGTATTGTCGGCCAACACAATGCTTCCGGATCCGGCCAACGTGCCGCTGTTATCGGTACCGCCGCTGATCGTGTAGTTGTCGCCGCCGGTATGGGTGCCATTCAAGGTCCATGTGCCGGCGTTCAGGCCGGTCGTTCCGGTGTAGGTGCTGGCACTGGTGCCGGTGAAGGTCTGGTTGATGCCGCTTGCGCTTACGCTGGTCCGACCGTTGTTCACGTTCAGATTGCCAGTGATGGAACCGGCGAAGCTGGCGGAAACGGTTCCATCCTGATATCCGAAATGCAGGGTGCGGCTGGTTCCGGTGGAATTGGTGACCACAGCAGACGAATTACTTCCATTGATGTGGAGCCTGCCATTCCCTGTGCCCACGTTATTTTGGTAATCCACCGTGCCCCCGTTCAGTTTAAGTTCCCCCGGATTAGTCGCATTATTGGTAAGGATCAGAGTGCCGTCCCCGTTCTTGGTCAGGGTGCGGCTGCTTCCACCATAATCGAAGTTATTCAGGGTCAGAGAGGTGGAGGTACTTTGAATGTCAAAGGTTTTGTTGTTCAACCGGAAACGGTTGTTGATGGTGTGGTTGGTGGCGCTTGCACTGCCTTCAACGGTCACCGTGCCGTAAATTTCATTGTTGGTGGTGTTTCCCGACAGGCTGTAGTTCGCGCCCGCAGTTGAAAGAAACCTGAGGGTGCCGAAGTTTGTGGAGGGCGAATTAATCACGGCGTAGGTCGTGGCGGCACCGAATTGCAGGGCGTTGCCGGAAGAAGGAATGGTGGTGTTGCCATCCCAGTTGGTCGCTTCTTGCCAGTCACCGTCTGTCTCCCCATCCCAAATACGTTGGGCGTGGGCGGCGAAAGGCAGGGATGAGAACAAAGCCATGGCGGCGATGAGCTTGAGGGTATTGTTGGTTTGCATAAGGGTCTCCATGGTTGGGGCTGATAAACTACAATTCACAAACTACCCGTATCGAAACTTTAGAGCCACAAATTTTCACTCTGAATAAAGTTAACAGTTTACCGAATCAAGGGTGGACGTAAAGGGGATTGTGTGTGTTCCCCCGGCACCCGATCCCGTGCGGGGGAGGATTTCTTGGGTTGAGGGGGCGCATCCCGGAACGGGTGTCTTGTCCCGCTTCCGGCGTGAATGATACACCTACACTGCAAAGCGGTAGCGAGCGCAGCGAAGCTACCGCTTTCCGAATCCATGGTCTCCCCCTTCGGAACATAAAAAAACCGCATCCGGAAACCGGATGCGGTTTTGGAACTGATTTTCAGATGGTGGCTTCAGCGAATACGCCGACGCAGCAAGCCCAGGGATGCCAGGGCGATGCCGAGCAACATCAGGGTGGAGGGCTCGGGGATGACGCTCAAGGTGCCCGTGCCTGTGAAGAAGGTGTCGTTCAGGTTACTGGCTCCCGAGCCGGTGGCTCCCCATGTTCCGTTGGAGGCGAAGGTGCTGCCCCCGTCGAAAGACAGGGCGGAAAGGGTGTCTGTACCCGTGAAATTCAGATCCACCAAGGCACCGTCGAACAGGATCAGACTGGCCAGGTCATTGATGTAATCGTGCGTTGAGCCGGACTGCAGGGTGAGAACCGCTCCATTCGTGACGGTCACATCTCCGAGGCCCAATCCGCCATCTTTGGCAACAGTAACCTTGGCACCTCCCCCGACGTTGTCCAGGATCGTGCCGCCGCTGTAGGTATTGGCGTTGGCACCGGAAAGCGTGATGGACGAGTCGTTGTCGGTGAAGGTGAGACTTTTGCCAACACCGGAGATCACGCCGGAAATTGTGCGAAGGTTCCCGCCCCCTTCCAAATCGATGGTCACACCTGTGGCATGCGTAATGGAGACGGGTCCGGCCAGGGTCAAGGCCTGGCCCGAATCCCATCGGAAGTTGTTTTCCAACTCGAAGCTGACATTTGCTCCCATGGTGGATGAGGCTCGGGCCGAGAGAATCCCGCCGGCAATCTGGAAAACCGCGGGGCTGGCGGGTTGCCACCCGTTATTCTGTTGGTTGTATCTGCCGCTTTCCAGCCGAATGGTTCCGCTGAAACTGTCGTTGGATTGGAAGTTCATGAAACCGCCGCCGGTGATGACGAGGGTCCCCGATCCGGTCAGATTTCGGAGGAAATTACTGCCGTTGCTGTTGCTGTTGTTCAATGTGACGGTGCGTCCCGCCTGGATTCGATATGATTGGCCGGCATCGAAATTGCCAAGTGTCGTTGCCTGGGAGCCGCTGAGGTTGTAGGCCCCCCCGTCGCTGAAATCGATTCGTCCGACGATCGTACGGCCACCCGCACTGTTTGCCACCGTTAAATCCATCAGTTGAAAATAATCGGGAGAACTGACCCCGACTGTTTGGTTGACGGTGAAGGCCGCGCTCGGAATGTTAATCGTGGTGCTGGGATCGGATGTGTCGACAACAGCGGGGTCAGTGCTCCAGTTGGTGCCCGTGGTCCAAAGGCCATCGGTGCTGCCATCCCAGATTAAATCCTGGGCGGCAAAGAGGGAGGAAGAGAACAAAGCCATTGCGGCGATGAGCTTGAGGTTTTTGTTGGTTTGCATGGTCGGTTTTCCTTGGGGCGGGAGGGTTAATTCATTCTTGGTTAAGGGTCCTGTCATTGGGTCAGATTGATTTATCCTCTAATCCC
The DNA here is from genome assembly GCA_040905625.1 of Kiritimatiellia bacterium. Taxonomy (GTDB): domain Bacteria; phylum Verrucomicrobiota; class Kiritimatiellia; order SS1-B-03-39; family UBA6053; genus UBA6053. The sequence goes on from JBBDRC010000171.1 coordinate 25,807, forward strand.
GCACGGTTGACCATCCCGTTCGTAAGAAAGTTAAGTTAACAGTTTACTTCCGCCTGCCCCACCCGCCGCACGGTAAAATTCCCGGTCCAGGCGCCATCGTAGAGCACTTCTTTGGGGAAAGCGGTGGGGCCTTTGTTGTTGCGGTGGAGCTGCCCCTGGAGCAAATCAACGGCGAAAGTCCCCAGAACCTCCGGATGTTCGTTGATGCCGGAGACGGGTTCCGGGTACCAGCCGGGGTTGGCGGTGAGGGCCGCGAAACCCAGATCCTCCGGGAAGGAATAGCCCTGCTCCCGCAACCAGGGCAGAGAATCGCGTTCGGTGGTGAGCAACACATCCACGTTGTGCTTTCGTATCCAGGCCGCAAGGTCCTTCCCGTTCACATAGTCACGCAGCACCTTTCCGCAGGCAAAGGGGGAGCCTTTTCCGGTATCCGCCAAAAAAGCCCCCCGCCAGCGGTGATCCTCGCGTTCATCCAGGTCCGGATGCAAATAGAAACCGGGGCGCGTATAGCCGAGATCCCGGATATGCCGCAGGCAGATCCGCATGTTTTGACAGTGGTTCGGCAGCGCCGTGCTGATCGGAATGCCGTGGTTCTTAAACGAGGCGGTGATATTCGCAAACGCGTCGATGCACAGAGGAAGCGTGAGATTTCCTTCCAGCATGGGAGCGAACACCACCCCCCGAATGCCTCTGGACAATAATATTTTCTCCACTTTTTCCGCGGGCATGCCCTGTTTTTCTGAGATATTAAAAGAGTCCACCCGGTAGCCCAGCCGCTCCGCCTGCGCTTTCATCCCCTCAAAAAGGCCGACCAGATAGGCATTGGTCAGGGTCGTGGGTTTGTCACACACCGTAATCCAGGCCAGCGTCTCCGGGCTGCGGTCGGCCGCGTTTTGCTGCAGATGCGTCATCAGTTCCGAGATCCGGGCATCCCGCTGATAACCCATCTTGTCGGCGGTTTCCTGAATTTTATGGGTGGTCGCCTTGGAGATGCGGGGATGGTTGCGCAGGGCCAGGGACACGGTGGCGGGACTGACCCCGCAGGCTTTGGCGATGTCTCGAAGGGTGGTTTTGGCTGACATGCAGAGGAATACATCAGTTTTCCAGTTAACTGTCAACCCTTCTCGCGACAGGACTTTCCCCATTTTTTGACGGGATCAACCTTGCCAAGTGCACGGTTTGGTAAAGGATGGCACTGAAGAGGTTTTTTTTTGCCACAAAAAAGCACAAAAAATTTCCACCCCTATAACCCCGCTCTGAAACCAGAATTTTATCTTTTTTTATCGGGTGCTATAAACATTGAAGATTTTACCCACACTTTTCCAAAACGGGGTATAGGGGGGTGTTTTTATCGTGCCTTTTTGACTGGGTCCCTGAGTTCACCGATGGGTGGCCAAAATAAAATAAATCAGTTTGGCGGTTAACTGTCAACCCTTCTTGCGATACATAAGAATTGACCAAACCCGGTTTTGTCGGCCACATGTACTCAATGATCCCTTTTACCGGACGACAAACAGCATTGACCCTTTCCATGTGGGACCCTGTGCGCTGGCAGCAGCGCGGCAACGCGTACATTCAGCAAGCGCTTTCAAAACGAGTTAACTGTTTACTTAACCAATTGGCATTTGCTTTATACATGTGCGAACGCAACGTGTAACTTAAGAAATATGAATACACTCCCCCTTTCCAATTCCAAGATCGTCTCCAAGTGGCCGCAGACCGCGGCCAAACAAGGCTCCGCCCTGTTGTTGACCCTGCTGGTAACGTCTCTCCTGTTGGTCATCGTGTTGGCCTTCGTGACCTTTGTACGGATGGAATTCGCCGGGATCATCAGCACGCAGGAACGCTATCAGGCGCAAGCCAATGCGCGGCTGGCGCTGAATCTCGCTATCGCACGGCTGCAGGAGAGCGCCGGGCCGGATGCCCGAAGCACCGCGGCGGCAGCGGCCCTGGAAAACGCAGCCCCTCCCCTGTCACCCGTGACCCGTCACTGGACCGGGGTGTGGAAAAGCCCTGCTGGCACCGAGGGTGCGGGCCATCGGCGGGCACACGCCGAGCAAGTGGCCTGGCTGGTATCGCTCGATCCCGCATCCGCCACTCCGGACAACCCCGGCACCTATGCTCCCGCACTGGATGCGGAGGGCCGTCCCACTCAACCCGGGGATATCCTGCTGGTGGGACCGGGTTCGGTGGGAACGGCCAACCCGGACGCGCATGTGGTGGCCCCCTGGCAACCCATCGATACGGATAATCGAAACGGCTACGCCTACTGGGTGGCGGACGAAAGTCAGAAAGCGCTGATCAATGAAATGACCGTAACACCCGGTGCCCCCATCGATCTGCGCATGGAGACGCAGGCCCCGGGCGGCATCGCGGCGGATCTGGCGGTGAGAGACGGCGACGGCGATCCCATTCTCACCCAAACCCCGGGGCTGGACCGAAGCGATCCCAACGGGATTGCAGCGTGGAACCGCTCCATGAATTCCGGTCACGCCGGCATGGTCTTCTCCAGTCCGGCTTTAAGCGACATGATCCAAAACCAGTTCCATGAAGTGACCTACCGGAATTCGGGCCTGCAGGTGAATGCGCGTGACGGCGGCCTGAAAAAAGATCTCAGTATCGCCTTCGAAGTGGAGGACGATGCATTTCACCGCAGTGAATTCTCCCAAGAGCTTTCCCGGGTCGACGGGTCTGCGGATCCTGCGGAGTGGAGCATTAAAAACCGTGGGGAGTCCTTTCAGGTCAAAC
>JBBDRC010000172.1:0-4906 GCA_040905625.1 Kiritimatiellia bacterium
CGCTCGGGCGCGCCCCGCAGCGTGTACGCCGGATTCGAATTCGACTGGTAAACCAAGCTACATAATCTCTCTCTCGGGCTTCCGGGCGTCGGAATGGACTTCACACGTTCTTCCGACGTTCGGAAACCGGGTTTTTGATGACTCAACCGCCCCGCCTGTCTCCCGGAGACCAGCGGGGCTTTTTGTGTTTGGTTCAGAGTCCCTCGTTTACGAGGCTTCATCAAGGGACGTTTACGGCCAGTGTTTCAGAACCCGGCTTTTTCAGTATGTAAAACCGTTGGTTGCCGCCACCCGATCCGATATCCTGGAACTACTTCGCGCGGAATGAAAAACCGGCTTGAGGGTTTAGTTCTCCTTTGTCACTTTCGAGCATCTTGCCTGGATGATGCTGGGGAGTGATTCTCACCCACGCGACAAGCGCGAGGGACTCGCATGGGATGTGGAAATTGCCTTTAGCCACAGGTGATGCTCACCTATGCCGCAAGGGCATAGGACTCGTTTCCGAAATTCAGAAACGGGCGATGCCTTTCACCTTGTATTCTGAAAGAATTCAGGAGTCCCGTGCGCTTGTCGCGCGGGTGAATATCACCTATGGCTAGTCCGAGGTGCGACATTTCTTCCGAGTCCCATGCGCTTGCCGCGTGGGTGAGCATCACTCGCAGCTTTTCTTCGTTGAGACGGGTGAAACGTCTGAAGTGACAAAGTAGAATTAGGGAAAAATTCCGTGATTTTTGTAACTTTCGGCCACGCGTTCGATGGCCAGCAGGAAGGCGGCGGTGCGTAGATCGGGCAGTTCGCGCTGCATTTGGAATTCATGTATGTGATTGTAGGAGCGAATCATGGTTTGCTCCAGCGCGGAGACCACCAACCGCAATTCGTCCGGTCCGTCAATAAGACCTTTTCGCCGGGAGTCGGGGAGGGTTTGCCCGGACAGGGATTCCATGGCGGCGACCATATCGCGGTTCACAAGTTCCTCGTGCCGTGAGATCATGCGGTCGAAACTGACGCCCGCACGGTTTTTCAGCCATTCGAAATAGGAGACCGTGACTCCTCCGGCGTTCAGGAACAGGTCCGGCACCACCAGAATTCCCCGATCACGCAGAATGGCGTCGCCGGCCTGGTCCACAGGACCATTGGCGGCTTCGGCAATGATTTTGGCCTGGATGCGGGGAGCGTTGTCGGCGGTGATTTGATTCTCCAGGGCGGCGGGAATCAGAATGTCGCAGGGGTATTCGAGCACTTCGGTCCGGTCGATATTTTGCGCACCGGGAAAATTCAACAGCGATCCGGTTTCCCGGCGTTGTCGGAACACCGCATGGATATTCAGTCCGTCGGGCTGGTAAATGCCGCCTTCCTGCTCGGCAATTCCCACGATGAGGGCACCACCGTCATCTTGAAGATGTTTGGCGGCGTGAAATCCCACTTTCCCCAGGCCTTGCAGGATCACCCGCTTCCCGGAAAGACCGGGGGAGATGCCAAGTTTTTTGGTAACATCCCCGCTTTCCAAACAACTCCGAAGTCCGAAATACACGCCTTGGCCGGTGGCCTGGGTTCGACCGGGAATGCCCTGCATTCCCAATGGTTTACCGGTCACGCAGGCGTAGATATTGGGTTCGTTCATGCGGATATTTTTGTAGGTGTCCACGATCCAGCCCATTTCCCGCTCGCCGGTCCCGTAATCGGGGGCGGGCACGTCGATGTCGGGTCCAATAAAATTCTTCCGGATCAATTCCGCGGTGTAGCGGCGGGTCACCCGCTCCCGGAACCCCTCGCTCTCTTTGCCTGGACTGATTTTGACCCCGCCCTTGGCACCTCCGAAGGGAACGCCGACCAAAGCGCATTTGTAGGTCATCAGCGAGGCCAGGGCGATGGTTTCATTCAGGCTCACCATGCGGCTGAAGCGGATCCCGCCTTTGGTGGGAAGTCGGTGGTAGCTGTGTTCGGCGCGAAACGCCTCCACCACCCGGATCGAGCCGTCATCCGCCCGCACCGGAAACTTCATTCGATAGATGGCATTGCAGTTCTTCACCTGTTTCAACGTGCCGACATCAAATCGTGAATACGCCGCCGCCCGGTCGAAATAGGCACTTACACTGTCGTAAAATACACCTTTTGACATCCTTCCAACCTACGGGACTCCGGCGGAATGGCAACCCCCGAATGGGAGAAAGCATCTGAAGTCAGCGCCGCCAGGGATGGAATAAAGCGGTCGGAAGTCGTCGGTCAGAGGTCGGCACCGCAACGGAAGGCCATCCGGCCACGCGGAACGCGTGGCAAGCTTTGCCACCAGCGGCTTTGCCTTGACTTCCGCCCCTTCTTTCACTACATTTGCCCTGTTCGCCCCTTCACAACCCCGAAACAGCCTCTCGCTCTCAGCACGCGAAAAGCGATTTCCTATCCATACGGCGGAGGAAGGGATCCAATGAATCGCTTCGGCATCACGAAAAAAGGATCCAAATATGAATGTCAAACACACCCGATTAGGAAAACACGGAGTCATGGTCAGCACTCTTTGTCTGGGCACCATGAATTTCGGTGCCCGCACCGAGGAAAAAGAGGCCTTCGCCATCATGGACCGCGCTCTGGAACTGGGGATTAATTTTTTTGACACTGCCGATGTGTATGGCGGTGACACCGGAAGGGGCGGGACGGAAAAAATTCTCGGACGCTGGTTCGCTCAGGGGGGCGGACGGCGCGAGGCGGTGGTGCTGGCCACCAAGGTCTACAATCCCGCTGATTCCGGTGAAGATCTCCCCGAACCCAACCACAATCAGCGGAACTTGTCCGCAATGAAAATCAAACGCCATTGCGAGGACAGCCTGCGGCGTTTACAAACCGACACCATCGACCTCTATCAGATGCACCACGTGGATCGCGACTGTCCCTGGGAAGAGGCCTGGCAGGCATTTTCCGCCCTCGTGAATCAGGGCAAGATCGTGTATACGGGTTCCAGCAATTTCGCCGGTTGGGATATTGCCACCGCCTGTCAGGAGGCGGCCCGGCGGGGCATGTGCGGTTTGGTCAGTGAACAAAGTATTTACAATCTCACCAATCGGCAGATTGAACTCGAAGTGGTGCCCGCCTGTCGTGGATATGGCATGGGGCTCCTTCCCTGGAGTCCCCTGGGCGGCGGTCTGCTGGGAGGCGCACTGGCAGGGCAAACCAGCGGACGCCGGAACGGAAAAAGCTTCGAAAATCGTGTCGAAAAACACCGGGGTCAACTCGAGCGTTACGAAGCTCTCTGCAAAGAGCTGGGCGAAAGTCCCGGTGTGGTGGCCCTGGCATGGCTTCTGCATCATCCGGTGGTCACAGCCCCCATTATCGGTCCCCGCACCGTGGAGCAACTGGAATCGGCGGTACGCGCCACCGAAATCACGCTGGATGAGGACACCCTGAACGCTCTTGACGGAATTTGGCCCGGACCCGGCGGCGAAGCTCCAGAAGCCTATGCATGGTAATATATCGGAGGTCTTTCCAGGCCGTCACCGGAGCCGATGGCCCTGCTGTGTCGGGCTAAAAGCCCAACCTCCTTTTGAATTCCGCCATCTACTCTCCTGAACACTCATTCCTCTCATTCCGCAGGAGATCCGGGCGCACAGACTGTGTTTTTTTTAGAGCCTGTTCGTGTCGCCAGGCGGCGATGGCTGCGTGGTTGCCGGAGAGGAGAATCCCGGGCACTTTCATGCCCCGGAAATCTTCGGGACGGGTGTAGTGGGGGTGATCAAACATGCCGCTGCTGAAGCTTTCCGCTTCTGCGGCGCCTTCGCCGCCGAGAACACCGGGGAGGAGGCGGACGGTGGCATCGATCACCACCGCGGCGGCGAGGGCTCCGTTGGTGAGCACGTAATCGCCGATGCTGATCTCCTGATCCACAAAGGTTTCGAGCACCCGCTCGTCGATGCCCTCGTAGTGTCCGCAAATCAAAATGAGGTGGGGCTGTTCGGTCAGCGCCTCGGCGTCGGACTGGGTGAAGGGGCGGCCCTGCGGGGACAGGTGAATAATGCGGCTTTCGGGTTCCCGGATTGATTCAATAGCAGCGAACAGCGGTTCAGGTTTCATCACCATGCCCGGTCCGCCGCCGTAGGCGCGGTCATCGGTGGTGTGGTGCGCATCGGTGGTGAAATCACGGGGATTGACCAGAATAAATTCCACCGCCCCTTTTTCAGAGGCGCGCTTCATCATCGATTGCTCCAGAAAGCCGCTGAGCATTTCCGGAAAGAGGGTGAGCACATGAATGCGCATGGGGCCGGCTCAGGCGGGTTCGATGACTTCGAGCACGATTCGCTTGTCGTCCCGTCCGGCAATGGCGTTGATCAATACCCGGATCGCGCTGATGGTTTTGCCGTTTTTGCCGATGAGGATTCCCACATCGGCGGGGTTGCAACGAATCTCCAGAAATGTGGAGGCGGCACCCCGCACTTCCTGAATATCCAGATCTTCAGGCACCTGAACCAGGGCGCGCAGGATGTTCAGGAGCAATTTTTCCATGGGAAAAGAAAGAAGAGGGCTTACTCAGCCGACGCTTCAACCACTTCTTCAGTGGCGGCATCTTCAGGGACAACTTCCGCTTCGGCCTGAACGGAAGCTTTCGGCTGTTGGATGGTGCTGGCGTGATCGACGGAGCGTCCAATCAAGGAGCGGACAGTATCGGAGGGGATCGCGCCCACTCCGAGCCAGTAGTCGTAGCGTTCTTTTTTCAGCACCGAGCGACCGCCGCCTTTGGGGTCATAGGTGCCGATATATTCAATGGCCTTGCCGTTGTTGGGGTTGATTCCATTGGCGACGACAATACGGTAAAAGGGGTTGTTGCGGTTTCCCACGCGGGTTAAACGGATGCGTACAGACATGTGATTCTTCCTGATCGGAGGATTAAAAATTGAGAAAGGGGGATCTATATACCGATTCA
>JBBDRC010000173.1:0-4902 GCA_040905625.1 Kiritimatiellia bacterium
ATACTGATCTCCGACGGAATCCGGCATCAGGCCCTCACCTACGGGACCATTCACGCTCCCGCCTCCTGGCCCCGCAGCCGATGTTTGGTTCAATTGCGCGACAAAATTTCAGAACTCATCGAATCCGACAAACCGGACACCGTCGCCATCGAAGGCATTTTTTTCTGCAAAAACATTAAAACCGCTTTTATTCTCGGCGAGGCCCGCGGCACCGTGATTTCCACCTGCGCGGGAGCGGGATTGCCGGTGTACGAATATGCCCCCCGCAAAGTGAAACAGGGGGTGGTGGGAAAAGGAGCCGCAGATAAAAGTCAGGTGGCGAGCATGGTCAAAACCCTGCTGGGCCTGTCCGAAATTCCGCAGAATGATGCCGCCGACGCCCTCGCCATCGCCTATTGCCATGCCACCCACCTTCGCACCGCCGGCCAGACCGGTGTGGGCGTAACGCTGTAGAGGTATACCATGTCACGCGGTGAAGATCCATACGCGGCCTGGCGGTTCCCCCAATTCCGGAATCTGCTGATTGGACGTCTGATGTTTCTGATGGGAACGCAGGCACAGGCCATGGCCCTCGGCTGGGAGATTTATACCCGAACCAACGACCCCTTTTCCCTGGGACTGGTCGCATTGATCAAGGGCATTCCCATGATCGTCCTCACATTGCCGGCCGGAGTCATGGCGGACCGATTCAGCCGCATCACCATCATGAAAGTCTGTCTGGCCGGGGCCACCTGCACTTCTCTCGCGCTGGCCTTCACCTCCTATCAACAAAGCCCGGTGGGCTGGATGTATCTGCTGTTGTTTGTGGATTCATGCTTCATGCGAATGACCACACCCTCCGGCTCCTCCCTGATGCCGCTCCTGCTTCCCCTGAATCTGCTGGAGAACGGGGTCAAATGGTCGAGCATCGTGTTTCAGAGCACCTCCCTGATCGGACCGGCTCTGGCGGGTTTCATTCTCAGTTGGAATCTGCAGGCCACCTATATCCTCTGCGCCGGAACCTCGCTTCTGTTCATTGGTCTCCTCTCCACGATTCACATCTCCCACGTCAAACGAACGACCTCCTCCCACTGGATGCGGGAAGCTCTGGAGGGCATCGAATTCGTCTGGACCCGGAAAGTGTTGCTGGGGACGGTCTCACTGGATCTGTTCGCGGTACTGTTCGGAGGAGCGGTCTACCTGATGCCGGTGTTCGCCCGGGACATCATTCCTCCCGTTTTCAACCTCTCACCGGAGCAAATGCTGGGCTGGCTCAACGCCGCCCCCGCCGCGGGGTCTCTGCTCATGGGAATTCTGGTGGCGCACCTCCCCCCTTTCCGGCGGGCGGGACGCTCCATGCTGCTCGGAGTTTTCGGTTTCGGAGTGGTGACCATCGGCTTTGGTCTCAGCACTTCCTTCTGGCTCAGTTGGGTCTGCCTGTTTGCGGCCGGAGCTTTCGACAACATTTCGGTGGTGGTCCGCCATACCCTGGTCAATCTGATCACACCCGATCCTATGCGTGGACGTGTGAACGCGGTGAATTCCATCTTTATCGGATCCAGCAATGAACTGGGCGGCTTTGAGTCGGGACTGGTGGCGAAACTCTACACTCCGGTGGTGTCCGTGGTCAGCGGAGGTATCGCCACTCTGCTGGTGGTGGCAACCTGGGCGGGCGTTTTTCCGAAACTGCGCAGGTTCGGTTCTTTATCGGATGCGGTTGAAAAGAATTGAATTTTGCGTATGAAGAGCGTTAGGTGCATTCAACGTCCATCCTGAAAACCTGATTTGTCATGAAAAATCCACTCCCGGAACCCGTCTTCATCTCCGCCCCCAAAGCGGCGAATCTGTGCGGGGTAAGCCGCAACACGCTCTGTTGCTGGATCAGGGATGACAAACTCCCCTCTTTCCGAACCGCCGGGGGAAAATACCTGATCCGCCCACAGGACTTAATTACGTTTATGGAGCAAAACCGCATGTTTGTGCCCCCCTCCCTGGAGAAAATGATGGAGCAGGACCAGACAAATCAGCACCTCGCGGTAGGGAACACCCACAATTTGAATAAGAAAATCGCCCAGGAACCGGCCATTTTAATTGTGGACGATGATTTGGATATGCGTGACATCACCCGCCGCACCCTGGAACCCCTCGGACTGCCGATTCTTCAGGCGGAGGACGGCTACGACGCTCTCCATCAACTCACACAAAACCCGCTGATTGCGCTGGTGGTTCTGGATTTGATCATGCCGGGTCAGGGCGGCGAAAAAACTTTTATCGAAATCCGAAAAGCCTTTCCCGTTCTGCCCGTTATTATTTGCACGGGTCAGGAAATCGAGGATGCCCGGAACCGCTTCAAAGACCAAAAACCCGATTTGATCCTCACCAAGCCTTTCAAACCCTCACATCTCATCAGTTCCGCCGCTACCTTCCTTGCGGATCTGGGATTCTAGATTATGTCTTCTTATTTTCTCGGCCTCGACAGCAGCACCCAAAGCCTTAGCAGTATTCTCATCGACCTTGACTCGGGTCAAATACTGGATGACCGCAGTATCCGGTTCGACCAGGATCTTCCCGATTACAAAACCGTGAACGGTGTGTACCGGAATCCGAATTCGGATGAGGTCCACTCCTCCCCCCTGCTCTGGGCGGAAGCCCTGGACCGTCTTTTTCAGCAGTTGAAAAAAGATAAACTTCCCCTGGGGGAAATCCTCGCCGTCTCCGGCAGCGGACAACAACACGGTTCCGTGTACATGACCGGCAACGCCGAAAAACAAATCCGGGAAATGGACCTGAACGGATCTCTGGCGGACAACGTCGCCCGTGTGCTCAGCCGCCCCACGTCTCCGGTGTGGATGGACAACAGCACCGCAAGTGAATGCGAGGAGATCCGGGAGGCCCTCGGCGGCAAAGACGCTGCGGTGGCGGCCACCGGCTCTGATCTCTTCGAACGCTTTACCGGACCGCAAATTCGGAAATTCGCCACAGAGGAACCCGGGGCGTACAGACAAACCGGGCACATCGCCCTGGTCAGCTCGTTTTTAAGTTCTTTGGTTGCAGGCCAAATTTCCCCTATGGATTACGGGGACGGGGCCGGCATGAACCTGATGGACATCGCCCGCTTCACCTGGCATCCGCAGGCCCTGGAGGCCACCGCCCCCGACCTCCGCTCCAAACTTCCCGCCCTGGCCCCCTCTCACACGGTGCTGGGCGTGGTGAATCCGTATCTGGTGCTCAGGTACGGTCTGAATCCGGGGACCAAAGCGGTCATCTGGTCCGGAGACAATCCCTGCAGCCTCATCGGCACCGGGTTGGTGAAGCCCGGCATGACCGCCATCAGTCTGGGAACCAGCGACACTCTGTTCGGTGCCATGTCGGAATGCAAAACCGATCCGCGCGGTGAAGGACATGTGTTTGCTTCACCCGCAGGCGGGTACATGAGCCTGATCTGTTTTAAAAACGGATCGCTGGCCCGCGAAAAGGTCAAAGACGAATTCGGTCTGGACTGGATGTCGTTTTCCAAGGCTGTTCGGAGTACGCCCGCCGGCAATGACGGAAAGTTGATGCTGCCCTGGTTCGATCCCGAAATCGTGCCCCGGGCTAAAGCCGGTGTGCATCGCAAAAAACTTACCGAAGACGACATCCCCGGTAACTGCCGGGCGGTGGTGGAGGCGCAAATGATGTCCATGCGCCTGCACAGCGACTGGATGGGCGAGCCTCCCACCCGCATTTATGCCACCGGGGGCGCTTCCGCCAATCAGGAAGTCCTGCAAATCATGGCCGATGTTCACAATGCGCCGGTGTACCGTCAGGAAACCGCCAACGGCGCGGCCCTGGGCGCCGCGCTGCGGGCCGCCCACGCCTGGACCCTGGCCACCATGGGCGATGCGGACTGGGAACACATCGTCTCCCCTTTCACTCAACCGGATCTCGAGTCCGTATTCACTCCTCACCCTGAAGCCGTCGAGGTGTACAACACCTTGGTGAAACAGTATGCGGCTTTCGAAGCAGACAACCTCAAATAAGGACACCTATCCATGCTCTACATCAAAGAAGGCTCTCCCACCACGATTTTAACCGACGACGACCTGCGCCGATTGCTGTTTCAGGCCCTGGACAAACTGGGGGAACGCAAAAAAGTCCTGGCGGTGCCACCCGACTTCACCCGTCTAAACTCCCGGGCGGGTCCGCTCACCTGCATGACGCATGCGTACTACGGCGAGGCGCTTACCGATGTCATGCCCGCCCTGGGCACCCACGTTCCCATGCCCGACTGGCAACTGGACCGCATGTACCCAACCCTGCCCAAATCGCTGATCCGCGAACACGACTGGCGCCGCGACGTGGTCACCGTGGGCGAGGTGCCCGCGGACTTCGTCAGCGAAGTCACCGAAGGGATTTACACCAAACCCTGGCCGGCACAGATGAACCGACTGCTCTGGGAGGGCGGACACGATCTCATCCTGAGCATAGGCCAGGTGGTCCCCCACGAGGTGATCGGCATGGCCAACTACACGAAAAATATTTTTGTCGGCACCGGCGGGGTCAAAGGGATCAACGAAAGTCATTTTATCGGCGCCGCCTACGGCATGGAACGCATGATGGGCCGGGCCGACACTCCGCTGCGCCGCATTCTCAATGAGGCCGCGGACCGGTTCTGCCAAGACCTGCCTATTGTCTACGTGCACACCGTCATCGGCCCCGACGGCAAGGGAGGCCTGGTCACCCGGGGATTGTTTATCGGAGATACCCACGACTGCTTCGAAAAAGCCGCAGCTCTCTCTCTGGAAGTGAATTTCAACCTTTTGGATGAAGCACCGAAAAAAGTGGTGGTCTATCTGGACCCGGAGGAGTTTCACAGCACCTGGCTTGGGAACAAATCCATTTACCGCACCCGCATGGCCATCGCCGACGAGGGGGAACTGATCG